>NZ_JAMBLN010000005.1:0-163481 GCF_023337025.1 Mediterranea sp. ET5 | reverse complement strand
ATAAATGTGGGCTATCTGATAACCCGTCAGGCTATGGAGCGCAAGGAGAGTCGTGGTCTGCATTATACCATTGATTATCCGCATCCAACAACAAAGAAGTAATGAAAAAATACAGCTCTCTTCTTTTCGTAAAACGGAAGAAGAGAAGCCTTACTCCAATAAAGACAAAGATGACAAACGAAACCTTTTTCCGTTTCCAGCAAGGGGATGAGACTGCATTCAAGACTCTTTTCTATGTATACAGTCCCAGCCTGCTCGCCTTTGCACGCCGTTTTGTGCAGGAAGAAGAAGTAGAAGATGTGGTACAGGATATCTTTATGCAGATATGGAATCATCGTCAGGAGTTCAAGAATCCGGAGGCGATAAGAACTTATCTGTTTACTTCGGTCAAGCATCGTTGTCTGAATATTCTTCGCAGTGAAGACACTCATCATACCTATCTGGAGTCTTTGTCAGAAGAAGACTTTTATGATCAGATGCTCGATGTGGAAGTATATACGTTACTGTATCGGGCCATTTCGGAATTGCCCGACAATTATAAGAAAGTGATAAATTACTCTCTTGACGGATACCACATTGATGAAATTGCCGAGCAGATGCATACGACAGTCGATGCAGTAAAGGCCTATAAGAAACGGGCAAAGGAACAGCTTCGCAAAAAGATGGGAACCTTATCTGGTTCAAGTTTTACGGCAATGCTGCTTCTGGATGTTTTTCTGGAGAAACTTTGATGGATAACTTTTCATTTGTTCTACCTCAACTGTTTGTTCATCAGTGCATAGAATATATTTTACTGTTTCTGTATGTATGTTTGCTTGTTCGATTAACTGTTTAGAAAATACTTCTTGTGTATAAGTTTTCTATTTTCTTTTGTATTGCTACTGTTTATCAATTGATTAATATTTTTTTAATTGCCGAAAAGTTGTCCAAAACGGGAAACTTTCCTCTGTATATGCTACCTTTGCTTGCAAATTTAGCATAATAGATAATTAGAAAAACAGTAGGAAATGATACAGACAGTAATCAAGCGTGACGGACGAATTGTGGGCTTTAACGAAGAGAAAATAGCCACTGCTATCCGTAAGGCAATGTTGCATACAGAAAAAGGAGAAGACTTCAGACTGATACATCAGATTACCGACCGTATCTCTTTTAATGGAGATGCACAGATGACCGTTGAGGCTATTCAGGATGCCGTGGAAATGGAACTGATGAAGAGTAGCCGAAAAGACGTGGCACAGAAATATATTGCTTACCGGAATCAGCGCAGTATAGCCCGTAAGGCAAAGACAAGAGATATTTTCCTGGAGATTATCAATATCAAATCGAATGATATTACCCGTGAAAATGCAAACATGAATGCCGATACACCGGCAGGAATGATGATGAAGTTTGCCAGCGAGACTACCAAACCGTTTGTTGACGACTATCTGCTTAGTGAAGACGTGCGCGAAGCCGTTGCGGGTAACTATCTGCACATACATGACAAGGATTATTATCCAACTAAAAGTCTTACCTGTGTGCAGCATCCGTTAGATCATATCCTTCAGAATGGTTTTTCGGCAGGACATGGAGAGTCCAGACCGGCCAAACGTATTGAAACAGCCAGCATATTGGGATGCATTTCGCTGGAGACTGCCCAGAATGAGATGCATGGCGGACAGGCTATTCCTGCCTTTGACTTTTATCTGGCTCCATATGTGCGCAGCAGTTACATTGAAGAAATAAAGAATCTGGAAGAACTTAACGGAGCAGACTATTCGCATCTGTATGCAGAAGAACTTTCAGACTATCTGCAAAAACCGCTTGACGGCCTGTCGGGCGACGAACGCATCGTGCAGCATGCCGTAAACAAGACGGTAGCCCGCGTGCATCAGGCTATGGAGGCATTCATACACAATATGAACACCATACATTCACGAGGAGGAAACCAGGTAGTGTTCAGTTCCATCAATTACGGTACGGATACTTCTGCTGAGGGACGCTGTATCATACGTGAGCTGTTGAGAACAACTTATCAGGGAGTGGGTAACGGTGAGACTGCCATTTTCCCTATTCAGATATGGAAAAAGAAAAGAGGAGTCAGCTATCTGTCGGAAGACCCCAATTATGACCTTTATGTACAGGCATGCAAGGTGACGGCACGACGCTTCTTCCCTAACTTCCTGAATCTGGATGCCACGTTCAATCAGAGTGAGGACTGGAAAGCCGATGACCCTCTGCGTTACCAGCACGAAGTGGCTACAATGGGTTGCCGTACGCGTGTGTTTGAAAACCGTTTCGGTCCGAAGACTTCGATAGGACGTGGAAACCTCTCATTCTCTACAATCAATATTGTCCGCCTGGCCATCGAGTGCATGCAAATAGAAGACAAGGAACAGCGCATAGCCCGTTTCTTTGCCAAACTCGATGCGATGCTTGAAGTTACGGCCCGTCAGCTGCATGAGCGTATGGAATTTCAGAAAACAGCTTTTGCCAAACAGTTCCCTCTTCTGATGTCGGCTTTGTGGATTGGTTGTGAGAAGCTGAAACCCAACGATACGATAGCTCTTGTTATCAATCAGGGAACATTGGGTATAGGGTTTATCGGACTGGCTGAGTGTCTGGTGGCACTGGTGGGCAAACATCACGGTGAGTCGGAAGAAGCTCAGGAACTGGGATTGAAGATTGTAACCTATATGCGTGACAGAGTGAACCAGTTCTCTGAACAGTATCAGCATAATTACAGTGTGCTGGCTACGCCGGCCGAAGGTCTTTCGGGCAAGTTTACACGCGTTGACCGCAAGGATTTCGGAATCTTGCCCGGTATAACCGACCGTGACTATTATACCAATTCCAATCATGTGCCCGTATATTATAAGTGCAGTGCCCGTCATAAGGCTGAGATAGAGGCTCCTTATCATGACCTGACACGTGGAGGCCACATCTTCTACGTAGAGATTGACGGAGATGCCACACACAATCCCGAAGCCATTATGCGTGTGGTGGATATGATGGACCGTTACAACATAGGTTATGGCTCGGTAAACCATAACCGTAACCGCTGTCTGGACTGTGGTTATGAGAATGCCGACCCCCATATGGAAGAATGTCCCAAGTGCGGAAGCAGGCACATTGACAAGCTTCAGCGCATAACCGGATATCTGGTGGGAACAACCGACCGATGGAATCAGGCCAAACTGGCAGAACTGAATGACCGTGTAATACATAATTAAGCGTAATCATCATGTTATCTATCCTTGATATTCTTGAAGATACGACGGTAGACGGACCGGGATTCCGCACCGCTATCTATGCCGCCGGATGTCCTAACGGATGTCCCGGCTGTCATAATCCCGAATCTTGGGATATTAATCGCGGACATTGGATGAGTACGGACGAAATTCTTCAAAAAGTTCTGGCTGACGAGTTTGCCGACGTAACCTTTAGCGGCGGTGACCCGATGTTTCAGCCTGAAGGCTTTGCCGAGCTGGCTTGTGCCATCAAGCATCAAAGCAATAAGAGCATATGGTGCTACACGGGGTATACGTTTGAAAATCTGTTGAATAATCCAAAACAGGTTCGTTTGTTGAAATACATAGACGTACTGGTAGACGGCCGTTTCAAAAAGGAACTGAAAGACGAAAGCCTTTGTTTCAGAGGAAGCAGCAACCAACGGCTTATTGATGTGCAGGCTTCACTGAAAAGCAAGCAGACTGTAGTTTATTCATACAGTCACTAACTGATAATCTGCTTTTATACAGGTTGGAAAGTTTATCCTTAGGCTGAGTACATGTATCTTTAACTTAAGTACATATATCTTTAGGCTAAAGATAAACTTTTTGTTGGGTATCAATAAATTATGGAGCCAGTAGAAAGTGACTTTATTCAAGGAGGCTGATAAGCATACAACCCGATTGCAGGACCTCTGCAGTCGGGTTGCTTGTTGTATATACTTACTGATTGTCTGTCAGTTAGTAATCATCTTATTTTACTTCTTTATTTTAGCTGTTCCAGCATTTCTTTTGTCTGCGGATTGCTGGGGCGGGTAGCATCAATGTTCATGAGCTTGCCTTCTTTATCATACAGAAGAAATCTTGGGATGGCATTTATATTCAGGAAGTTTGATATTTCATTGCCTTTGTTGAACCATTGGTTTCCGTGCAGATTCAGTTCTTCTATTTTCTTCTTCCAGTTCTTTTCATTCTGATCGATGGATACAGACAGGAACTTTACAGCCGGATTGTTCAGTTCTTTTTCCAACTTTTGCAGATGCGGAATTTCCTTACAGCACGGAACGCACCACGATGCCCAGATATCAATGTATACGTAATATCCCTTGAACTCTTCGAACGTATGCTCTTTTCCTTCAGAATCGTAAAAGGTTATGTCGGGAAATGGAGCCTTGTCTAGTATATATCTTCTTTTTTTGAAGTCATTTACATATTTTTCCGGAAGATTGTATTTGCTGACGCATTTTTCCAAGACGATCAGTCCGTTAGAAAAGTCTTTGTTGTAGTTGTAAGATGAGATATACTTTCTCAGAAGATATTCCGCTATACTCTTTTGCAGGTTTTTGTCTTCGGCTTTTTTATAGATATAGTCCATTTTTTCTTCAAGAGTCATTCCCTTAGGCATATTTGCGCAAAAGAACATCGGTGTTTCATTAAAGCATATCGCATACTTGTTGTTTAATAAAGCTGTTGCATTATTGGTTTCGTTGTCTAATTCTTTGGGAGTGGTTTTACCGTTTCTTCTATGCATAAATTGGATGTCGTTTATAGCTTTTGACTTTTCAATAAAGTTCCAGGTCCGTGCATATAATTCTACCTCTTTTGAAGGCTTGTACTGAGTCAACAGCTTGTTTAGTATGTTGTCATATTGATTTATAAGTTTCAAAGAGTTCTCAGGCAAGGGAGTGTTGGTCCATACTTCCTTGTTCATGACGTTTGCCTGATTATAATATTCTCCCAGAAAGGTATTGTCGTTGTCAAAGCCGTACTGTATCTTTTCATTGTCAATTTGTATGTCAAGGTTGTATATACGGATGGAGTCGGGCATATACAGCGGAATGTTGAAAGGATACTTGTTTGAATCTCCTTTTCGGACAATGATGTTAAGTTGGTAAAATCCGTTATTAGCCGATGTAAGCTTTATATTGAACTGATTGTTGTCAGCTTTTACAGGAGTGTATGATGAGTTTCCCATCATGATGTTGTTGATGGCTATTTCATGTATGCTGTCAGTTTCATTCTTTACTGTTATGTGACCTTTGACTGTTAACTGTGCATTCATGGTGCAGGCATAAATTAAAGCCAATAGAATAGCAATATGTAGTTTCATGACTGATGTTTAAATGGTTACTTGGTTTGTAATAGAATTAAATGGGAGTATGTTCTTCGCCAAGACATACCCCCATTGAAAGAAGAGAGAGGGTTAGTTTTTGTATCTTATATCAGAAATTTTATCTGTGCATTGTTTGAACTCGTATTTAGGCTCAAATTTATCGCTGGTCAGATCTTCTGTGCTGTAGATATATACATTTCCACGTTTTGTATCATTACTGTAAGTACCTACGTATAAATCCTGAGTTGCTTCATTGTAACCTATACAGGTAATCTCTTCATTAGGATAAGAAATAATGGGTTTTGTAGGAAGTTGGGGTGATGCGTTGAAAAGGTAGTAAGCGTACAAATCTCCTCCAATACCATAAAATGCTACTTGACTACTTCTGGCAAGAGTGAGTCTTGTTCCTTGTGAAGGAATTCCCTGTGTGTCCGTTACTTCATAAGAAGTTTCTTTACTGCTTTCATAAATATATGTCCAATCAGGATATTCACCTACAGTATTTGAAGAGATAGTATATTGTGAAATTTTGTTAGGATTGGCTTTGTCTTTTGTTACAACATAAATGTCTCCACTATTTTGTTGTGTGTTATGAACAAGCATCAGTATATCCTTATCTTTGAACAAGTCGCCTGATGTAGCCATACCATTACTAGAATAAGCTTGGAACTTGATAATTTCAGAAGTACTGTAGTTTACGAATACTGGTGTCGTACTCCACGAATTTATACTTGCCATATAGTTATATCCGGGAATAACGTCTTCATAGCTTTGCTGATAGAATTCATGCGGATATTCGTACAGATACCAATAAGCCTTTTGGAAATGTATAGAATGTTTGGAATTTACATCATATACAAAGGGGTATGATGCATATCCGTCATTCGAGAGAAAATGGGTAGCCTTAAATCCTTCGAAGATGCTTGAATACTCAGAAGAAGATATGATTTCGAAAGTTGTAGAGTTTACAAAGAAACATTTGTCTTCCAAGGCGACAATCATTATCGGAGTTTGTTCATAAGGGCTGGTTGCAGCATTGGTACGGTCTGCTCCGATAAGTTTCGTCATTTGAATATCAGGGTTCATTTGTTCTAGGCAATGTTCTTCTACCTTGTATTCCATTCCAGATGCAATATCTTCCGGAGTGAGGTCTTTGATAAATCCCAGATTTCCTTTTCCGTCTTCCGAGTTGGCTATGACCAATATTCCCTTTTCAAAGTAATCGTTTACATTTACCTGATATTCCATTACATCTCCAACGATATCATCGGTAACGGTAAGATGTATGTAATATGTACCTTTCTTTTCAAAAGAATAATTCAGTATCGGTTCTGAACTGATTTTGGTAAGTTCTCCTTTTGAATCGGATGTGGTATTATATTCTCCTACAGACCATTCATATTTCAGGTTTTTGGATGTAGCTTTTACCTTTGGATCTATTACCAAAGATTCCGTTCCGAAATAGACGTTGTAAACAGGCATCTTTTCAGAATCGCTGCCTTCTATTGACAGTTCTGGCAGCAGCTTGTTTGCATCTCGTGAATCATCGTTGATGCATGATGTGAGAGCAAAGAATAAAAAAATGGTATATATTATATTCTTCATATCTTTATTTTTATAACGGTTAGATATAATTACATAGCGGATGGTTTTTCCCATCCTTCAATGGCTGATGGGTCATGTACTTCATAATATTCGTATAAGGGTATCAGTACATATTTGTTCATGAAGCTTGAATACATAGATAACGGACCCATCATGCTGCTGGCATTTACGAAATAATCTCCGTATTGTGTTACCATCTCGTCTATAACAGCGGGATTAACATCTTTCATTGCATAGAAAAGCTCAAAAAACTTTTGTGCTACATCATATCTGTAGGGTGGCATAGCCCATGATACCCACCAGCTAGGAGCATATTCTGGGTGTATGTCAGAGTAAGTGATGCTGAATTTATTCTGTCCTACTACGGCAAGGTCTTCAGACTCTTTTAGAATCAGGTTTAAAGTGAATTCCTTTTGTTGCAGTTCAGGATCATTGTTGCGCAAAAGCGTGATTTTCACTTTTGTCTCGATTCCATTGGCTGGAATAGACATAGCTTCCTTATCAATAGTATAATGCACTCCTTCCTGCATGGTAGTACCTTCTGTCGGTTCAAGAGTGAAAGTACGTGCTTTGTCCGATGTCATTCCCATAAGTTTTACAGGTAGCTCTACAACGTATTCTGTAGCGATGTCAAATCCAAAACTATAGGAAACCGAAGTTGCTATTTCATCTTTGTCATTGATATATTCAATGAACGCAGAATCTTTTTGGGTCGTATCATAGAGCTGGTAGTCTTCATTTGTGCAGGCTGTTCCTGCTATGCACAATAGAGCGAGCAAGGCTTGTTTGATATATATTGTTTTCATACTGTACACATTTACTTGTTGTCATTTCTATATTCATATTCACTGTCTGGTATTGGAACTACATAATATGTGTCACTGGCCGGTAATACACGGTCAAGGCTATTGCATATGATGTCTTTGTTCAGGCGTTTCATATTATACCATATTTGTCCCTCGCCAAAGAGTTCCTTACAATATTCATTGTAAATGTTTTCTTTGGTAAGTTGTTTGCCCTGAACTGCAAATCCTCTTAATCCGCGTGAGGTAAGTTCTGCGTCAAAGTAGCTGACTGCCAGATCGTAATTTGTTTCCAGAAGTGCTTCTGCCGCAATCAGATACATTTCAGAAACGTGCATCAGGGTAAATCCGGAATATCGGGCGTCCCATCCGCTAGGACCACTTTCTCCTTTCAGTGTATAATAATCTATGATTTTTCTCCAAAGTCTGTTGTCCAGTTGTTGCATGCGGTAATCGGCTGCAGTGTTGTCATTGTCCAGTGCATAGATATCTTCGAAGGTTCGTAAATCATTGCCACCTGATGATTCCAGATAAGGTTGGAATGATACAAATGAGGTTTGATTGAATATAAGAGCACGTACAGATTCAAGATACGAGTTAGAATAAACTCCGAAAATCGTTTCTTTTTCAGATAACTTTCCTGCCAGATAGTCTGCCATTTCCTGTCTGTATGCGAGCGGGAATTTCTCGCTTTTTATTACTTTTTCGGCATAAATAGCAGCATTGGCCATATCGCCTCTTGTCCAATATACACGTGCCTTAAGTGCCCATATGGCATAAAGATTGAAATGTGTAGTGCGGTAGTTCAGGAAGTTGCGCAGGTTGTTGTCTGTTCTCGGATAGTCCATGCTGTTTTCTTCTTCGGCAAGAAGACTTTCAGCTTCGTTCAGGTCTTTGAGAATCTTGTCATATACTTCTCCTACCTTATAAAAAGGTTTCACATCGTATGAATAAGTTTCTACGTAAGGAATACCTTCTTTGGTTTCGTCAGTAGGAGCAAACAGGCGCAGAAGGTCAAAATGCAGGAAAGCTCTCATTGCAAGCATTTCACCTCTATAGTAATTGTAAAGGGTCATGGAGTTTCTTCCTTCCAGGTTTTCAAGAATATTGTTTATGTATCCGATATTCTTGTATGCTTCTTCCCACATGTTGGCTATTACTTCCTTTACGGCATCTGCTTCGTAATCAAGTTCAGAAAGAGGCTGTCCTATTTCTGCCTGATCCTGGTAGCATGCAAGGTTCTGTGCAAGTACTTCAGTAAATCCCCAATACATGAAACGTCCGTATGAATAGGTATTCTGAAGTTCACCGTAAACTCCGTATATGGCATCTTCAAATCCTTGTGCGTCTTTAAACTGCTCGTTTTCTACCTTCTCAGATTTTGGGCGTACATCCAGGAAATCGTCGCATGCATTGAAAAGGAGCAAGGAACATAGTCCGTAACAAATGTATATTAGTTTTTTCATCTTATTCATGTTTTAAAGTGTAATATTGAATGACATATTAATGCTGCGGCTATAAGGATAAGAGGTACCTCTTTCATAGCGTACAGTTGACAGACGGAATAAGTCTGAGGCTCCAAGAGTCAGTCGCAAGCGTTGTATTCCCCATGATTGGATCAATGATTGTGGAAACTCATAGGCAAAGTTGATGCTCGACAACCATATTTCATTCTCGTTTTCAACAAATCGGCTGGAGTGTACGAACTGTTGTCCACCAGTTGCACTGAGGTTCAGGTAAGGTACCAAGTCACCCGGTTGTTTCCATCTTTCGGTGAATGCTCTTACGTCTGCATTGTATTGCGGATTGATGTTTTCAATCTTGGCTGCACGGGTTGAGTTATAGATATCTCCTCCGAAAGTATAGCTGAAGTTTACACCCAGATAGAAATTCTTATACATGAAGTCTGTTGAGAAGTTACCTTCAACATCCGGATTGGTATCTCCTACTACGACTTTGTCTTTTACGTCATATGTATAAGTGTAGGTTCCATCTTTCTTAATGTATATTTCTTTTCCTGATGCAGGGTCGATTCCGGCAGAACGTACGGCATAGATTGCTGTAGGAGAACCGCCCTCTTCGTAAAGTATACGTGGAACTGATTCATCAGATACGGCATTGTTTTCATCATTCTTGCGTTGCAATGCTTCAGAGATATTCTTGATGACGGTCTTTGAATGAAGTCCGTTTACAGAAACCGTCCAGCTGAAGTCTTTAGTAACGATAGGTTTACCCCATACGGCAAATTCGATACCGTTGCTTTCCTGTGCGCCGTAGTTATCTTTTACAGTGCTGGCTCCGGATGATGGGGGTAATGATATGTCGATAAGCATATCGTCGGTATATTCGTTATAGTAGTCAAAGTTGACATTCAGTCGTTCATCAAAGAATGAAGAAGTGATACCTACATTCAGCTTCTTGGTAGTCTGCCAGGTTAGATCTGGATTAGGCATGGCCATAGGCACTGCACCTACGCCTCCAAGGTGGATATTACTAATGTAATATTTATAAGTAGAGATAGCCTGATATGGTGAGAATTTTACGCTACCTGTATATCCGTAACTTCCTCTCAGACGTAACATATCTACCCATCCTAGCTGTTTGATGAATTCTTCGTTATGCAAGTTATATCCGGCACCTACTGACCAGAACGGTGCATATTTGTTGTTCTCTCCAAACTTGGAAGAACCAGACATACGGTATGAACCATCAATGATGTAGCGGTTTTTCCATGTAAAGTTTGCTGCAGCGAAGGCACCTACGCTGGTGGCAAGGTCTTCACTTCCGTATGGGGTAGTGTCAGAGTAAGATGCTGCGTATCCGAAATCGGTCAGGTTATCAGACAAGAAACCTGAAGCGATGCTTGTGCGTGAAGAACTGTTCTCTTTTTTGATTTCACCTCCCACGTTCAATGTAAACAGTGTACCGTCATTATCGAAGCTGTGTATCCAGTTACCGACTACTTTGAACGAATAATTGTCTTCGTCATTGTTGGTTAATGTATAGCTTCCTTTTTTCAACGGGTCTGTTACGTCTTTGAACTGCATGGAAAGAGGAGATACAAAATCATCGGCCGTACCTTTTGCCGTGAGCAATGAACCTTGTGCCGTGATGTACAAATTCGGTTTGAAGTTATAACGTGCACTCAAAGACAGGTTCTGAGTACGGGTTTCTTCAGTAGAGAAGCTACTTAGTGATGCCTCATAAAGAGGATTGGTCATATCCCATGACAATAATGAACGGAGTTCTCCGTTTTCATCGTAAGGAGAGTCATAAGGATTCATTTGCAACCATGTGTCATAACTTCCGTATTTGGAGTTGCGGATATTGGTTTGCTGGTGGCTGGCTCTTAAGGTAAGCACCAGTTTTTCTTTGAGACGGTATGCCAGGTAGAGCTCGAGACCATAATTCTTTCGTCCGTCATCTTTCATGACACCGTTCTTGTCGGTAAAGTTTCCGGTAATGTTATATTCAATGCTTCCTCCACGTCCTGATACAGAGAGCGAATGAGTCTGTGAGAATCCTGTACGTATTGGTTTTGACTTCCAGTCGGTATTGATGCCGCTGCTTACCAGAGCCAGTTTCTCATAATAGGTATTATCCATGCTTCCGTTGCTGCTGTCGTATAATCCGGCCAGTCTTTCCAACTCCAGTTTTTGTTGTGAGTTGCATAAGTCATAACTTGACAGGTCAGCAAAACTGAAATCTGGAGTAAATGTATATCGGATACGTACTGGTGCCTGTTCCACTCTTTTACGTTCAATAACGATAACACCGTTTGCGGCATTTTCACCGTAAAGTGCGGTAGCTGAAGCATCTTTAAGGATATCTACACGCTCAATATCGTACATGTTGATATCGTATAAGTCCTGTAATGTAGATTCCACTCCGTCTATAACAATAAGAGGAGCATTCAGTCCGGCTTCATTGTCAGTAGCCAGTGATGTAGTACTACGTATTACAAGATCTGGAATATTGTTGGGGTTTGATCCCATTGCATTGTTCTTGTTTATTTTGATAGAAGGGTCAAGAACAGACAATGCCTGTAATACATTGTTGGGTGATATGCTCAACAACTGTTCAGAGGTTACAGTGCGTGCAGCACCTGTATAAGTTTGTTTGGAACGTGTAAAGAAACCGTTGACTACGACTTCATCCATCGTATTGGCATCCTCTTTCAACGCTACTTTTATATCGTTTCCTTCCGGACTGATTACTTGTTCGCTGTAACCGACGAACGAGAATTTAAGCTGAGCGCCACGGGGAATATTTACGCTGAACTTACCGTCGATGTCTGTAACTACGCCAGTAATCATTTTTCCACCTTTTATAACAGATACGTTGACACCAATCATAGGTTCACCGTTGCGCTCGTCAGTTACGATACCTTTTATTTCCCCGGCTTGTGTAGTAGGAGAGATGACGATTGTATTATCTTTTATAGTTGCAGAAAGCCCTGTATTTTTCAGGCATTGCTTTACTGCCTCAAGTACCTCCATGTCTTTTACATTGATGTTGACAGGCGGTATGTTTGCTATGTCCTCATCGCTGTAAATGAGCCGCATGCCCGTTTGTTCCTTGATAGTAGACAATACTTTCTCCAATTGGGCATTCTTTAACTGTAAAGTTATTCTTTTTATGTTCTGAGCCATTGCATTGCCTAAAGTCAATGAACCCAGAAGCAAACACGCAAAGAGCCTTTTGCTAAAGCCCGTTGCCCTGCCTTGTCGCAGGAAAAGATTCTCTCTGTTTTTCATCTCAGTCTGTATAAAATTAATAATATGATTACTTTTGTTCTTCTATAATTATACCGTTTCGGTTAGCCTTGAAACGAATCATTTTTGTCAGTTCAAACATACCGGCAATATCAATAAAGTTGTCATAGCGTTTGACTTCACCCGTAAATGTTATGTTCTCAAGTTCTTTCTTTGCAAAACCGATAGGGATGTTATACCATCGTGAAAGGTCATTCATAATGGCCGAGAGCGGAGTTTGTCTGAAACTGTATATTCCGCTTTTCCATGATGTGTATATGCTGATATCTGTTTCTTCTGTAGTGATTTGCTGTTCGTCTACATGATAAGTAAGGAGCTGTCCCGGAGTTAGTACATAGGTGTCTTTATTGTGCAAGGGAGTAAAGTGTACACATCCGTTTTCGAGTGCTATTTGCAGTATCTTTTCGTTTTCATAACAACGGAGGTTGAATGATGTACCTTTTACTTCTACTGTTCCGAATTCTGTATGGATTATGAAGGGTTGCTGATTTTCCATTTTTGCAACGTTGAAGTAAGCTTCTCCCTTGAATGCCATTTCACGCTTGTCTACTCCATATTCGGGTGCAAACTGAATATCGGACTCTGAATTCAGATAAATATTGCTTTGGTCTTTTAAAACAACGTTGTATTCGCCGCCCCGTGGAACAATAATACGTTTTATATCATTCAGTTTGACAGCCGATTGTTGTATAATACCTTGCGGCTTGTCATTTTCATTATTCAGACTTTTATTGTTGTCCGGATAATTGATGATAACTTTTTCGGTTTGTTTAGGCATAACCGTTTCTTCATCTCCGGAATAAGTATACAAGGTAGCCTGTTGTGTTCCCGGTTTTAAATCAGCCAGGACAATAACATTTTGCTCTTGCCTGTAATTTGTATATACCTGATATAGAATAACAGACAATAACAGACATGCGGCAATAGCACCAGTCCATTTATACCATGCAATTCTCCGCTTGCGAGCCGGATGCATCTTTTTCTGAAGCTGTCTGTATAGTTCTGTTTCCTCTCCGGGAGTGTAGAGAGGTGTCATATCCTGTAGAAAGTCTTTTCCACTGTATTTTTGGTACAGGTTTTCATTATGCCGCGATGACGAACGCCATTGGCTAAGTTCTTTCTTTTCCTGTTCAGACAGGTCGGAAAGAATAGACTTTACTATCAGATATGCTATGTGTTTCATGTGCTTTATAAGTGTTATTACATTATAAAGACACACAGCGTTTGAAAAAGGGTCGCAGGAAATTAGATTTTTTTGCAGAAAAATTAATTTCTATTATTAAATAACGTGAGTTCGAAATAAAATCAAAAAATAGCAAGTTGTCCGTCATTGACAAAATTCACGTCAATGGCGGGCTTCTTTTCAAAAAAACAGTATGCCGCGATAGCCGACAAGGAGTTGGCTATAAAGTTATTGAATGAACGATGTCTTGAGTGTTCAATCTGTGCTATGTTCTTCAGTTCGTCATTGACCGTTTCAATCAAGGCTCTTTTTCTGAGCAGAATCTTGTCAGCGACACTCATCAGTGAGTTCTTCATATTATTTTTAACTTTAGTGACAAGCTGTATGCCATTAAGGAAGAGGTTCTCAAATAAAGCCTGACCGATATATTCTTTGTCTGCGCATAGTTTTCCTTTGATGTTTTCCAGAAACTTTCCTTGTTTCAACGGTTCCCGGTCATCCACGTTTCCAGGCGTGAACATGAAATTGAGTATTTCCCCTTTATCATTGATAATCAGATGTAGTTTAAAGCCGAAGAACCATCCCATGGAACATTTGCCACGCTCGGCAAGCCCCTTAAAAGTCTTGTGAATCAATATACGTTGGTTACGGCATACACGCAGCGGAGTGGAATCCACGAAACTGATTCCGGTGCAAGTACCCAGCAAGACCTCTTTAATGAAAACGGTTAGTTGCAACAGCACTTCCTTTTCCAGTTCCACAAAACGGTTATAGGACACGCGTCTGGGAAAAAGGTGTATCAGATGCTTGCAGACATATTCCTGATAATAATGCTTGAAGCATCTGAAACCACCAGAATGGAACAAAATCAGGATGACCATGATTTCCGCATCACTCATCCGGTTCGGCTTATTCCGATGCTTATGTTTCCTGTCTTCAACCATATATTTTTCCTGCACCTTAGCAAATTCCTTACAAAAATCATCCGCCATACAATAAATCTCCGTAACTTTAGCCTCTGAGAACATAGTGGTAATCGCTTAAATGTTATACTTGGACACTATAAATTTAATGCTTTTATCGCTATGTTCCTAATTTTCAAACAACTAATTTAAGCTCTTATATCGAACTCACGTTAAATACGTTTTCTGAGCCTTGTTTTCAAGAAAATAAAAAAGGAAGTAAAGCCAAAGGAACATACAGTCTTAGTGATGAACTCTCTTACTTCCCAGGGCAAAGATGTGCAAACACAATAAAGGCTACGACGCATAGGACAATGATCGCTTATACGGACAGTGCTTTCTTTAAGGATTTCGGGTATTTGAAATAGAATTCAAAATGAACAGACCAGAAAACGGTATTATCTCTTTTTGGAAGAGATTTGCATCATCGGTACATCAATACCGAATATTTGATGGTCCGTTAAATTGCGAAATCACTGATTTCGTAATTGACTGTGATGGCCCATTGAATTGCGCAACTGCTGGTTGCGTAATTGAGGACATGGTATCTGTTACCATCGTCAGCTGTTGATAGAAGTTGCGTTCACGGCTCAATGTTGCGCTTTACCTGTCGATTGCCCTCTTGGCGAACTAACAAGAATTTCTTGTTAGTTGCCCCTGTGGAATGTTCTCCATCTTTATATATTATCTATATGTTGGATGATATTCTATTAGGTAGTACAATATATGTCCGCTAACTGACCTTGTGTCAGCCATAAATCTTCATCTGCAAAGATTGGCAAGAGTGAGGGTGACAAAGATAGAGGGTTCGTTCGGAACGCAGCAGGAGCACTATGGTTGGGAACGAATCAAGGCAAGGATGAGATTGACCGAGAGAGACCCTGTATATTTTCTTCGGCATCCCCACGGCGAATGTAGTGTCTCCAGTTGTGGTGGAAAATGAAAAAATCTGCTTCCCAATGAAGCCGATGATATAAAAAATGATGAGTTCAAACGGAAAAATACAGGGACTGTCTGCCGAATTACTCATAATGGTGGAATGAAATGATAGTTTATAAATAAATTGGCCGGCAGCAAATAAAAATGGTAGGAGATGGGGAATTATTACGGAATTTCTTACTTTTGTAGCTGGATGGAGTACGACTCCTTCCAAGACATATTGAAAATAAGAGGCGTTATGTCTTCTTCCTGCGTGTACAAAGCCTAGGAAACTTCAACCACGTAAACAGGAGAAGGTATGATGGTCTCCACGCATATGCGTTGGGCTGTTATTTCCACATCTGTTTACGAAGGTTTTCCTAGCACCTGTACACAAGGACGTGGCATTGCAGTTCCACGCATCTTCTTTTCATTCTAATCCCAACTTTTGCAAGTGCAAGTGATTGTTTACAAGGGGATGAGCGTCCGGTAAACAGGGTCCTTGTGAGGAATTGCCCATCGCGGTAATCCTGAGACGGAGACTTTCTCCCTTGCCTGCCAATGTCTTGTCAATTGCTGAGTTGTGTGCTTGTGTAATACTTAAGTAATAATATCGGGGAAATTTTGGCACACTTTTCGAAGGGGGTATAAAAAAAGCGCGACTTCCGGTTCAATCACGAATGGGAAGCCGCTAAGTTTAGTTTCAAGTCTCTTTAGGAGAATTTTTAATCATATGAAGTTGTGTGTATGTGGTCTTCACTAAGTTCACCAAATCGTATTGGTAGCAAAGGGGAGAAGCAGGGTCGGCTTCGTTCGGCACTCGTCCGTGTTTCACACGCTCACAATCGGTAGCAAGTGGTAAACGCAGTGTGATGAATGACCGTTTTAGTGGGGACGGCTTAAATATCTTTCAGTGCTGCGACTGTCAGCGTATTTCCTAGCCTGCCCTCCTCATGCTTGCCAGATACTTTCTGATGCTTTTTAGTTGTTTACGTAAGCAAGGTCCTGTCGGGGTATCCTTTTCAAGCCTCACTCGATAATTATATTGCAACCCATGTGCCAAAGCCGGACTTTGTGCCAACCTGTCAGTATAAAATACATATTTTTGGCTTCCGACTACGAAATATAGCTTCTTTTAGCTATTTGTCAGGCGCTTTGTCGGACCTGTAGTACTGTACTTGCGTTTTCTGTTTATTGAAAACTTCTAACAAAATAGCTGTCAGACTACTAAAAGTGTCCTGCTTCTTCCTGTCTTAAACCTTCCGCTTGTGAAAAGTTTTAAGAGATGCCCCATGAAGTGTCCCTGGAAATATAATTGTTGAGATATATTGTAAACGGATGTCAAGGAACATTGCTTTTTAAAGAATAGGAAGTCTTGCCAGTGGCACGCCTGTACGGCAGTGTGGAAAAGTGTGGAAAGTGTGGAATAATGTGTGGAATTATTCTACACTTTCATTCCGCACGGACGGTGATTACAAGGATTCGAGCATGCGTTTCAGGACGACAGTAGCCGAAATTTCGCGGTTGGCGGCTTCGGGAATGACAATCGACTGCGGACTCTCGATGACCTCGTCGGTGACAATCATGTTGCGGCGTACAGGGAGGCAGTGCATGAAGTAGGCATTGTCCGTCACTGCCATCTGACGTTCGCTCACGGTCCATGAGCGGTCGGTGCTCAGGATTTTTCCGTAGTTATCGCCGCTGTAGGCTGCCCAGTTCTTGGCATAGATGAAGTCGGCGCCCTCGAAAGCTTTCATCTGGTCATATTCCACCCGTGCCTTGCCCACAAATTCGGGTGCCAGCTCGTAGCCTTCCGGATGGGTGATCACAAACTCATAGTCGGTGGCGTTCATCCATTCGGCGAAGGAGTTTGGAACAGCCTGGGGAAGTGGACGGGGATGGGGCGCCCATGTCATGACGACCTTGGGACGTTCCTTCTTCTTGTACTCCTCGATGGTGATGAGGTCGGCAAAGCTCTGCAACGGATGGCGGGTAGCTGCCTCCATGGAGAACACCGGACGTCCGGAATATTTGATGAACTGGTTCAGGATGACCTCGTTGTAGTCATAGTCCCGATTCTCGAAGCGGGCAAACGAACGCACACCGATGATGTCGCAGTAGCAACCCATCACGGGGATGGCTTCGAGCAGATGTTCGGGTTTGTCGCCGTCCATGATGACGCCACGTTCGGTCTCCAGCTTCCACGCGCCTTGGGCGATGTCGAGCACAATGACGTTCATGCCCAGGTTGAGCGCCGCCTTCTGTGTGCTCAGGCGGGTGCGGAGGCTGCTGTTGAAGAAAATCATCAGCAGGGTCTTGTTACGTCCGAGTGCGACGTGTTTGAAGCGGTCTTTCTTCACTTCGAAAGCTTCGCGGAGGGCACTGTCCAGAGGCCCCAGGTCTTGTACGCATGTAAAGTTTCTCATGTCGTTTCTTAGTTTATGTTGGTGTGAATAGTTATCTGTTCGGGTGGGGCGTTCATCGCGGACGTATCTGTCCGTTGCCGCGTATCACCCATTTATAGGTGGTGAGCGCCTCCAGTCCCATGGGACCGCGGGCGTGCATCTTCTGCGTGCTGATGCCTATTTCCGCTCCCAGTCCGAACTGTGCCCCGTCGGTGAAGGCGGTTGACACATTGGTGTAGACACAGGCTGCGTCGGTCTCGCGGATGAAGCGTTCGGCGGAAGCTGCGTCTTCGGTGACGATGCACTCGCTGTGGTGCGAGCCGTAGCGGCGGATGTGTGCCAGTGCTTCATCCAGCGAGGCGACGGTGTGCACCGCCATCTTGTAGTCGAGGAATTCCGTGCCATAGCTGTCGGGCGTTGCCGGTCGCAGCAGGTCGGCAGGATAATGTCCTGCAAGGGCGGCTGTGGCCTGTCCGTCAGCATAAAGCACCACCCGGCTCTCGGCAAGCGGACGGCAGAGCTCCGGCAGGTCGGCGAGGCGTTCGCGGTGAACCAGCAGGCAGTCCAGTGCATTGCAGACGCTCACCCGGCGGGTCTTGGCATTGCAGACGATGGCTGCCCCTTTGGCAGTGTCACCGGCACGGTCGAAGTAGGTATGGCAGACGCCTGCACCGGTCTCGATGACCGGGACTGTGGCATGCTCGCGTACGTGGCGGATGAGTCCGGCACTTCCGCGCGGGATGAGCAGGTCCACGCAGTCATTGGCACGCAGCAGGGCGTCGGCGCTCTCGCGGTCGGGAGGAAGCAGGGTCACCAGGTGGGGCGGCAGTCCTTGCCGACGGAGCACATTGCCGATGAGCGACACGGCTGCCGTGTTCGAATCCCGGGCATCGCTCCCTCCCTTCAGTACGCAGGCACTACCGGCCTTCAGGCAGAGGGAGAACACATCGAAGGTCACATTGGGTCGCGCCTCGTAGATGATGCCGATGACGCCGAAGGGGACGCTCACCCGTGTCAGCTCCATGCCGTTGGGGCGGACGCTGTGTTGCAGGATGCGTCCCAGCGGAGAGGGGAGAGAGGCGACCGTACGCATGTCGTCGGCTATGCCTTGCAGGCGTTCTGCCGTGAGCTTCAGCCGGTCGTATTTCGGGTCGTCGGGGTTCATGCGTGCCAGGTCGCTGCGGTTGGCGGCGAGGAGGGCGTCAGTCTGTGTCTCAATCTCGTCGGCGGTTAGGCGCAGGGTCTCGTTGACGAGTGCTTCGTCCTGTATGCCGGGGTTGAAGGAGGCGTCTTTAGCGGAAGCCAATAGGGAATGTATGTCCATGTGGGTTCTTTTGTTAGCGGGTTCTTGTGTGTGAGGGTTGCCTTCCTGTCAGCAGACGGAGCTTTCCACGTAGAGGAAGTCATAGTGCACCACGGGTTTCTTGTCCTTGCAGCCCAGTTCCCGTCGCAGGGTCGTGGCATCACAGTCGGCTTTTCCCACTCCGACGCGCTGTCCGTCGGCGCCGATGATGCGGATGAGGTCGTCCTCCTCGAAGTCTCCCTCTACCCGGGTGATGCCTACAGGCAGGATGCTTGCCACCTGCCCTTCCGTCAGCCGGCGGGTGGCTTCCTCGTCGAGCTGGATTTCTCCCTTGCAGAAGTCGTCGCTGTGGGCAATCCACTTCTTGACGCTCGACGGGGCGACGGGTGAGGGGACGAACCGGGTGCAGGGTGTCGTGTCCGGATGAGCCATGAGGTCAGGCAGGATCCGCTCACGCTTGCCATTGGCTATCCACACGGCGATGCCCTCCTCGGCAACCTTGCGGGCGATGCGGGTCTTGGTAATCATGCCGCCGCGTCCGAAGCCTGACTTCTCTTGCCGGATGTACTCTGACAGGTCCTCTCCCGGCCTGATGTCGCGGAGCAGCACGCTGTCCGGCTCGGATGGCGGACCGGTATAGACGCCGTCGATGTTGCTCAGGATGAAGAGGGCGGATGCATCCATCATGGTGGCGATGAGTCCCGAGAGCTCGTCGTTGTCCGTGAACATCAGTTCGGTCACGGAGATGGTATCATTCTCGTTGACGATGGGGAGCACTCCGTTGCGTAGCATCACCTCCATGCAGGCACGTTGGTTCAGGTAATGCTGGCGGGTGCCAAAGCTCTCCTTGGTGGTGAGTACCTGTCCGACGGCGATGCCGTGTTCGCGGAACAGCTCGTAGTAGCGGTTGATGAGTTTGGCTTGTCCCACGGCGGAGAACAGTTGTCGGCTTGCCACGCTGTCGAGTCTTCCCGAAGGATGCACCTCGCTGCGTCCTGCCGCCACGGCACCCGAAGAGACCAGAATCACCTCCGTACCGTCCCGGCGCAATTCCGCCACCTGGTCGACCAGTGCCGACATGCGGGTGACGTCAAGTGTCCCGTCAGTCCGGGTGAGCACGTTGCTGCCCACCTTGACCACGATGCGTGTATGGTTGTCCTTGCTCATAGTCGTATCTTTGGATGATATGTGTCAAGGCAAATGTAGGCATATTTAATCTTTATGCCACGCTAAAACGCCTTTTTATGACAAAAAGGAGCGAATAAACCGCCTCTGACGTATAAATATGTATGCCGTATGAGACGGGCCCGCCGGCGGGAAACGAAAGAAGGTGTGCCCCTGCGGTTCTTGCCGGGCACACCTTCCAGTCTCTTTCCGACCCGAACAGGGTCAACGGTTCTCCAACTTGGGCTTGTTCTCTCGGATGATTTTCTCCGCGAACACCTGTTCCTCGTGGTTCACCAGGACGACAACGCCTTGTCCGCCGCTATTGTACGGACCGGTAACCAGACCGACCGATTCGTCCTTTGTCATGGCTTGTACACCATTTGCTGCCAAGAAGCCTTTCACCAGTTCTGCCTCCCAAAGGTCGCCTCTGAAGACTTCGACCAATGAGCCGTAATCTTTTGTTGTTGCCATAGGTTTGAGCTTTTAAGTTTGTATGTGGTTCCGTGGATGTGCGGCGGGGCAGGGGAGCTTCCGCCTGAACACACTCACGCTTGTCTCTTTTTCGCTTCGTTCTGACGGATTTCCACGCGCCGTATCTTTCCGCTGATGGTCTTCGGCAGTTCGTCGACAAACTCGATGACGCGGGGATACTTGTAGGGGGCGGTGACGCGCTTCACGTGGTTCTGCAGTTCCTTGACGAGCGCATCGCCGGCGCGGTCCTTGTAGTCCTTGGCAAGGACGATGGTCGCCTTCACCACCTGTCCGCGGATTTCGTCCGGAACTCCAGTGATGGCGCATTCGACCACAGCCGGGTGGGTCATCAGGGCACTTTCCACTTCGAAGGGGCCGATGCGGTAGCCCGAGCTCTTGATGACGTCGTCGGCACGGCCTACGAACCAGTAGTAGCCGTCCTCGTCGCGCCATGCCACATCGCCGGTGTAGTAGATTCCGTCGTGCCATGCTTCACGCGTCAGCTGCTCGTTGCGGTAGTACTCCTTGAAGAGTCCCAACGGCTTGCCTTGGTCGGTGTAGACCACAATCTGTCCCTGTTCGCCGTCTTCTGCCGGGCGTCCGTCGGGAGTGAGCAGCCCGATGTGGTATTGCGGGTTGGGGACACCCATGCTGCCGGGCTTCGGTTCCATCCACGGGAAGGTGGCGAGGGTCAGTGTCGTCTCGGTCTGTCCGAATCCCTCCATCAGGCGGATGCCCGTGAGGCGTTTGAACGTGTCGTAGACGGCCGAGTTGAGCGCTTCGCCTGCTGTCGTGCAGTACTCCAGCGACGAGAGGTCGTACTTCGTCAGGTCTTCACGGATGAGGAAGCGGTAGATGGTCGGCGGTGCGCAGAGCGACGTGATGTGGTATTCGTGTATCTTTTCCAGAATGTCTGCCGGGGTAAACTTCTCGTGGTCGTAGACAAAGACGTTGGCTCCGGCAATCATCTGCCCGTAGAGCTTGCCCCACACCGCCTTGCCCCAACCGGTGTCGGCGATGGTCAGATGGAGGCTGTCCTCGTGGAGGTTGTGCCAGAAGCTTCCCGTGGCGATGTGCCCCAGCGGGTAGGTGAAGTCATGCGCCACCATTTTCGGCTCGCCCGTGGTGCCCGACGTGAAGTACATCAGCGAGATGTCGTCGTTCGTGTTGACGTGTGCCGGACGGACGAACGGGGCGGCATGGTCGATGCCTTGATGGAAATCCTCGAATCCGTCGGGGATGTGCGGTCCCGTGCTGACGAGCCGTTCCACGGTGGGTGACTCGGGCATGGCATCAATGATGTGTTGCAGCACCACGTCGTCGCCCGCAGCCACAATCATCTTGATGCTTGCGGCGTTGCAGCGGTAGACGATGTCCTTCTTCGTGAGCAGGTGTGTGGCAGGGATTGCTACCGCACCCAGCTTGTGAAGGGCTATGATGGCGTACCAGAACTCATAGTGTCGTTTGAGGATGAGCATGACCATGTCTCCGTGGCCGATGCCCAGGCTCTGGAAGTACGATGCCGTACGGTCGGTCTTCTCCTTCAGTTCGGCGTAAGTGTATTGGTGGTGCTCTCCGCGGTCGTTGGTCCAGAGGAGGGCGTTCTTATCGGGTTGTTCAGCAGCCCATGCATCCACCACGTCATAGCCGAAGTTGAAGTTCTCCGGCACCCGCACGTGGAAGTGCTTGATAAAGTCTTCTTGCGAAGTGAAGCTCGTCTGTGTAATGAATCTTTCTACCATTGTATTTGTTACATGATTATAGCCAAGAATTTCACCGGCTTGCCGTCGAGGGCAAGCATCCCGTGGGGCAGTGCTGAATTGAAGTAAAGGCTGTCGCCGGGATTGAGGAAGAGTTCCTTGCCGTTGATGTTGAGCAACAGCCGTCCTTCGATGACGAGGTTGAACTCCTGTCCCTGGTGTGAGTTGAACTGTACGGGTGTCCCTTCCGGCTTGGGCTCGACGGTCACGATGAACGGGTCTGCGATGCGTCCGCGGAATCCCGATGCCAGCGACTGGTACTTGTAGGCTTTGCGCCGTTCGACCGAGATGCCCGTTCCGGCGCGTGTCAGGAAGTAGGAGCTCATCTTGGGCTCTTCGCCGAACATGAGCACGTCGAGTGCAATGCCGTAGTTGCGTGATATCTTTTGCAGGGTGCTTACCGAGAGGTCGCGTGTGCCGGCTTCCATTTCGCGGTATTCCTCCACGTCGAGCTGGCAGGCATCGGCTACCTCCTGCTCCGTGAGTTCCAGCACATCGCGCAACCCACGGAGCCGTGCAGCAATTTGTTTGATTTGTTCGCTCATAGTTCTTAGATTGTTAGTTTGTTCTTTACCTGCTTGCCTTCAGTGCGCGTATGATGGCGGAAGTGAAGCCGGCGTGTTCGAGTTCGTTCAGTCCCTTGATGGTGATACCGCCGGGAGTCGTCACCTTGTCTATTTCCACGGAGGGGTGCGTGTCCTGCTCCAGCAGGATGGAAGCCGCGCCGGTGAGCGTCTGTGCCACCATGCACATGGAATTTCTGGGTGAGATACCCATCTCGATGCCTGCCTGCATGGCAGCCTGCACATATTTCAGCACAAAGGCGATGCCGCACGACGAGAGCGAGGTGGCTGCTTCCAGCTGTTCCTCTTTCACCATCATGGCAAGTCCCATCTCATTGAAGATGTCCAGCAACATCTGTGACTGTTCCTCCGTAGCATTCCGTCCGCAGACCAGCGTCATGCTGGCACGCACGGCAATGGCGGTGTTGGGGATGATGCGGAAGATAGGCATCTCGGGGTCGACATACTGGGCGAGTTGCTCCATCGTCACTCCGGCAGCGAGCGAGACGAGAATCTGCGGACGCTGCGGATGGATGGGCTTCAGCACCTCGCTGACTTTCCAGGGCTTCACTGCCACAATGATGATGTCCGCACCGCGTGCGGCCTCCTTGTTGTCGTTGGTCACCTGAATCTCCGGGAAGCGGGCCTGCAAAGCCTGCAGCTTCTCGTTGTGCGGGTTTGCCACGATGACTTCCCGTTTCTCAGCCTTGCGGCCCTGTACCAATCCGCATGCAATGGCTCCACCCATGTTGCCTGCGCCGATAATAGCTATTCTCATATCAGTAGCGTTTTAATGTGATAGGATGCTAGCAAAGTTAAGAAAGAAACGCTAACATAGGAATTAATTGGACAAGAATATTTCGTATTTTTGTAACATTGCCTCTTTAGTCAGGCCGGTTCATGGAATATAAAAAGACAATCGCTTTTCGAAGTTGCAGAGATTGCCAAGTTTACATGATGTATGCTTGAGAAACAAAAAAGGCACGAAAAGAGGGCATTTTACCGCGCGACATCGCGCACCTTCTTTTTGTGCCTTTTGCTTTGCTCTTACTCTCCGAGCGTGCCGTAACGGTTCACGGCGCGCACGCGCAATGCCTCGTCGCCAACAGGGGAAGACAGGGAGAGCAATGCCTCATCGGTGATGCCTACTATACGGTCGCCCGAGAGAACGACGTAGCCAATGGCTCCTTCCACCGGCTTCCACTCGACGGACTTGCCTTTGGCTTTCACATCCTGCGGGGCTGGCAGACGGTGCATCATCTCACGCGGATTCCAACCGTCAGTGCCGGGGATGATGTTTTCATAGACCATATTGTCGGCTTCGGCCTTTGTCACCGTCGTGGGGCAACTGCCGGTGGGCGGGTTGTCGCCACGGCTTTTGTAATAGGACTTGCGCCGGCTCAGGTCGACGGGATTACCCTGCGCGTCGCGGCTGTCATACTCGGCAAAGAGGGCGGGGATGGCACCCATGTCAGTCCATCCTTCGGGGGCGATGGGAATGCGCATCGTGGTGTGGATATAGACGGCGCGGGGTGAGTCGTGCCATGGGCGCCCCAGTTTGGTCTTGGCATCGCGGGCAGCCTCGGCATTGCCGTCGATGGTGCAATGGCGGAACACGTAGCCCCACTTCGCTGTCTTGTGGCAAGGAGCCACGATGACGGAACCCCGGCGCACGTTGTAGAGCGTGCAGTATTCGAGCAGCGCGTTGCCACCTCCGTAGAAGTAGTCCACGGCTCCCTCAATGAAGCAGTTTTTGATGTAATGGCGATAGGCATCTTTCTGGGTAGTCATCCACGTGTCTTGGAAGGAGCGGAAAGCGCAGTCGAAGAATGAGGCTCGGTCGCCCTGCGACTTCATGGCGAGAGCTTGCGGTCCGCTCTGGCTCTCCACGCCGAAATCATTGGTATAAGTGATGCCGGATGTGTAGAAATCGCTGGCTTTCACCGTCACTACGCTGCCCTCGGCCCTGTAGACCGGTGACTGCGGGTTGTGCACGGAGCAAGCCCAATAGGACGAGTCCTTGCCTGCTTCTGGCCGTCCGCCCACATTAAGGGCACGATGGATAGTGGTCGTTGCCTTGTCTTGTCCGATGAGATGAATGAAAGGCTTGTCGACTGGCACCGTGACCGATTCTTCATACGAGCCGCTTTTCACGAAGATGAGCCAGGGGGCTGTGCGCTCTGACGGAGCGGCGTCGATGGCCTGCTGCACGGAGGTGTAGTCGCCCGTGCCGTCGGCAGCTACCACGGCATGGAACACGTCGCCTCCCGCAGCCGGAAGTGTCAGACAGACGGCTAAGGCAGCCACGAGGAACGAGCTTCTTTTCTGTAATATATTTCTCATAAATAACTTATTCATTTGATGGTATCCAGTGTTAAGTTCTGTTCTATAAAAAGGAGGACTCAGAGTGAGGGAACTCTGTCCATTCCCAAAAAGTAGTTTTCGAGAAGGCAAGTGCGCCATGACAGGTAGCCGTGCTACGCGGCTACCTGTCATGGCTCTTTCTATTGAATTGCCTGAGAGGCTGTCAGCACATACGTGCCGCCAGTCGTGGTCGGAATGTCGTATTCATAATAAGTCCGGGCGGGCATTTCGTCCTTCGGAGCTTCTTTGCTGATGAGCGGCTTCTTGATGGCCTGTGCACGAAGCAACGGATTTGGACATTCACCTTTGGCAGGCTTTAATTCCTTGCCATCGAGTGTCAGGGGTACTGCACTGCGCACGCGCATCACACCGCCGATGGTGGAGCGGAGTGTGGCTGTCGCCAGTCGTCCGTCAGCCCACTGCATGTCTTCCAGCACGAAGCCACCCCGGCTACGCAAGCCCTTCACCTCACCTTTTGTCCAGACGGAAGGCAGGGCAGGGAGGAGATGCACGGCGTTGTCGTGGCTTTGGAGCAGCATTTCAGCAATACCTGATGTGGCTGCAAAGTTACCGTCAATTTGGAAAGGCGGGTGCGCGTCGAAGAGGTTGGGATAAAGACCGCCGTTTTGTCCTTTTTCTTCCAGAGCCATGTTGATAAGCTCGGAGATGAGCTTATAGGTATGGTCACCGTCGAGCAGGCGTGCCCAGAAATTGATTTTCCAGCCCATCGACCAGCCCGTGGAGTGGTCGCCGCGTCCGTTGAGCGTCTTTTCGGCGGCGGCCATCAAGGCACGCGAGTTGCTTGGGGTGATTTGTCGCCCGGGATACAATCCCCAAAGGTGTGATGTGTGCCGATGCCGGTCGCGCGGGTTGTCCCAGTCTTCCATCCACTCCTGTACCTGTCCCCAACGGCCTATCTGCATCGGAGGCAGTTGTTTGATAACGCGCTTCAGTTCTTTCACAAAAGCCCGGTCGTCGTCCATAAGTGTGGCGGCTTCAATTGTATTGCTGAAAAGGTCGCCTACCATCTGGTTATCCATCGTACAGCCTGCTATCACGCGGAAGGTGCGCTTGCCGTTTACATTGGGAGAGTTTTCAGGGGAATATGACGGGGCTACGACGAGCCATCCGTGTTGCGGTTCCTTGACAAGGAAGTCAAGGTAGAACTCGCAAGCCGCCTTCATGATGGGATAGACCGATGCCAAATAGTCCTGGTCTCCGGAGAAGAGGTAACGATCCCACAGATGCTGGCAGAACCAAGCGTTGCACGTAGGCCAGATGCCGTAGGCCGGGCCATCAACCGCACCCGTCGAACGCCAGATGTCGGTATTGTGATGGAGCGTCCAGCCCCTGCAGCCATACATTGCTGCGCTCTGTTTGCCTGTCTCGGCCACGTCGCGCACCAGTTGGATGAAAGGCTCGTGCATTTCAGGCAAGGCTGTAACTTCTGCTGGCCAATAATTCATTTCTACGTTGATGTCGGTGGTGTATTTGCCATCCCAAGGAGCGTTCTTCTTGTAGTTCCAGATACCTTGCAGGTTGGCAGCCTGCCCGCCTGGCTGTGAGGAACAGATGAGCAGGTAACGCCCGTACTGGAAGAGCAGCGCCGGAAGTTGTGGGTCAAAGAGCGTGTTGAATTCGCGCACCCGCATGTCGGTCGGTTTGTCGGCCTGCGCGTTGCGCCCCAAGTCGAGCGATACGCGGCGGAAATACTTCCGGTAGGTCGCCGTGTGCTTTTCCCGAGCTTGCTCGTAACCCGCCAACGAGGGACGGCCTTGCAAATAAGCCTCCGCCTTGGCCAAGGCATCGCCTGACACGTCTTTGTAGTTCTTGAAGTTCGTTCCTGTGGAGATGCAGAGCAGTGCGCTGTTGGCCCCTTCGACCACCAACGTCGTGTCGCCCACTATCTTCTGCTGCCCACCGTCGAGCTGGCATTGCAGCAGGGAGGCATAGCGCACCTTGCCTTCGATGCCTTCGTGGTCAGTGCCCTTGCCCTCAAGGAGGAGCAGTCCGTCGGATGTGACGCTGCGTCGTGTTCCCGGCATGGGCGAGGTGTAACGCGCACGGAAGGAGATGCTTCCGGGACGGGATGCCGTGAGGCGGAGCACGACCACGTCGTCGGTCAGCGAAGTGAACGCCTCGCGTACATAGTCCACTCCGCCCGAGGTGAAGCGCGTGGTGGCTACGGCGCGGTCAAGGTCGAGCTCACGGTAGTAATTGGCATAGCTGCGGAAGCCCCCGAAGTCGAGATGCAACGACCCCACGGTCTGGTAAGGCATGCCGTTGGCACGCGGCGAGCAAATGGTCGCTCCGCAGAGTTTCTGAGCCTCCAGATTCTTTCCTTCGAAAAGAAGCCGCCGTATCTCCGGCAAGGCATCCTTCGCCTTCGGGTTCGTGTTGTTGTAGGGCGAACCTCCCCACACGGTTTCTTCGTTGAGTTGGAGCTCGTCGTGCGTCGGGTCGCCAAAGACCATCGCTCCGAGCCGTCCGTTGCCCAAGGGTAAGGCTTCAATCCATTGCTCCGCAGGGCGGTCGTACCATAGTTTATACTCCGGCTGGGCCTGCACGCTTCCCGCGCAGGTTGCCAGCAGTCCAAAGATTAACAGGATGTGTTTCTTCATCAGTGTGTGAATTGTGTAGGTTATTCAGTTTTTTGATTGGTTGTGAGTTCTTCCACCAGACTGTTCAAATACATCTCCAGATTGGTATAGCCTTCGTCGCTCAGTTTCACCATGCGTCCGTCGCCGTCGGCGTTTGGGTTTAGTCCGTGGGCTTTTTCCCACTCGTCGGGTATGCCGTCGCCGTCGGTGTCAACGATAGCGTTAAGCTCCTCATCCGTGGCTGTCAGTGTGGGATAGCCGCCTACATCGTCAGGGGCGTTGATGAATCCTTTGCCCACGAAGCCTGTGCAAGTGCCATAGGTCGCTGTGCCATCTTGCACTTCTTGGAGAATACGTACATCTACGGCGTCACGCCGTTTTGCGCATCCGGCAAGGGACAACACTTGTCGATAGGCTTCCCCGGCTGTTTGGGTAGCCACAAGTTCTACGTTCAAAGGCTCAGTCAAGCGGATGGTGTCTTGCGTGCCTTCGGTGTAAAGTTCATCTACTTCCGGACCGTTTTCCACCTGTGCCAGGACACCTTCCGCCCAGTTGTCGGCAGTCACGTTTTCATTGCCTTCCATCACATTTCCGTCAATGAAGTATTTCCCCCATACATGTAGCATTGGATACCATGCATTTGGTTTGTCTGGTAAGGCGGTACCGGTCTCTTCATCTGTTTCAAAACAATCGGTCTCAGTACGTACGTCAGGTGCAAAGATACGATGCTGCACAGTTTCGGGAATCAAAGCAGTGGCTGGACCTGGTTTGTAGTAATTGTTCACAAGGTTGGCCATCATGCCTTCACCGCCGCAAGCTCCATTCTCACCCCAATTATAGAACACATTGTTGCGCACATCCACTCGTTCGTTTTTTTGTGTCCATTCTCCTGGAGCAAGCCGGGGCATACAGTCCATGCAGTGGGCCATGAGGTTATGATGGAATGATGCACCCGACCCACCCCAAAGCGTGCCGTAGCCGTGCAGACCATCAGCGTGTTCGGTTTCGTGCAAGGCTTCAGCGATCAGGCACCATTGCACCGTGGTGTTTCGATTGTTGTACATGGCAAGGCATTTGTTGGCGGCCCAACTAAAGGAACAATGGTCGATGATGATGTCTTGCTGTCCCTTGCCGGCCAAGCCGTCAAAGGAAACAGGGTTGCCCGTAGCAGGGTCCAGATAGGTCAAGTCGTTGCCTGGACGGAAACGCAAGTAACGGATAATGATATTGGAAGCGTTTATCCGCACCTCGGCACCGGCGATGCAGACACCGTCGCCCGGGGCTGATTGTCCGGCTATCGTAAGGTCGCCATTGGTGATGTCGAGCGGTGAGGCCAGGTGAATCGTCCCGGCTACATCGAAGACAATGGTGCGTGCACCCGTCTGGCCGACGGCGTAGCGCAGACTTCCACTCGCGTTTGTGTCGTCCAATGTTGTCACATGGTAGACATCGCCGCCGCGTCCGCCGGTAGCATGACGTCCGTAGCCTTCTGCTCCGGGGAAGGCTATCAAGTCTTCAGGTACGGGAAGCCAAGGTATTGATTCTCGGCTAAAGTCGTTGTTGGTTTCGTCGCAACCGGTCACGGTCAGGCCGAAGCCTAACAATGCCGCTGCAATTATCGCATGATAGAGTTTCATTTCTTTATGGTTTTATCAGAGATTCTACATAACAGTAATCCAAGTCTCATTGCCAACGCGGGTCTCCGGCACTCTTGACTCCGGCAGGAATGGTAGCCGAGGGGTTGAAATGAAAATCGCCATTTTCCGGATTGGTGAACAAGTTGGCAGACGAGAGGTCCAGCACATTGATGGCTTCGAAGCGAGAACCGCCAGTGGGCACATCGGAAGTGAGGTAGCAGTTGTCCGAATAGTCGAAGTAGTCGTAATTGCTGCGTCCGGCATTCAGTGTAGTATCTCCATTCGGGCCGGCAATGATGAGGTTGCCCACCTTGACACTGCCTGGAGAAGCCGGTGATTTGTTCCAGTTGTCGAAACGGAAGAGTTGGCTCAATGCCTTTTGTGTTTCGGCCGGCTGATAAAGAGTGTTGTTAGTGAAGATCACTTCGCCGATTCCGCCGTCAATGTCCATCAGTTGGTCGCCCATATCTACCAAGGTTGAGTTGGTCACCTCAATGCGGTTTATCGTATTATCTCCGGAGATGTTGATAAGTCCATAACCATTCCACCCGATGTGTTGCATGATGGAGTTGCTGATGGTGATGTTTGTCATGTTCAGTGCACCGCTGGTGCGGAAGAGGCTTCGCTTGATGTTGCGGATGAGGCATCCTTCGAAGGTAAGGGAACCGATGTTCATTGAGCCTGGCTGGAAGAAGTAGGCCGCGTTGTCGCTCTGTCCGTCAAGTGTAACATATTGGAAGGCAAGCGATTGCATTGAAGATGAAAGACTGATTTGCGGAAGATTGATGACCGGACGGTCGCTCTGGTCTGTCGTAATACTCGTGAGGAGCAAATTGTCTACTGAAGGCATTGTCCAGGCATTGATGTTGTAGGTCTTGCCCGGCTCAAACTCAAGCGTGAGGTTTGACGTGCCTTGCACCTCGTATTTCTCCATCAAGGCGTTCATGTCAATCACAGCAGTTTCCGACTCCCAAGGCACACGGATGACAATTCCTTCGCCCAGGCCCAGCGTTTTGAAAGTGTATTCGCCGCGCACTTCCTCGTTGTAACAAATCTGTACTTTATAGTTCGTACCACTTTCCAGTCCTTCCAGTGTCTTGGAGGAAGCGGCGATGTCATTCGCTGTCAGTTCAATGGGCTCGTCGCGCACAACGTATTCCCAACGGGGAGTTGAACCAGGATTCTCAGCTACATTCACATAGTCGAACAGTAGCATGTGTGTCACGCGGTCAGTCGGTGTCCAAGTGAACGTGACAGACTCGGTGGTCGGTGTGGCGCTCTCGAACAATTGCTCGCGTGGGGTCTCGAAAGCCACGCCTAGGTATCCGCTTGCCTTGCCGTTTTCATCTATCCCTCTCATGCGGACGCTGTATTGCGTTGAACCGGCCAGCTCTCCAAACAGGGTAGCATATTCTACCTTGGCTGGAGCCGAGTCGTCCTTGTAGATGGTGAGCGTGTCGGCATAGATGGTGTCGGCGCGGTAGAAGTTTTCCGGCAGGTATTCCAAACTGTCCTTGTAGAACTCAAACACGTAGCGAGTGGCTGTTACCACTTGCGAATAGTGCATTTGCACGCTGGTGGGCGAGACTTGCATGGTCTCATAGACCAAGGGAGCGAAAAGGCGGTCGTGAGAAGCATCGACCCCCCAATCGTTCACATCGTCGCACGACGAAAGGCTTCCTGCACAGCAGGTCATCAGAACCGCGCAAAGGGCATTCCGGGTTTTTATATATTGCGTTTTCATAAGTGTCTTTATTTCTTTTAGACGAAGCGTTACAACCGACTTATGGAGGACTACGATCCGGAGAGTCCGTCATGTGTGCGGATGTAGGCGTTCATCAATGCTTTAGTTTCTGAATCCGTATGAGTTAGAGAGCCATCCTTGTGACTCGAATACGCTTTCGTAGTCGATGGCAAAGACGTGGCGGTAGTTGCATGTGCGGTTGCCTACTGAATATTTGGAAAACTCAGCCTGTGCTTCGCTGCCCCAATAGAGTTTGCTGAAGAGTGCGGAGTAGTCGTAAGAAGCATTCAGTCCCGTTCCGATGACCAAGATCTTGCAGATGGTCTCCGCGTAGTTCTTGTTCACTTCATCGGGCCGACGTCCATTCTGGTCGATGCCTACCTGCATGGGTACCCAGTTGACGTAATATTCGCCTTTGCTTTCATTTGGGTCGTAGATTCCCAAGTCCTGGTTCAGGTTGAGTGAGGATAGATCGATGTAGTCCGGACGGTCGGCTTCATACTTGTAGTAGACGCGGCGAGGAATGTCGTTCTGCGTGAGTTCCTTGTCGAACACCTTGATGGGAAAAGTCCAGTCGTACATCAGGCACAGGGCCTCTTTCATGGCTTCCACCTTGTCTACAATCAGTCCCCAGCGAATCAGGTCTTGCTTGCGGATGCATTCGCAGCCGAATTCCCATGCACGCTCATTGATGATGGCGTTGAAGAAGGCTTCCTTGCTACTGCCGTCGTAGTCTTTCACCTTAGCCGAGCCTGCACCGAATGCGCGGGTACGCACCACCTCAAGGGCCGCAGCTGCTGACAGCCCGGTGCGGGCCTCCACTTCCGTGGGACCGTGAAGCTCGTTTTGTGCCTCGGCGAACATCAGGTAAATGTCGGGGTAGCGCATCAGAATCCAGTTGATGCCGGTCGAGATACGCGAGGTCGCCACTTCAAGACGTTGGAGATACTCGTCAGTCATCCAATACCAACGCCATTTGCCGCACGATACGCCCAACGGGTTCAAACGCATGGTTTCCTTGGCCACGCCATCGACCATCTCGTAGCTCGGGAAAGCACAAGTTACATCGCGGCGTTTATCTTCGGGGTCGAACGAATAGAAGTAGTAGAGGGTGGTCGAGGCGTAACCAGTTCCTCCCATACCGCGGCTAGCGTTGATTACGCCGTTGCCCAGCGTATAGCCCATCGTGGCACCTACATCGCCGCTCTGCCCCTCGCCAAAGGCCACCTCAAAGAGATTTTCGTTGTAGGGGTTCAGTTCCAGGTGGTTCACCTTTTCCCAAACCTCTTCGAAGTCGGGGTCGAGCTGGTGTGGGTTCTCCGGGTCGGCAAGTAAGTCCGCACAAGCATCAAGAGCTATCTGGTAGTAGTCCTGGTAATTCTTGGGACGCCCCACAAAGAATCCGTTCATTTCCGCGATGGTGGGATGGTGCTCCAGTTTCAGGTCGGGGAATGTATTGCCGTCGCGCACTGACCATCCGCCGGCAAAGAGGGCAACTCTAGCCAAAAGTCCATAGGCAAATCCTTTGGTGACGCGCTCAGCGTTGTAGGTTCCTTTGCCTTGCCAAGGCAGGTATCCGATGGCTTCTTTCAGGTCGGCAATGATATGGTTGTAGATGGTGTCTTTGTCGCATTTTCCGATATAGACATTAGATAAGTCACTGCTGGCTGCGTTTTCCTTGAAAGGTACGTCGCCCCACCAACGCACCAACTCGAAATAGCCCAATGCACGCAGGGTCAAGGCTTCACCCAAGTAGGCTAACATGGTTTCTCTGTCTTCGGTTTCCATTGCCGGAGATTTGCGGATACCATCGACTGCGGTCGTGGCCTGTTCGGTAAAAGTCCAGATGTCGTTCCACTTGGTCGTTGTGTTATAGGGGTCATCGTAGAAGTTCATGCCGCCCGTATCACCATTTGTCTGGTTATAGTCATCCAGATTGAAAGCATTGGAGCCCACTTCTACGTCGCTTACACCCTGCCAGTTGACACATAGCTTCTGTCCGTACATCATGGAGGCCGTCATGGACGAGTAGACACCCATGAGAGCGGCTTCCGTCATGACCGGGGTATCGAAAACGTTCTCGCTGCTGGCCTTCGAAGGACTTTCCGTATCCAGGAAATTATCCATGCAGGAGCTTAGGAGTACAGTTGCTGAAAGTGCAACCACAAAGATATGTTTTATCATGTTCCGTTATCTTTTGTTTGTTGTTTTTTAAAACGTTACGTTTATGCCAAATACATAGTTACGCGCCTTCGGGTAGGCGGAGTAGTCCACGTTAGGTGTCATGGGCGTGCTGCGCTGTGTGCTTACTTCCGGGTCTTGGCCGGAATATTTTGTCCAGCAGAAAAGGTTGGAGGCCGTAGCATAGATGCGTAGGTTGCGTACACCGAACTTCTGTGTCAGCGAGACGGGCAGTGTATAGCCAATGGTCAAGTTGCTGAAACGCAGGAAAGAGTTGTCCTCCACAGCCCAGTCAGTCACCACCGTGCGACCCATCAAGGGCGACCAAATGGACGCATTTTGGTTGATTTCGCGGAAACGTTGTGGGTCGGCCAGGTTACCATACATTACGTTGGCCCCCGTTTCAGGGTCGATAATTGTCCAACGCTTGTCCAAGCTCATCTCTGTGGAGATGTTGTTGTAACGGCGGTTGGTATAAGTGGATGCTAGAATCTTCATCGCGTTGTAGACTTTTCCGCCATACGACCAGTTGAACATGGCTGCCATGTCGAATCCGAGCCATTGTGCATTTAGCCCGAAACCTCCGTAATGTTTGGGTTGTGTGCATCCCAGTAACACTCGGTCGTTGTCGGCGTCAATTACACCATCTCCGTTCTGATCTTTGAGTTTGATATAACCGGGACCGAAATTATCCGGACCAGCCATCAGGTCAAAGTCGCTGGCCACGCCGTCATTGAGCACCCATTTGTTGGTGGCATGGTCGAAGGTAAAATCGTCGAACGTATAAAAACCTTCGACTTCAAAACCATAGATTTGCCCGATAGGCTCACCCACGAAAACGCGATAGTCGTCGCGGCCTACGTCGGGCGCCCAGCCGGATTGAGCAATCATGGAGGTAGCTGTGCCGTCAAGCTTTTCCACCACGTTCTTGTTGAACGCAATGTTGAAGTTGGCCGAGAGGTAAAAGTCCTTGGTGTTGACCAGTGTCCCGTTCAGGGTTAGTTCCACGCCCTTGTTGCTCGTGCGCCCTAAGTTCTGGTATTGGTATTGATAGCCTGAATAGGAAGGCAAGTCCATACGCAGAATCAAGTCCTTGGTTACGTCTTTATACAGTTCCAGCGTGGCGTTCAATCGTCCACCGAAAAACGTGGCATCAAGGCCGATGTTTGATGAGAGCTTGGTTTCCCACGTCAGGTTCTCATTGCGTAGGGTGTTACCTGGCTTCATTCCTGTCTGTACTGTTTCGTTCAGGTAATATTGCTTATTGGCCGAGGTTTCAATGGAATAGTCTTGTCGCCAATAGGAACTAACGCGTGCGTTGCCCACGGCACCGTAGCTGACGCGTAGCTTCAGGTTGTCGAGCCAGTTGCGCGTAGATTCCATGAATTCCTCGTCGGAAATGCGCCAGGCTGCAGCCACACCTGGGAAGAAACCCCAACGCTGGTCGGGGGCCAACACGTTCGTGCCGTCGGCACGAGCTGTAAAGGAAAGCGTGTAGCGGTCGTTGTAAGTGTAGTTTACACGGCCGAAGTAGGATGCCGTACGCGAAGGCTCGCCGATGGTGGTATAGGTGGGCTGCGGCGTACCGTAGTTCCACATTGAGAGCACTTGGTCGGCTGTGAAGTCAATAGGATAATACTTTGACATCACCTGCATATTGTTTGTCTGCCGGCTCACCATTTCCTGACCTACCATCGCGTTGAAGTCGTGTTTGTCTTTGCGGAAACGGTAACTCAGTGTGTTCTGTATGCTCCAGCTCTGCCCCTTTTCGTCGGTGCGTTTGGCAACCGGTTGACCGCCGTTGGAACTGGACTCCCCGGTTTTGTTGAGCCAGATATTGTCCGTGTAGTTGTTGTCGAAGTCGTAGCTGCCGCGGAACTGGTAATCCAGTCCTTTGACGATATTCCACTTTATGCCCATGTTATACGTCTGGCGTAACTTGTTTTGCTTTTTGTACTCATTGACCGTATTGTAATAGGGATCATTCAATGAAGAAAGTTGTGCTTCGTCCGTCTTGTCGGCATCAGCCCCCAAATCTCCTTCGTCCATCGCTTGCATACTGTCAATGGGAGAGAAGCGTATCGCATCCTTCAGCTTCCCACCGTTGGTACCCGCACCCATGATAGTGGTTTTGGTGAGGCGGCCCGTAAGCTCCAGTTCCAGCTTTTTGCCCAACTTCTTGTTGAGGCGCACTTGGAGATTGTCGCGCAGGTAATCGGAGTTTACCATGACGTAATCTTCGTCGTCGCGAGTGTAGCTGATGCTGAAGCGCATGTCTTCCGATCCACCTTGTACACCGATGTTGTAGCTTTGTTTGATGCCCGTGTCACCGTACATGATGTCCTGCCAGTCGTTGCCGGGGACGGACAGGTAGATGTCGCGGTCTTCCCAACGGCCATACATGGAGAAGAGACCGGCGTTTTCTGCCGGGTCTACTTCGCGCTGGAAGAGATAGTACTCATATGGAGAAAGTACATTGGTCATGTTATACACTTTGTTGAAGCCGACGTGCGAGTTGAATGTAACTTCCGTGCGGCCTGCTTTGCCGCTCTTGGTCGTGACGAGGATGACGCCGTTCGCGCCCTTCGCACCGTAGATGGCCGTGGAAGAGGCATCCTTGAGCACGTCGATGCTTTGGATGTCGTTCACGGGAATGTCGTTGATGTTGTCCACTTGGAAACCATCGACAATGTAGAGTGGGGAGTTGTCTTGTGTAATACTGCCGCCGCCGCGCACCAATATCTGTACGTCTGCATCAGGCGAACCGTCGGTTGTCGTGACAAGCACTCCGGCCAGCTTTCCGGTGATGGCCTGCGCTGCCGAAGTCAGTGGAATATCGCGTAACACCTTTTCGTTCACGGAGGAGATGGCACCTGTCAGGTCGCCGCGGCGTGATGTGCCGTAGCCGATGACCACCACCTCGTCGAGGTCTTGCGTGCTTTCACGCAACGTCACCACCACGTCTTTGCCGCTCGTGGCCGACACTTCCATCGTCTCCATACTAAGGAAAGAAATCACCAGGCGGGCTTTGCGCTCGCCGATGTCGAGCTTGAAGTTACCGTCCAGGTCGGTTACCACGCCTATCTTCTGGTCGCCTTTCAGCTTGACCGTGGCGCCGATGACAGGCTCTCCCTGTTCGTCGAGCACCTTGCCCGTGATGGTGTATCCCTGCTGCTGTTGCTCTTGGGCCGCCACGTCGGCGGGAGTCCAGCCCAACAAGGCCGCTAGAGCTAGGCAGTAGGTGCCTGCTTTCATAAAGGTCTTTTTCATGATAACTGTTGTTTATGTAGGTTTGATATTTGTTCGTGTGGTATTCGTACAAGCAAAAATGGGGCTTTGCGAAAGGGTTATCCTAATACCTGTTCTTGCTTGAGGTTCACATCCGTCTCGCCTCGTGAGGCTGGGCGGCTTCGTCCAGATAGACTTCCAGATTGGTGTATCCCGCGCTGTTCAGGGTGGAAGCACGTCCGTCGGCGGCATTGTGGGGATCGAGTCCGTGTGTCTGCTCCCATGTGTCGGGCATCCCGTCGCCGTCGGTGTCACGCAGGGCCATGATTTCTTCAGTCGTGGCTGTAAGGGAAGGGTATCCGCCTACATCGGAAGGGAGGTCGATGAGGCCGCGGCGCGTGGAAGCGTTGGGCGTGACAGAACCGATGTAGGTGGCCGTACCCGTGAGCGTCTCTTCCACGATGCGGCTGTCGATGGTGTCGCGCCGTTTCGAGCATCCCGCTCCGGCCAGCACCAGACGAAAAGCTTCCTGCGCCGTGTGCGTCGTCACTTCTTCATGAGGCAGGGGCGAACGTAGGCGGATGGAGTCGCGCACAGCCTCATCCCAAAGGCCGTCGTTGGCCTTGCCGTTCACTTGCTCGTAGATACCGCGCGTCCAGTTGTCGGCTGTGGTCTCTGGGTCGTCTTCCACCACGTTTCCGGTAACGTAGAACTTGCCCCACACGTGCTCCATCGGGGCCCACGAGTTCGGATTCCCGTTTTTGCCGTGGCAGTACTTCGTGGTGCGGATACCGGGTGCGAAGATGCGGTGGGCGATGGGTCTGTCTTTTGGTGTGGCTGGTCCAGGCTTATAATAGTTGTTGACAATGTTTATATGCATTCCTTCGCCTCCGTAGCAGCCGTTGCCCGCCCAATTATAGAAAACATTGCAACGCATGTCGACCAGCTCGTCCTTTTGCGTACCGGGGCGCGATCCGAGGCGGGGCACACGGCTTTCATGGTGTGCCAGCAGGTTGTGGTGGAACGACATGCGCCGTCCGCCCACGATAGCGCCGTAGCCATGGCGACCTTTCTTGTGGCCGGCTGTGCGGAGGCTTTCGCTGACGAGGCACCACTGCACAGTGGCATCGGTGTTGCCGTAGATGGAGCACGTTTCATCAACCGACCAGCTGACGGTGCAGTGGTCGATGATGATATCTCGATGGTCGGACCCGCCTAAGCCGTCAGGCTCGCCTCCGCCTTCATTACCCACGCGGAAGCGCAGGTAGCGTATGACGACGTTGTCTGCCGCTACGTTCACTGGATGACGGGCGATGCAGATGCCCTGTCCGGGAGCTGTCTGCCCGGCAAGGGTGATGCTGTCGTTGGTAATGCGTAAGGGACTGTCGAGAAAGATGGTTCCGGCTATGTCGAACACCACGGTACGTGCCCCTTTTTGGCGGATGGCATGGCGTAGGGTGCCGGGTTGGTCGCCGTCGGCCAATGTGGTGACGTGATAGACTTGTCCGCCACGTCCACCCGTGGCATACCGTCCGAAGCCTTCAGCACCGGGAAAGGCCGGGAGCCTGTCGGCTGCCATAGTCGGCATTCCGCACAAGAGGAGAACCAGCAATAAAATACAGCTAAAAGGAATGGAAATGTTTTTCATGATACATGCGTTAGCGAAGCAGACGTTTGCTTCACAACGGCAAATATAAAAGGATTGAAACGCCTGTAAAATAGGCTGAAAGAGATACGCCAAAATCTGAACCCTTTATGTCAAAAAACGAACTCCGGAGGCTTATTTCCCGCCTTTTGCGTCCGCTACTTTCCTTTCCCTGTATTCGCTGGGCGTACATCCGGTGGCTTTTTTGAAGACGGTGCTGAAATACTTCGGTGACTTGAAGCCCGTCATATAGGCCACTTGGGAAATGGAAAGGTCGGCTTGTTCCATGAAACGGATGGCACGCTTGAGGCGCAGTTCACCCACGAAGGCTACGGGTGTGAGACCGGTGATGGACTTCAGTTTGCGGTAGAACACCGTGCGGCAGACGTTGAGGTGTTCGGCCAGCTGTTCTATCTCGAAGTCGGGGTTGGTCATGTTCTGTTCCACGCAATCGGTCACCTGCTTCATGAACTGGGCGTCATAGGGTTCCAAGCGGGGCGAATCGGGTACTTCAGGTACAGGCTCCTTGGTTGGGGACGTTTGCAAGCGCGCCATGTACAGCTCCTGCAATTCGCGCCGCTGGCGCAGCAGGGAGGCAATGCGCGTTTTGAGGTAAGCCGAGCTGAACGGCTTGGCCAGATAGTCGTCGATGCCATGCTCCAGTCCTTCGATGCGGTCGTCAAGCGAGGACTTGGCGGAAAGCACCACGATGGGGATATGACAGATGCGGCGGTCGGCTTTCACGTGCCTTACCATCTCCAGTCCATCCATTACGGGCATCATCACATCCGTGACTATAAGGTCGGGGACATGTTCTGCAGCCAGCTCCAGGCCTTGTTTCCCGTCGGAGGCTTCGAGTACATGATACGTCCCGGAAAGAATCTCGCGCAAGAAAGAACGCAGCTCGTCGTTGTCTTCCACCACGAGGAGGGTCGGACGCTCGTCGCCGGTTTCGGGAACAGCCTCCTCCCGGACGGGTGAGGCAGACAAAAGCCCGTCGTTCAGGATAAACTCGGTCTGCCTGTCGTGTTCATATACCGTGCGGTTGAGTGGGAGGGTGACGGTGAAACGGCTTCCCTCTCCGAGGCGGCTCTCCACGTCGATGTGCCCGTGGTGCAAATCCACCAGTTCTTTTACCAGCGACAAACCGATACCCGAGGAAGGGTGCATCATGTCGCTATGGCCAAACGTCTCAAAACGTTGGAACAGTGTCTTTCGGTGTTGCTCGTCGATGCCGATGCCCTTGTCGGCTACGCTGACGCGCACTTCCGTGTCGGCAAGTTCTACTTCCACTGTGACTGTTTTTTCTGCAGGGGTATACTTGAACGCATTGGAGAGGAGGTTGAAGAATACCTTCTCCACCTTGTCTACGTCCAGCCACATCGGGAGTTTCTCCACGGGGGTAGAAAGGCTGAAGTCCATATGTTTCTCGCCCGCCACTGCTTGGAAGTGGGCCATCACCTGGCGGAGTAGTGCGACGAGGTCGGCCTCCTCGAGCACCAGCTTCATCTTGTGGTTCTGAAGCCGGCGGAAGTCGAGAATCTGGTTCATCATGCGGAGCATCCGCCGGATGTTTACGTGTACGAGCGACAGGTGCTTCCGGTCTTGTTCCGAGAGTGTCCGGCTCTGGAGCATTTCGTCCACCGGGGCGGAGATGAGCGTGAGCGGCGTGCGCAACTCGTGGGAGATGTCGGTGAAGAAACGCAACTTGATGTCGGCCAACTGTTGTTCCGTATCAATGCGGTGGCGCAAGCGGTAGATGTAGAACAGCACATAGCACACTGTCCCGACGAGCAGCAGGAACAGCCCGGCATAGAGCACCCAGGCCCAGGCCGTCTCGGAGAACTTCGGCTCTACAATGAGCCGCAGGCTACGCACGTTGTCCATCCACACGCCGTTGTTGTTGGTGGAACGTATCTCCAGCGTGTATTCGCCCGCGGGGAGGTTCATATAGCTGGCGGAGCGGGCATTCTCCACTTTGTTCCATGTGTCGTCCAGCCCGCGGAGCCTGTAAGCATACTGGATGGTGGAGGGACTGACGAAATCCACGGCGGCAAAGCGGAAGGAAATGTTGCGCTGGCTGGGGGAGAGAGTAAGCGATTTCATCCGGTTCACGTCGCCCGTGAGCGGATTTCCCTGCACGCGCATCTCGGTGAGCAACACGGGTGGAACGTAGGCATCGTGGGGCAACTTGGAAAGGTCGAGTTTCAGTACGCCCAGATTGGTACCCAAGAAGAGCGTATCGCCCATAACCAGGGGAACGGTCTCGGCAAAGCGTAAACCCGCCCGGAAGCGGTCGCAGGGATAGTTCACGCTCTGCCCGGTCAGAGGGTCGAGGCAGGAAAGGCCGTTCTCCGTCGTTACCCAATAGTGTCCCCGCCCATCTTCTGCCATCGAATGCACCAAGTTGGAGATAAGTCCGTCTTGCACGGTGTAGTGATGGAAAGTGGTCCGGGAGTGCAACAGGGAATCGGGCGAAACCAGATTGAGTCCGCCACTGAACCCCAGGCAGTATACTTGTTCCGTGCCGCGAGGCTGGAAGATGTCCATGATGTGGTTGCTGTTGAGCGAAGCATCGTCGCCCGAGACATGCCTGTGGTGATGAAACACAATCTCTTCCGGGCGGGCGAACGATGTACGAAAAGCCAACAGACCATCGGTGGTGCCCGCAAGCAGGATGCCATCCGGAGTTTCCGCCAGGCAGCGGATGCGGACTCCGACATCCGCTGGAAAGCTTTTCAACCTGTTGCCAGCGTGGATGAAACGTGCGCTTCCGCTTTCGGGGTTGCGCTCCACCAGGTTCAGCCCGCCGCCGAAGGTGCCCACCCAGAGATGCCCGCGGCAGTCTTCATGGAGATCGAAAATACGGTTGGAGCTCAGGCTATAGGCATCGGCGCTGTCGGATGTATAATGATGGAGGGTAAAGCGGTGGTCATCCGCGGGGTGCAGACGGAAAAGTCCGTCTTCACGTGTGCCTAGCCAGATGTCGCCATCGCGTGTCTGCAGCATGGCATATACCTTGGGCCCAAAGGCGCATTTCTCCGTGACGAGCTTCCCGCTGGAAGACAGGTAGAGCACAGGTCCGCCGTCCTGCTGTCTGACGCGCACCACCCCGCTCTTCGAACCGGCCCACAAACGGCCTTTGTTGTCAGCGAGAAAGGCACGGATGTCCATGTTCTTCTCCATGAGGTGAAATGTGAAGAAGTGGGGCTGGAAAGAGAGCCGTGCCAGACCCATGTCCAAAGCCAGCCACAAGTTGCCCTGCCTGTCCATAAGGTAGCCTTGGAAAGTGGGTACGTAGAATGACGTCGGGTTGTCGGCATCACGCAGATAGGGAAGGAAGCGGTCGGTTGTCTCGTCATAGTAACACAACGGACCGTATTTGGCGATGGCCCACAGCGTCCCGTTGTGGTCGGAAAACAGCAGACTGCGACTCCGCAGGTCGGTATCGGAGAGGGAAGACGGGGGAAGTCTGTAGAGGCGGGCTTCCAGCGTGGAGGGATTCAGCCGTACCATCTCGCCTCGTTCCAGCATGAGCCAATAGTGGTGCCGGCTGTCTGTGCACATTGCCGTAATCTTCTCCTCTGCACGGCCGATGTCCGACATGCGGAAGGTGGCTGCCGTACGACTCTTGCAGGCGTAGAAAGTAACCGAGTGGCTTGTCTGTAACACGAGTGTGTCGCGACCCGCACTTTCCATCCAATGGATGGCACCTTGGTAACCGGACACGTTGAGCTTCTCGAAGTCGCCCTGCTCCCGGCGATAACGGTAAAGCTTGTTGGCCTCCGACACCAGATAGAACTGTCCGGCGCACTCGCAGACATAGCGGAACGCCGGACCTCCGGCCTTGACACGTTTCAGTCCCACCACATCCACGCCTTTGTGCGTAAGCGCCCACTCGTCGCCTTCACGGTCTTCGTAGATGCGGTAAATGCGGTTGCTCTTCAGCGGATGACCGTCGGTGGCATAGTGCTCCACGCCATTGGTCCCGGTCTTGAACGCCCGTCCGTCGATGCGGAACACTTCTCCACTGCGGGTCGTGAGCCACGCCACGCCTTTGGAAAGCACTTGGTAGGAATCTACGGTCAGGGGCTTCCGGAGGGAAGTCTCCAAAGGAGTCAGCACGTCGATGAAAGCCTGCTCCTTCTGGTTGAAGAGGAATAGCCGATTGTCATAGGTCTGACACCAGAGGTCGTCCTCACCGCCGAGCTGTATGTCTATGATACGGTTCGTGCTTAATGCCTTTCCGCCCGGCGAGGCCATGTTGTAGGAGACGAACGTCGTGCCGTCGTAGCTGTTCAGTCCGTCCCATGTGCAGAACCACAGCCGCCCGTCAGCAGACTGGACAAGACGCTGCACGACGCTTTGCGAAAGTCCGTCGCTGAAAGAGTAATGGCGGATGTCGCAACGCGGCTGTGCCTGCAGGACCGCCCCGCAAGTGAGGAGCAGGAGAAGTGCGGCACACATGAGCCTGTATGATAGGATAAGGTGTCTCATTCTTTCCCTTTGGAACGAACAGTGGGCAAACTTACAAAAAAATTTGTTTGTTTGTAAGTTCTTCCGCTTTTGCGCCTGAAAACACGGACGCCGGATACGCCGTCGGGGGAGTGGCACGGAGAGAGGCACACGTCCTGACGGTATATCCGGCGTCTGGATGCGGATGGAAGAGGGGCTAGTTCCCGGCGAGGGCTGCCTTCAGTTTCTCCACGAACTCGTCGGCTTCCCCGACGGTGAGGCAGAGAGGGGGCAGCAGGCGGATGACGTTCGTCCCGCTGGCTCCGGTGAACACGTGATGGTCGTAGATGAGGCGGTTGCGCAGCTCCTTCACCGGACGGTCGAACTCCATGCCGAGCATCAGGCCCTTGCCGCGCACTTCACGGATGCCGGGCAGGGTACGTAGCTCCTGCAGCAGGTACTCGCCCACACGGGCGGCGTTCTCCACGAGGTGTTCGCTCTCCATCACGTCGAGCACGGCGAGGGCGGCGGCACAGCCCAGGTGGTTGCCGCCGAACGTCGTGCCCAGCTGACCGTAGGAGGGGGTGAACTTCGGGCTGATGAGCACTCCGCCCATCGGGAAGCCATTGGCGATACCTTTTGCCACGGTGATGAGGTCGGGGCGGATGCCGGCGTGCTGGTGGGCAAAGAACCGTCCGCTACGTCCGTAACCCGACTGGATCTCGTCGAGGATGAGGAGGGTGCCGGTCTCGTCGCACAAGCGGCGCAGGCCTTGCAGGAAGGCGGCGTCGGGGATGCGGATGCCGCCCACGCCCTGAATGCCCTCGATGATGACGGCACACACGTCTCCCTTCTCCAGCTCGGTGCGGGCGCCCTCAAGGTCGTTCAGCTCGAGGAAGGTCACATGCCCGTTGGCGTTGATGGGGGCGATGATGGAGGGGTTCTGCGTCGCTTCCACGGCGAGCGAGGTCCGTCCGTGGAACGCCTTGGCGAAGGACACCACGCGCGTCCGTCCGTTGTGGAACGAGGCGAGCTTGAGTGCGTTCTCGTTGGCCTCCGCTCCGGAATTGATGAGGAAGAGGCTGTAGTCTTCGTAGCCGGACGCCTTGCCGAGTCGCTCGGCAAGCTGGCGTTGCAGCAGGTTGACGACGGAGTTGGAGTAGAAACCCAACATGCCCGCCTGGCGGCTCACTGCCTCCACATAGTGCGGGTGGGCGTGACCGATGGAGATGACGGCATGGCCGCCGTAGAGGTCCAGGTACTCCGTGCCCCGGTCGTCCCAGACACGGCAGCCCTTGCCCTTGACGATGTTGATGTCAAACAGGGGATATACGTCGAACAGATTCATAGTCTTCGGATAATGACGGGTAAATGGTTTGTGTCAGAAGGCGCTGGGCTTCAGCCGCAGCCCCACGGTCTCCTCCAGGTTGAACAGCAGGTTCATGTTGTGGACCGCCTGTCCGCTGGCGCCCTTCAGGAGGTTGTCGATGCAGGAGATGATGAGCAGCTTGTTGCCGTGCTTCTCCAGGTGGATGAGGCACTTGTTGGTGTTGACCACCTGCTTCAGGTCGATATTCTCCTTCACGATGTGGACGAAGGAGTCCTTGGCGTAGTACTCCTCGTAGATGCGTTCGAGCTCCTCAAGCGCCACTTGCGTCTTCACCACCAGCGTGGCGAAGATGCCGCGGGGGAAGTCGCCCCGGTAGGGGATGAAGTCAATCTCCGCGTTGAAGCTGTTCTGCAGCTGGCGGAGCGACTGCTTGATTTCCGGCACGTGCTGGTGGGCGAAAGCCTTGTAGACGCTGATGTTGTTGTTGCGCCAGCTGAAGTGGCTCGTCGCGCCCGGTTTCACGCCTGCTCCCGTGCTGCCGGTGATGGCGTTCACCGAGATGTCGCTGTTGAGCAGGAGGTGTTTGGCTAGCGGAAGCAGTCCCAGCTGGATGCACGTGGCAAAGCAGCCCGGGTTCGCCACATGCTTGCTGTGGCAGATGGCGCGGCGGTTCAGCTCCGGCAGGCCGTAGACGAAGTCGTGGTCGTCCGCCTTGATGCGGTAGTCCATCGAGAGGTCGATGATGCGCAGTTCCTCGGGGATGTTGTGCGAGTCGATGAACTTCCGCGTGTCGCCGTGGGGGGTGCAGAAGAAGAGCACGTCGATGCTCTCCAGCGGCAGCGCGTCGGTGAATGTCAGGTCGGTCTCGCCGTAGAGTCCCTCGTGGACGTCAGTAATCTTGCGCCCCGCCTGGCTGTTGCTGTGGACGAACACAATCTCCGCGTCGGGGTGGTTGATGAGCAGACGGATGAGCTCCCCCGCGGTGTAGCCCGCTCCGCCTATGATTCCTACTTTTATCATGGTGTCTGTGTTTGGGTCAGGAAATGAGAGTCCGGGTCACACGTCTTCCTCGTCCTTGTGGACGCTGTAGTAGGCGCGCAGCGGCGTGGAGAGCACCTTGATGAATCCCTTGGCGTCTTCTGCCGTCCAGCCTTTCTGCATCTCGCCGTACTCGCCGAACTTGTTCTTCACCAGGTCGTCGGGTGAGTCCACACCGACGGTGGAGAAGGAGAGCGGGCGCAGCTCGAGGATGACCGTGCCGTTGACGTTGCGCTGCGACTCGGCGAGCATCGCCTCGATGTCGCGCATCACCGGCTCCAGGTACTGGCTCTCATGCAGGAACATGCCGTACCAGTTGGCAACCTGGTCCTTCCAGTACTGTTGCCACTTGCTGAGCGTATATTTCTCCAGGAAGCGGTGCGCGCCGATGATGAGCATCGGGGCGGCAGCTTCGAATCCGACGCGCCCCTTGATGCCTATGATGGTGTCGCCCACGTGCATGTCGCGGCCGATGCCATAGGCAGCGCCAATCTCCTCCACCTTCTGGATGGCGGCGATGGGGTCGGTGAACACTTCGCCGTTGACGGCATGCAGCTCGCCCTTCTTGAACTCCAGCCGCAGCTCCTCGCTGCCCTGGCGGGTCACTTGTTTGAGGTAGGCGCTCTCGGGCAGTCCCTGGCGCGAGTCGAGAATCTCGCCGCCGCAAATCGACGTGCCCCACAGGCCGACGTTGTAGGAGTACTTCAGCTTGGTGAAGTCAGCCTCGAAGCCGTGCTCCTTCAGGTAATTGATTTCATACTCGCGGCTGAGCGCCATGTCGCGCGTCAGGGTGATGATCTCCACCCCCGGTGCCAGCACGAGGAAGGTCATGTCGAAGCGTACCTGGTCGTTGCCGGCGCCTGTCGAACCGTGTGCGATGGCGTGCGCACCGATTTCGTTGGCGTAGCGGGCGATGGCGAGTGCCTGGAAGATACGTTCCGAGCTGACGGAGATGGGGTAGGTCCCGTTGCGTAGCACGTTGCCGTAGACCATGTACTTCAGGCTTTTCTCATAATATTCGCGGGTGACGTCGAGCGTCACGTATGCCTTGGCACCCAGCTTGTAGGCGTTCGCCTCGTTCTGCTTCAGCTGTTCGTCACTGAATCCGCCGGTGTTGGCACAGGCGGCATAGACCTCGTAGCCCTTCTCTTTGGCGAGGTACATCACGGTGAACGATGTGTCCAGTCCACCGCTGAACGCCACCACTACTTTCTTTTTCTCTTCCATTGTATTTGGTTTTTAAGTTTGTTTGTCTGGAGGTCGAGTTCCGTCCCGCCTCATTTGTGTTTCTCGGGGTCATAGAGCATCGCGGTGCAGATGCAGTAGCGCCGTCCCGTGCGTTCGAGCACGTCGTGGTTGCAGCACCCTTCGCAACCCTTCCAGAACGCCTCGTCGTCCGTCAGCTGGGCGAAGGTCACGGGGACGTAGCCCAGCTCCGTATTGATTTTCATGACGGCTGCCCCGCTGGTGAGGCCGAAGAGTTTGGCGTGCGGCCAGCGCAGACGGGAGAGCGTGAACGCCGCCTGCTTGATGCGCTTGGCAAGTCCCTGTCCGCGGAACTTCTCCACGACGATGAGTCCCGAGTTTGCCACGTACTGCTTGTTGCCCCAGCTCTCGATGTAGCAGAATCCGGCGAACTCGTCGCCGTGGAGCGCGATGATGGCTTTTCCCTCCTTCATTTTCTGCGCCACATATTCGTGGGTACGCTTGGCGATACCCGTTCCTCTGACTTGTGCGGCGGCTGTAATCGTTTCCAATATCGTGTCGACATAGACCTCGTGTGAGGCATCGGCAACCATAACGTCAATTTCGTCCATTTGTCTCGATAGTAAAAAAGTCGCTTGTGTATATGTCTTTTGTAAGTCGTCTAGTCTGTTTCAGCCGGTTCTCAGAAGTGCACGTTGGGGATGACCTTGCGGAGCGCCTTCACCATGTCCGTACGGGTCACGCCCTCGTTGATGACCATCATGATGGTGTCGTCGCCCGCGATGGTCCCGATGATTTCGTGGATGTTCCCGTTGTCGATGTCGTAGGCGATGCTGCTGGCATAGCCCGGACGGGTGCGGATGACGGCGATGTTGCCTGAGATACGGAGCGAGATGAACCCGTTGGAGATGGGGTACTCCACTTTCGGCCGGGATTCTGCCACCCTTTTATATAAGGTGTTGTTCGGCAGCACGTAGATGTACTTGCCGCCCGGGCTTGCCGCCTTGGCGACTTTCAGTTGCTTCAGGTCGCGCGAGAGCGTGGCTTGCGTCAGTGTGTATCCTTCGATCTCCAGTTCGCGCAGGAGTTCCTCCTGGCTCCCGATTTCCTTGGTTGAGATGATGATCTTGATCGAATCAAGTCGGCTGCTTTTTGTTCTCATAGTGTATATTTATTCCTAAGACGCTGCAAAGGTACGTATATTTTCGTGTTCACTGCATAAATTCACCGTAAATTTCATGTTTATGCAGAATATTTATTCATTCGGACGATGCCGGCGGTCCGTCCCCTGCGGTGTGTGGGTGCGGCGGGACGCTGCTGTCAGATTGTCAAAATGTCAAATGAATCGCGCGAGAAGGGCCTTCCTTGCGCCCAAATACGAGTTGGTGACCGGCGAGGGCCTTCTCGGACGATTCGCGAAATGCACGCTGTCGCCCTTTCCGCATTCTTTCTTTCTTTTCTTTCTGCGGAAGCGCGATTTTGTGGACCGGATGATGCTGGAAGATGCAAAGCGACGTCCGAATGACAGATGAAAAATGTGCGCCTCCTTCCGTCTGAAAATGAAAACAGGTAAAGGAAACGGACAAAATCAAGGCCTTTTTTCGTGCGGACGCGTCCGTACGACGGTGCGGACGAACGACTACGGTGGTACGGACGCGTCCGTACGAAAGTGAAAATGGGTTGGAATGACGGTGCGAAGGGGTTCGCAGCTCCGTTTTTGTGTTAATGGAATGAAAATAGGGGCCTGTCCGGACGTCCGTGTCTTAAAAAGTGTATTCAACTGCGCGCTGAAAGGGACAAAATTGCGAAAGTATGCGTCAGCTGAAAACGCCGAATCGAGAAAAAATGTCGCCCTTTTCCCTGTTTTGCTTTCTTTCTGACGACAGGCGGACGGGGAGGAGGGAGGCACCGCGCTGCCCCGTTCCGTTGCCGTCCGCCGGACACCCGACGGGCACCGGACGGACGTGCCGGGGGAGGCAGCCGGCGGTGCTGCTTCCGCCTTCCGGCAGGTAAAATCCAATAAAACCAAAATATTTGCTGAAAAGGACAGGCGGATAGGAAATAAATATATACATTTGTTTCATTGTTAACCGGAGGGTGCCGCAAGGTGCTCTCATGAAGCTTTACAGATTATGGAAAACATGAACTTTTTCGCTGTCGACCTGGGCGCCACGAGTGGACGCACCATCCTGGGTACGGTCTCCGGCGGAAAGATAGAACTGACGGAACTGACACGTTTCCCGAACCACATCATCGAGACGGGCGGACACTTCTACTGGGACATCTACGCCCTCTACCTCGAAATCATCAACGGACTCAAGAAGGTGGCACAGGAGAACATTCCCATCCGCTCCATCGGCATAGACACATGGGGCGTCGACTTCGTGATGTTCGGCCGCGACGGAGGCATCCTGCGCAGTCCCTACTGTTACCGCGACCCGCACACGGAGGGCGCCCCCGAGGAATTCTTTACCCACATCCCCCGTGAACGCGTGTACGACATCACAGGCATCCAAATCATGAACTTCAACTCGCTCTTCCAGCTCTCCACGCTGCGCCGTAACGGATGTTCCGCGCTGGAGGCTGCCGACAAGATTCTCTTCATGCCCGACGCGCTGTCCTACATGCTGACGGGCGAGCGGGTGACGGAATACACCATCGCATCGACCTCGCAGATGCTCAATCCGCGCACGAAGCGCTTCGAGAAGGAGCTGCTCGACGCGGTGGGCGTGAGCGAGGAACAGTTCGGCCGCTTCGTCTTCCCCGGCGAGCAGGTCGGCGTGCTCACCCCCGAGGTGCAGCAGCTCACGGGGCTGGGTGCCGTGCCCGTCATTGCCGTTGCAGGGCATGACACGGCTTCGGCGGTGGCGGCAGTGCCCGCGCGCAACGAGCGGTTCGCCTACCTCAGCTCCGGCACGTGGTCGCTCATGGGCGTCGAGGTAAAGGATGCCATCATCACGGCGGAGAGCTACGAACGCAACTTCACCAACGAGGGCGGCGTGGAAGGCACGACGCGCTTCCTGAAGAACATCTGCGGCATGTGGCTCCTGGAGCGTTGCCGCAAGGAGTGGGAGCGGGATGGCAACTATTCCTACTCCGAGTTGATAGACGCCGCTCTGGCGGTGCCTGCCTTCCGCAGTGTCATCAACCCCGACGCCGCCTGCTTTGCCAACCCCGTGTCGATGGTCGACGCCATCCGCGGTTATTGCAGCCGGACGGGACAGCCTGTGCCCGAGACCTACGGTGAGTTGACCCGCTGCATCTTTGACAGCCTTGCCTTGCGCTACCGTCAGGTGTTCGGTTACATGCAGTCCATGGCGCCGTTCCCCATCGAGCGTCTGCACGTCATCGGCGGCGGCTCGCGCAACAACCTGCTGAACCAGTTCACCTGCAACGCCGTGGGTGTACCCGTGACGGCAGGACCGTCGGAAGGGACTGCGCTCGGCAACATCATGCTCCAGGCGAAGGCCTTCGGTCTGGTGGGCACGATGCAGGAGATGCGCGACATGATAGCTTCCTCCATCGAGCTGGCCGAGTTCGAGCCGAAGGATGCTGCCGAGTGGGATGCCGCCTACGAGAAGTACGTCCGGCTGACGGCTGACGAGGCGTGACCCGCGGACGGGACATGCCGGGAGTGAGTCGGTCAGTCCGACAGGCGGAAGCCCCGCCAGTCCCGTCGGCTGAAAAGAAAACAGAACGAAAGACAAACCAACAAACTAATAAACTGAAAAACTTATAAACTGAAACGACAATGAAAGAAGAATTAGTGAACAAAGCGTACGAGGTAGCCAAGGAACGCTACGCCGCTGTCGGCGTCGACACCGACAAAGTGCTGGACCAGATGCAGAACTTCCATCTCTCGCTCCACTGCTGGCAGGCGGACGACGTGATGGGCTTCGAGAACAACGGCGGCTCGCTGACGGGCGGCATCCAGACCACCGGCAACTATCCCGGCCGTGCGCGCAACATCGATGAGCTGCGTCAGGACATCCTGAAGGCGGCTTCCTACATCCCCGGTACGCACCGCTTGAACCTGCACGAAATCTACGGTGACTTCAAGGGCGAAGTCGTTGACCGCGACCAGGTCGAGCCGAAGCACTTCCAGAGCTGGATTGACTGGGGCAAGGAGCACAACATGAAGCTCGACTTCAACTCCACCTCGTTCTCCCACCCGAAGAGTGGCAGCCTCTCGCTCGCCAATCCCGACGAGGGCATCCGTCAGTTCTGGATTGAGCACACGAAGCGTTGCCGTGCGGTAGCCGAGGCTATGGGCGAGGCTCAGGGCGACCCTTGTATCATGAATCTGTGGGTGCATGACGGCAGCAAGGACATCACGGTGAACCGCATGAAGTACCGTGAGTTGCTGAAGGACTCGCTCGACCAGATTTTTGCCACGGAGTATAGTCACATGAAGGACTGCATCGAGTCGAAGGTGTTCGGCATCGGTCTGGAAAGCTTCACCGTCGGTTCGAACGACTTCTACATCGGCTACGGCGTGCAGCACCAGAAACTCATCACACTCGACACCGGTCACTTCCACCCGACGGAAAGCATCGGCGACAAGGTGTCCTCACTCCTGCTCTACGTGCCCGAGCTGATGCTCCACGTCAGCCGTCCCATCCGCTGGGACAGCGACCACGTGACCATCATGGACGACATGACCCAGGAACTGTTCAGCGAAATCGTACGCGCCGGCGCCCTCGACCGTGTGCACTACGGACTGGACTACTTCGATGCCTCCATCAACCGCATCGGTGCCTACGTCATCGGAAGCCGTGCCGCTCAGAAGTGCATGACCCGCGCGTTGCTCGAACCGCTCGCCAAGCTGCGTGAGTACGAGGCAAACGGTCAGTTCTTCCAGCGCCTGGCATTGCTCGAAGAGGCCAAGTCGTTGCCTTGGAACGCCGTTTGGGACATGTTCTGCCTGAAGAACAACGTCCCCGTAGGCGAGACTTTCATCCCGGAGATCGAGAAGTACGAAGCCGAAGTGACTTCGAAACGATAAGCCTTCCAGTGAGAGGAGTGCCCGCGGGCATTCCTCTTCATTCCAGATACAGACATTATGGATATCGTAATCGGACTATTGATAATCGCCATCGGCGCGTTCTGTCAGTCGAGCTGCTACGTGCCCATCAACAAAATCAAGCAGTGGAGCTGGGAGTCCTACTGGATTGTGCAGGGCGTGTTCGCCTGGCTGGTGTTCCCCTTCCTGGGTGCGCTGCTTGCCGTGCCTGAGGGTCAGAGCCTCGGCGCCCTCTTTGCCGGTGCACGCGGACTGGACATCGCTATGACGATGCTCTTCGGCGTGCTGTGGGGAGTCGGCGGACTGACGTTCGGCCTCTCCATGCGTTACCTCGGCGTGGCACTCGGCCAGAGCATCTCGCTGGGTACGTGTGCCGGACTGGGCACCATCCTGGCTCCCGTGATGCTCAACGTGTTCTATCCCGAAGCACATCACCTGGAGAAACTCACCGCCTCGGTCATCATCGGTGTCATCGTGACGCTGCTGGGCATTGCCATCATCGGCGTGGCAGGCAACATGAAGGCACAGAGCCTGAGCGAGGAGGAGAAGAAGGCTGCCGTGAAGGACTTCAACTTCCCCAAGGGCATTGCCATCGCCCTGTTGGCAGGCTTCATGAGCGGCTGCTTCAACGTCGGACTGGAGTTCGGCTCGTCGATTCACTTCGAGGAGTCGGCAGACATGTTCAAGACGTTGCCGGCGACGTTCCTCGTGACGTTGGGCGGCTTTGTGACCAATGCCCTCTACTGCTTCTATCAGAACCAGAAGAACCGGACGTGGGCAGACTATCGCAACGGCGCCGTGTGGGGCAACAACCTGCTCTTCTGCATGCTTGCCGGTGCACTGTGGTACAGCCAGTTCTTCGGTCTGGCACTGGGTAAGGGCTTCCTCACCGAGTCTCCCGTACTCACCACGTTTGCCTTCTGCATCCTGATGGCACTCAACGTGACCTTCTCCAACGTGTGGGGCATCCTCCTCAAGGAGTGGAAAGGCTGCACCCCGAAGACCATCGCCGTGCTCCTCGTCGGGCTGGTGGTGCTCATCGTGTCGTCGTTCCTGCCCCAGCTGATGGAGTGAGAGCGGACACACATATATAATAAGGTATACAACCCTCCGGGAGAGGTACGCTCCCCGTCCCGGAACACTAACATCAAAGACAACTATGAAATCGATTCTAGAAGGACGCCCTGCCCTGGCAAAAGAAGTGAACAAGGTGGCTGAAGTGGCCGGATACCTGTGGCAGAAAGGTTGGGCGGAGCGCAACGGTGGAAACATCACCATCAACATTACCGAGTTTGTGGACGACGAGATTCGTCAGATGGCACCTATCAGCGAGGTGAAGCCCATCGGGGCTACCCTCCCGAACCTGAAAGGCTGCTATTTCTACTGCAAAGGCACGAACATGCGTATGCGCGACCTTGCCCGCTGGCCGATGGAGAACGGCTCTGTCATCCGTATCCTCGACGACTGTGCCAGCTATGTCATCATCGCCGACAATCCCGTGCGCCCCACGTCGGAACTTCCTTCCCACCTGAGCGTGCACAACTGGCTCATCGGTTCCGGCTCCAACTATAAGGCGACCGTGCACACGCACCCCATCGAACTCATCGCCATGAGCCATACCAGGAAGTTCCTGGAGAAGGACGTACTGACCAACCTGCTGTGGAGCATGATTCCCGAGACGAAGGCTTTCTGTCCGAAGGGTTTGGGCATCATCCCCTACAAGCTCCCCAGCTCAGTGGAACTGGCAGACGCCACGCTGAAGGAGCTGGCAGACTATGACGTGGTGATGTGGGAGAAACACGGTGTGTTCGCCATCGGCGAAGATGCCATGACCGCATTCGACCAGATTGACGTGCTCACCAAGTCCGCTCAAATCTACATTAATGCCAAGTGCATGGGCTTCGAGCCTGACGGCATGACGCAGGAGCAGATGAAGGAGATGACCGTGGCTTTCAACTTGCCTAAATAGGTCGCGAAGCTCCGGCTTCCCGACCCTACTGACGCGGGTGACGCTTCCCTACTATCGGGAGGTGCCACCCGCGTTGATTTTGACAGATAAAGTTTGTATATTAGCGACCAAAAGACACTGTAAGATGAAACAACGACTGTGGATGCTGTGCGCCCTGCTGCTGATGGTGCAGGGGCTTCTGAAGGCAGACCGTCCCGAAGGGCTGCCGGACTCTGTATACGTAGCGGGAGGAAACTTCCACGTGCAGGGTATCGCCATTGACCGGACACGCCGGTGCATGTATTTCTCTTTCACCACCTCCCTGGTGAAGACCGACCTGAAAGGAAACGTAATCGGCAGTGTGGAACACCTCACCGGGCACTTGGGCGACCTTGCCATTCACCCCGTGACGGGTGATGTCTATGCCTCGCTGGAGTGCAAGGACGACGCCATAGGTGCCTCCATCTCCCGCAAGCTGGGCACATCGGCGGTCGAAGCGGACGGCTCCAGGTTCTATGTCGCCATTTTCCGTGCCGACCGTCTGACCCGTAAAGGGATGGATGCGTCGGCCGACAGTGTGATGACAACCGTTTACTTGGACGAGCCTACGTGCGATTATCAGGACACCGTCACGGAACGCGGACGCATCGTCCCTCACCGTCACGGATGTTCGGGCATCGATGGCATCACCTTCGCTCCCGCCATCGGTACCTCCTCCGAGGACATGCCTTATCTGTATGTCGGCTATGGCATCTACAGTGACACCACCCGCACGGACAATGACCATCAGGTGCTGTTGTGTTACGACATCCGTTCGTGGGACCGTTATGAGAAGCCGATGCAGTGGGATGCCCTCCATACGTCAGGTCCCGCCAAGCCGTTGCACAAGTATTTCGTCCATACGGGAAACACCCGGTACGGCGTACAGAATCTGGTCTACCATCCCACCAGCCGTCAGCTTCTGCTAGCTGTCTACTGCGGTGCGAAGTCTTCCTATCCCAACTATTCCCTTTTTGCAGTCGATGCTTCCGTTCCCTCCGTCTGGCAGTCGTTGCCCGGAAGCGAGAAGCGTGTCGAGATGCTCTGTCTGGTTCCGCAAGGCAAGCTCCATCGTCCCACGGGCGTCCACGGCTGGCATTTCCCCTGGGGAAGCACCGGCATGTGCCACGTTGAGGGCAACTACTTCTACCTCTCTGAGAACCGGAAGGACAAGCGGGGCAACCAGACCTGCACCGCCCGTCTCTATCGTTGGACCGGTGATGCAGCCTGTCCGTTTGTCCCTGCCGATGAAGGTCGGTGAGAGGTCAGTCCATCCGCAGGGTAGCCATCAGGAAAAAGTGGTCGCTGGGGTATTTGCCCGCCACATCGTCCTTGAGAAATACAGCTCCGGTGGCTTTCAGAGCTTGACCGTGTGTGAAGATGTAGTCGATTTGTGCCGGTGTCTTCTTCGGATGGTAGTCGCGTCCGAGGAAGCGGTGTGCACTGTACGCTTCGTAATAGCCGTGTAGGGCATGATGTACGTCGGTCCATCCCGCATGCTTCATTTTTTGTGCAACGATGGGGTTATCGGGGCGTGCGTTGAAGTCGCCGCAGACGATTTGCGGTATCTTTTCAGAGTATTGTGCAGCCTCTTCCAGAAATACGTTTATTTGTTGTTCACGTGCTTGCTGTGATACGTGGTCGAGATGGAGCGAGCATACGCGGAATTGCCGTCCGGTCGCTTTGTCTTCCAGACGCAACCAGTTGACGTGGCGTGCACGTGCTGTCCCCCAGGATAGTTCACCACCTTGCAGAGGGTGTTCGGACAGCCAGTAAGTGCCGGTGGCGATAAGTCGGTAGCGTCGTCTGTCAAAGAGTATTACGTTCTTGGCTATGCCGTGATAGGTGGTATCGGGCAAGGCATCCATTTCCGGTCCTTCATAGCCGAAGACGAAGTAGTCGGGGAAGGCACGGCACAGGTCCTTATATTGGGTGTAGATGACTTCTTGCAAACAATAGATATCGGCGCGGTGCGCTTTCATGACTTGGAAGCAGACGTCACGCCGGGTGTTCCATCCGTTGCCTGTGGCGGTATCCTGTGGCAGTGCTACCCGAATGTTGCAGGTCATGATGCGGTGTTCTCCCTGTGCGTGAAGCATGAGGGGAATCCATAGCAGAAGTGTATAGAGTAGTCGGTACATGTGAGTTTATACGTTTTGAGGATAGATGAGTCGTGGGAAGACACACCCTGGAGGAAACAACTCCTCGTGCAGGCATGTCGTCCCAAGAACTCGTTTACTTAAGACTTCCAATTAATATCCCGGGTTGTTCTCGTTGATGAGCGGATTGGTGTCCAGCTCTGTTTGTGGAATGGGCCACAGTTCGTCTTTCCCGGTGCGGTAGGTGTAGGTATTGTAGACGCGCAGGTTCATCGCCTGTCCGTCGAAGGTGGAGCCGTCGTAGGTCGGGAGCCAGTTGTCATCGAACGAAGGTCTGGCATTCGACATGCTGCCGTCTTGTGCCGGGGCATAGATGGTTCCGTTCACAGCCTTTTCCGCGATGCCCCAACGGCGGAGGTCAAACCAGCGGAAACCTTCATCGCAGAGTTCCACGGCACGTTCATAGCGCAGAGCCTTGCGCAACGATTCCCGGCTTGAACCGTCCACTTCGGGCATTCCTACCCGGCTGCGGATAAGGTCCAGGTCTTTCTTTGCCAGTGCCAGGTCGCCGCCGGTCCACTCAATGTTCGCTTCCGCTTCGATGAGATACAGTTCAGCCAGACGCATCAGTCCACAATTCATGTCTGAAGGGCTGCTCGACGTGATGCTTCCGTTGTCGAGTTCGGCTATGTCAATATGCTTTCTCCACAAATATCCGCCCGGACCCTTGCTCCCGTTTGCTCCATAAACTCCCTTCGTGCCTTGAGATTCCAGGTTGGAGACGTCGGCTCCCGTGTTGTAGTCCTTGATAGTTTTGGCATTCTTTGACGTCTGGAACTCGTAGTTATACAGGCGACTGCCCGGGCGTACGCAGTAGAGGTCAAGGCGCGGGTCACGGTTCTTCCACGGGTGTTGCCAGTCGTAGAGCGGTGATTCGCTGATGGACTTTCCGTCGGTACATTGGAACATGTCGATGAAGTGTTGCGACGGACCGAAGTAGGCACATCCGCCGGGAACACGTGAGAGCTGGTAGTAAGCTTCCTTGAGCGTGTTGCCGTCGATGCGCCGGTCAAACTGTACACACCATATCCACTCCTTGCTGTTGGCGTGTCCGGCATAACCGAAGAGGTCTACCGTGCCTGTCGGTTCACCGGCATCATGGTCTTCCCCGCAGAAGCTCAAGTCGAGCGGTTGCAGTTCGTAGCCGGCTTCCTTGGCCAGAGTGATGGCTTTGGCTGCTGATGTGGCTGCCAGTTCGTAGTTGCCCCATTCCAGAGCGATGCGTGCCCGTAATCCGTAGGCTGCCACTTGTCCGATGCGCGCCGTACCGAACTGGCTTTGGTTGTGGCGCAGTGGAAGTGTTGCGATGTTCTCGTCGGAAAGGTCGGCAAGGAGCTTCGCTGTCACTTCTTCGCGCGGAGTGCGCGGATACTGGTTGTCGGTGAGTGAGAGCGAATGGTCGATGTAGGGCATGTCGCCGTAGTACTGGCATCCCATGTCGTAGCAGAAGGCACGCAGGCAAAGCAGCTCGTTGCGCAGGGCTGCAATGTCCTCGGCAGGCTCTTTCCCTTCCAGGTTGCCCAGCCCGTCAAGCACCAGGTTTATACGGCTTACTACATTATAGATGGTGTTGTAGATTTTCACCGATACGGCGTTTTCACCGGTGGCGGCAGAAGTCACCAGTTCGGTGAATTTGGCTGTGTTGACACGTGTCACTCCGATGTCGGTGATGTTGTCTGCCACCTTCCACCATGCCACACTTGATGCGTCGAAGGTACTGAGTGACTTGTATGCAGCATACAGACCATATTCTGCTTCGGTAATGTTGGCAGGGAAGTTGCCCGACGAAGGGCCTGTCTTGGGTTCATAGTCGAGCGAACAGGAAGCGACGCTCAGTGCACAGACTGCCACTGTGAGGATATGTTTGAAAGAAAGATTCTGTTTCATGATTCGTGGATGTTAGAAGTTGAGTTTGACGCCGAGGGTGAATGTGGACACTTGCGGGTAGTTGTTGGCATCGCCTAGCGATACACCGTCGGTAGCAGATGCGTCATAGTTGACTTCCGGGTCGTAACCCTGGTAGAAATCTGTCCAGGTGAAGAGGTTCTGAGCGTCGAGGTAGATGTAGGCACCGTTGATACCGGCGCGTTGTAGCCATTTGGTGGGAAGTTCATAGCCAAACTGGAGGCTCTTCAGACGCAGGTAGGCGGCACTGCGCATCCAGAACGATGACTGCTGGGAGTTGTTGCTGCTCTTGTAAGAGAGTCGGGGAGTGGCAGCATCTTTGTTGTCCTCGCGCCAGTAGTCCAGGTGCTCCGTGCGGTAAGTTCCGCCTTGCTGGCAGGGCATGACGTAGTAGGTGTTCAGGTAACCGTCTGCCTTGCCTACGCCCTGGAACAAGGCGTCGAGGTGGAAGCGCTTGTACTCCAGGTTCAGCCCCAGGCTATACGTGTAGCGGGGGATGGTGCTGCCGATGATGGTCTTGTCGTCGGCGGTAATCTTGTTGTCGTGGTTGATGTCGGCGTACTTCAAGTCACCCGGATGAACGGTAGTGCCGAACTGCGGGCAATTGGCATTGATGTCGTCAGCTTCCTCCTGTGAATTGATGAATCCTTCGCAGACCAGTCCATAGATGGAGTTGATGGCTGAGCCTTCCTGGTTGCGTATCTCTCCGCTGGTCGATGAGATACCTTTCATGTCGGTGATTTCGTTCTTCACGTCCGAGAGGTTTGCCGACACGCCCAGCGAGAAGTCGTTCCACCGCTTCTGGTAGGCGATGCCCAGTTCCCAACCCACGTTGCGCACCTTTCCCACATTCTGGTAGGGAGCCGAAAAGCCCACGATATTGGGGATGTCCAGTTTCATCAGGATGTCATCAGTCGTTTTGTAGTACCAGTCAGCTGTGATACTCAGACTGTTGAACAGGGTCAGGTCGAAGCCTATGTCTGTCATGGTGGAGGTCTCCCACACCAGGTCCGGATTGGCCAGTGCCGTCTGTGTGGCAATGGGATAGAGGTTACCGCCCATCGAGATGGTACCGGTTGACAGGGTCTCCACCGTCGGATAGTAGCTGCTGCCGATGTTCTGGTTGCCCAGCATACCCCATGAGGCGCGCAGCTTCAGGTTGTTTACCACGTGGCGGACAGGTTCCATGAACTTCTCTTCACTGATGCGCCATGCTCCTGACACCGAGGGGAAGTAGCTGTATTGGTTCCCCTTGGCAAAGCGCGACGAGCCGTCGGCACGGAAGTTGGCTTCGAGCAGGTAGCGGTCCATGAAGTTGTAGTTGATGCGTCCGAAGTATGATTGCAATGCCCATTCGTATTCGGCGCCGCCGTTGTCCATGTTGTCGATGTTGCCGGCATTGATGACGTCATATTCCGGATAGTTGAACCCTTCGCGGTAGGCGCTCAGGGTCTTTTCGTCGTAAGTCTCGCGTTCGGCTCCAGCCATGACCTTGAACTCGTGGTTCCCGATTTTCTTGGAGTAGGTGGCGAGGAACTGGAGGTTGTTGTAAAAGTAGCGGTTGGCGGATTCCGTCAGCGAGTTGAGTGCGTCGCTCTGGAAACTGGTCGTTCCTTCCGGGTCGCCGTACGTGGTGACGGAGTTCTTGTATGTATGGGTATTGCGTGTGATGTAGCGCGGGGTATAGGTGGCAGAGAGCTTCAGTCCGTCGAACACGTCCCAGTGCAGTCCGAACGACCCGGTGGCTCGGATGGTGTTGGTCTTCTTGTTCCCGCCTTCTTTGGCAAGCAGTACCGGATTATCGCCCTGCATGCCGCTTCCGTTGTACAGTCCCGTGGTGAACTGGTTGACCATGTTGGCGGCGCGGGTATTCATGTAGTTGAACACGGTGCTTTCGGCACGCGGTTGCAGTCGGTTGCCGTTCATCAGTTGTACGTCAAACTTGAATTGCAGGCGGTCGGTTAGCTTGATGTCCATGTTGTTGCGGACTGTCACGCGTCGGTAGTTGCTGTTTTCGATGAGGCCTTGCTGGTCTTTGTATCCCACCGAGGTCAGTATCTTGATGCGGTCGGTCGCAGCAGTCAGGGTAGCCGTATGCCCATGTGTCAATCCCGAACCTGTCAGTATCTCGTCCTGCCAGTCGGTGTTCGGATAGCTGTCGGGGTCGGTAGCCATCCCGTTGCGGTATTCTTCAATGTATTCCGGCGCATAGGGGAGCTCGCCTTCGTCGTTTTCGGCTGCCACATTTTCCAGCTCCATGTACTGGATGGCGTCCACACGGTCAGGCAAGCGGGTCGGGCGTTGGAAACCGACGAAACCCTGGTAGCTGATGGAGAACTTGTCTTTTTCCGTTCCTCGTTTGGTCGTGATCAGGATGACGCCGTTCGCCGCACGTGAACCATAGATGGAGGCGGAGGCAGCGTCTTTCAGGATAGAGACCGACTCGATGACGTTCGGGTCTACCTCGTCGATGGTCCCTTCCACACCGTCTATGAGCACCAGTGGGTCTGCATTGTCACCGCCGAAGGTACCGATACCGCGGATGCGGATGTTTCCACCGTCCCCTCCTGGAGAACCCGACTGAGTGGTGACTGTCACGCCCGGTGCCATGCCTTGCAGGGCGGTAGAGACATTGGTGATGGGGCGGCTGCTGATTTGTTCGCTGTCGAGTGATGAGACGGAGCCGGAGAGGTTCACTTTCTTGTTGGTGGCATAGCCGACGACAACCACATCGTCGAGCAGGTGATTGTCTTCTTCAAGGACGATGGTATAGAAGTCCTTGCTGTCCACTTTGAACACAGCTTGGCGATAGCCCATGTATTTCACGACCAGTTCGCTGCCCGGTTCTGCTTGGAGTGAGAACTGTCCGTCAATGTTGGTGAGGGTGCCGGTCTTGCTGTCGTTGATGAGGGTGATGCTTGCTCCCGGCAATGGCGAGTTGTCGGCATCACGCACCAGACCTTTGATATGGATGGGAGCCGCAAGGGAGGAAAGCACGGCCGAACTGAACAATACAGTCAGTGCCGTCTGTTTAAGATGTTGCTTCATATAGTAGGGTTAAGTGTGATGAGTATCGGACTAGAAGAACGTCCTGAAAACGCGGCGAAATTCCTCTCTCTTCGTGTCATTATCATTGCATTCCGGTGAAGGAATCTTTACGCTGGAAATAAACGCTTTTGTCATTCGCCTGTAACTCGGAGGTAATGGAAGACGGTTACCTTTATTCTTTTTTTTGTGTTCCGGCTTCCTTTCGGACACATGTCCGCCACAAACAACAGAAGCCCGCCGGGGGACCGACGGGCTTCACATCATTAACTAAACAGTATGGAGAGATTCTACGGGAAGAGGTAGTTTACTTCAGGGGTAAGGGCGGACACGGTGTAGAAGATGCCTGACAGGAGCAGGCTTACCAGACCGATGGCTAACATCACCTTCAGGCTGCGGGGAGAAAGCCCCTTCCATTTGAAGGCGAGTGTACAGACTCCACTTATCAGGCAGATGAGCAACAGCCCGATGCCGACGATCAGCGCGATACAGAATGCCAGTCCCCAACCCATGTCGCCGGGAACCTGTATGTGCGTCCAGAAGTCACCGGGGAGAGAGGCGAGGGCGGCTGTCCCGCCGAAGAGTACGGCAAACAGAGCCACGATGAGCGCCAGGCAGACCACGGCGGCTACCAGCAACACCGGACTGCAGATGATGGCTATGATGACCAGCAGCACCTTGAGCAGGAAGCCCGCCACCGCCACGAAGGCGTCGGCAAAACGTTGGAGTGCCGTACGCGGACGGTCGGAGTGGAGATAGCTCTCTGCCTTGTCCATGCCCTCGGTCACCATCTTTCCGATGTTCTCCATCGTTATCGGACGGCCCTGCATGCTCAGTCGGTCGGCAGCCGTCTCCGCCTTCGGGATGACCAGCCAGCATACCAGGTAGACGGGGACGACTGTCCCGTATCCTGCCACCAGGATGATGAGCAGCAGCAGGCGCAGCAACGTCGGGTCCCAGTTCATATAGACCGCCAGTCCGCCCAACACGCCTCCCAGCATCCGGTTGTCCGGGTCGCGGAAGAGGCGTTTGCGTCCCGTGAACTCCGTATGGTTGTGGGGCGGCACCTCGTCGTGCTGTTCTTCCTCTTTTTCTTTATCAGTCTCAGCTTCCTTGTTTTCAGCGGACGGCTCCTCCGACGCGGACGCCTCCTCTCCCCGGGGTTCTGCATCCGTCGTTCCGGCTATCTCTTCAGGCTGTCCCAGACGGGCGATGGTCTCTTGGACGATGGTACGCGAGACCACCTCCTGACGGTCGGAGATGCGCTCCAGCAAGAGTTCCGCGAGGCGGTTCTCCAGGTCATCCATGATTTCGTTGCCACCCTCCTGACGTTCGAAGGCATGACGCAAATTGTATAAGTAGTCATACAGGAGTTGGTACGCATCCTCGTCAACGTGAAACATGCGTCCACTCAGGTTGATGTCCAGTGTCTTTTTCATTCTTCAGTGAGTTTTTCAGTTGTTAAATCCGGTTGGTACCCTTGCAGGTGGCTCACGGTGTCGTTGAGTTCCTGCCAGGCCTTTTGCAGTTCGTTGAGGAAAGTCTCTCCCTTTTCGGTGAGCCGGTAATACTTCCGTGGCGGTCCCTGTGTCGACTCCACCCATTCGTAGCTCAGCAGTTCGTCGTTTTTCAGACGGGTGAGGAGCGGGTAGAGCGTCCCTTCCACGACAATCAGGCGTGCTTCCTTCAGCTTGGTGATGATGTCTGAAGCGTAAGCCGCCTCCCGGTGAAGCAGGAGCATGATGCAGTATTCGAGCATCCCCTTGCGCATTTGCGATTTGACGTTTTCTACGTTCATGGCTGTTTGTTTATCGTTCGTGCTGCAAAAGTATGCAATGTCTAAGTACTTTGTATTGCATAGTACTTTATTTTATTATTTATTAAGAGTTTCTCCCTCCTTGTTCCCTTTGTGATGTGCGTGGAAAAAAGGTAAATTGTGGGCTTTCTTTTGGGAAAAGTGATTGTTGGGAATGAAATAATTATCTATATTTGAACGAGTTTATAAAAGATAGGATATGCCTGAGATTCTTATCTTTATGGGAGAAAGCCCAAAGAGGTGAATCATTAAATAAAATAGAACCTTTAAAATAAATAGGCTATGTTAAGAGTTATAGATGTAGAGTATATCAAAGATTATGAATTGCTCTTGAAGTTCAATGACGGAGTAGTGAAGAAGGTTGATTTACTGCCTTATTTGACGGGGGATATTTTTGGTGAATTGGTCGATCTCAATAAATTTATTCAGTATGGATTGACCCATGTCACGATTGAATGGGCGAATGGAGCGGATTTGGCTCCTGAATTCTTGTATGAGATTGGGACGACTGCAGCCTGAATCATTCTTTGCTTTTTTCATCCTCCCTCTCCTGACATTCGGATGCAAATTTGCGTTAAATGCTTGACGAATTTGGCAAATTTCCCCATTCTGTCTAACCCGTGTTTTTGTAAAATGGAGCAAACTAGCGGAATTTGTGAAATCCGGTTAACTATCACCTTCTGTAGGATTTATTCATTTTTACTTGATTAGTGTTATGAATGGTATTTTAACGTTGAAACACTATTGTTTGCCGCGTCAAACACTTGTGTTTGGCATGCGAAACAATATTGTTTGACGACCCAAACAATATTGTTTCATCGGTCGAACACAAGTGTTTTATGCTTTGAACACATAACTTAGCGGAATGAAACGTTTGTTTGCCTTCTTTTACCTCTAGTTTGCCGACGGAGTGAACATGTTGACAAGTGTGATTTGGTGAACTTTTCTGTCTGTTTGGTTTTCACGATGATTCTCTCTTCAGGATATATAGGCGTTCTATGTACGATTGGCGTTTGTAAATGTGTCATTCTGTATTTTGCGAATCGCCCGAGAATGCCCTTTTTGTCCACCGACTTGTATTTTGGTGCGAGGAAGCCCCTTCTCAAGCGATTCGTTTGACACTTTGACAAATTGATAGATTGATTCTACTATCTTGTAAAAAGCAGATGGACTGCTCTATTCGGGCAGTCCATACTTTGCACTTCAAGCTCAAGAGTGTCTCCTGTTCTATGCGGGATATGTCCCCGGAGCTTGTTAAATCGTATCAGCAGCACGCCGGATGCGGTCGGAAAGATCCAGTAGCGCGCCTTTTAGCTTTTCAGCTTCTTCCGGTGTAAAACTTGTCGGCTTGCCGTTTCCGTCACGTCCGTCCATCTTATGATAGAGCCATGAGGATGACTTGCCGAAATAGGTTCTGGACAGGTCGGCCCATGAAATGGCCACAAGCAAATCATAAAGCTTTGCTTTCATGTTTTGCTGTTCTTGTTTTACTACTACTCCATATATATTGTTTATTTAAATCCACCGTCTAAAAGCGGTAAGGTTTGTTTTTCTTTAATCATCTTCATCTGTATCTCTACCTTCCACTTCATCCAAGAGTTCGTTGAACAAACGTTCGATATACCAACATATTTCCTGGATAACCATTTGGGTATGATTTTTGGTAATTTCGAATCGCCATTATTAGGTCAAATTCACTGTCTGTCAATTTTATCTTTTCCATATCAATTTGATTTTGGATACTGCAAATGTGGTACGAATTATCGTATTGCTCAAATTTTTAGTATGATTTTTCATACTAATTGTGTCTCAATTGGTTTTAGTCGCTATCCTATCTCCTTTATATTCATTTGTCTTCCGCTGCATATCTTTGGTAAGTGCTATCCAAAAGACTTCCGAAACTCTTTGCCATTAGCGGACAATCACTTAAATTTGGCGGATTGAAAAGCTGTTTTCCATACAGAACGGTCACTGACCGGAACTCTATAAGAAGTTATCGACCGAGAGCACCAAGTATTGGCATTTGGGTCCCGTTGACTTGTACGAAGAACTGAAGACGGAACTGTGAAAATGAAATGACTGAAGTCTCTGTTGTAAAGACTCTCGTTTATCTCTGTTCAGGTGGCTTCCGGATGTAATTGACGGATAAGGGGCTGCAGCTACTGGAGTCTTTTAGCTGTAAATCTCCTTGAAATGAGAATTTTTTGTATATATTAAATTAAGTGATTTTAACGGAAAAGAAGTCTGAAAATAAAGACTTTCGTGAATAAATCTTGTAGAATCCTACACCGGATGCAAATGTGATACCTCTATATAAGAGGTGACATCCTGTAAAATCTATTAATATTCAGAATATTACAAATTGGGTTAAGATTCGTTTGCAAATGGGAAGGGCGGAATTGAAGATTCGTTACATACTTTTTATGAAGGCATTGTTATATCTAATAGGCTCTTTTTACGTATCTTTGCGCCGTCATAGTACTTTGTATACATCGCTGTGAATACTAATTCTTATATAGAGGTGTTACAAAACAGGCTGTGTCCTTGCTTGATGAATCGATGACCCGCGAAGCACGTGCTCCGGTGGGGAGGAGAAGAATTGCAAGGAAATGAAAGGTCCGGTGGACCGGTTTGCAGACCTCTGTTTGTCAACTTGTCCACAGGGTAACTATCGGCGAATATTATAAGAAATAGGACTAATCCGGGAAAGGAGGACGGGAACAGATGGAAAATTCAGAGAGGAAGGTGTGGTATGCCTTGCAGACCTTCCATTGCCGGGAACAGCAGGTGGAGGACTATCTGAAGGAGCAGGGGCTGAAATCATTCATCCCGATGCTCTACACCGAACGGGTGTTGCCTGACGGGAAGAAAAAGAGGGAACTGACCCCCGCGGTGCACAACCTGCTTTTCTTGCAGAAGGCGTGGGACGATGATGACAGCTTCCTTGCCCGGCTGGTTGCCGGCTGTCCCTATCCGCTCCGCATCCTTCGTTACTCCGATTCTACAAAGTATTATGAAATACCGGACTCACAGATGATCGAGCTGCGTGCCATCTGCGACCCGGACTATGAAGGGACCTTGTACACTGACCGGGAGTTTGCCGAGGCGCGTCCCGGGCAACGGGTGCGTGTCATTCATGGCACGTTCAAGGGACTGACCGGGAAGCTGGTCCGGTATAAAAACCGCTCCTACGTGGTCATCACCCTGGCTACGTTGGGCATTTTCGTCCACATCCCGAAGTGGTATTGTGAGGCGGAACAGGCACGTTGAACATTTTCGTCAACTGAAGAAACATGGAACCGGAAAATTTTGTGCCGATGGTCCATCGCGACGGCTACTATGAGGTCCTGTTGCGGGGAGGCGTCCGTGTGCCGGAAGAGCATTATGCCGACCTCTGCGTCACCGAGGAGTATGTGCTCTGCTGTTACCGTACGCGGTGCTATGAGCTGAACCTTCCCACGACCTTTTTCACTCCTGCACGGGATACTGACGGACGTCCGTACCGGATGGGGTGGACTGGTTTCTGTGTCTGGGCGGAAGAGCCGAAGAAGGTCTTCCGTATCTACGATGTTGACGGAGAGACCCTGTACCTGAAATACGGGGCTGCCTACTATAAGTCCGTCCGTCGTCGTTTCCCCGTCCCTGACCGTCGGGGACTGGCGAGAAGAACCGGGCAATTGACGATGGACAATTGACGATTTTACTGTTAACTGAAACACGTACATTCTGATTATGCTGATTGCTGTAGATTTCGACGGAACGATTGTCGAACACCGTTATCCTGAGATAGGCAGGGAGATTCCCTTTGCCATTGATACACTGAAGCGTCTGCGCGACGAACATCACCGCATCGTGTTATGGACAGTCCGTGAGGGACGTCTGCTCGATGAGGCGGTTGCCTTCTGCCGGGAACGCGGACTGGAGTTCTATGCCGTCAACCGCGACTATCCCGAGGAGGAGAAGGGGCAGAACAACCACTATTCGCGCAAGTTGAAGGCGGACGTCTTCATCGACGACCGCAACCTGGGCGGACTCCCTGACTGGGGCACCATCTATGACATGATACACAACAAACTGACTTACGAAACTTTGCTGGAACGTGAAGACCGTCCGCAACCCGGAAAGAAGAAAGGGTTGCTGGGCAAGCTCTTCGGCTGAAAAACTGTAGAAACAAAACAAACGAACACGATATGAACATGCGAAACATGCTGAGTCTGTTGCTCCTGACGACTCTGTTGGCAAGCTGCACTTCGTACAAGAACGTGCCCTACTTGCAGGACCCTGAGAGTGTGAACCAAGCCGTGCAGAACGAACCGCTCTATGATGCCCGCATCATGCCCAAGGACTTGATATCCATCACGGTCAACACGACCGACCCTCAGGCTTCCGCCCCCTTTAACCTGACGACGCAGACCCCTCTCAACGCCTCGCTGGCAAATGTCAACACGACGAGTGCCCCGACCCTCCAGCAATACCTGGTGGACAATGAGGGCGAAATCGACTTCCCCGTGTTGGGACGTCTCAAGGTCGGCGGACTGACGAAACGGGAGACCGAGACGATGATACGCGAACGGCTGGTGCCTTACCTCAAGGAGGTCCCCATCGTGACCGTCCGCATGACAAACTACAAAATCTCGGTCATCGGGGAGGTGAACCGTCCCGGAACATTCACCGTGAGCAACGAGAAGGTCAATGTGCTGGAAGCACTTGCCATGGCAGGTGACATGACGGTCTACGGCTTGCGGGACAACGTGAAGCTCATCCGCGAGGATGCGGCAGGCAAGCGCGAAATCGTCACACTCAACCTCAACAAGGCGGATGTCGTCCTTTCGCCCTACTACTACCTGAAGCAGAACGACATCATCTACGTGACCCCGAACAAGACCAAGGCGAAGAACTCCGACATCGGCAACACGACGACCACCGTCATCTCCGCCACATCCATCCTGGTGTCCATCGCCAGCCTGATTGTAAACATATTGAGGTAAAAGAACGGGCGACCCGTCTCCCGAACAAATCCTAAACAAGAAAACAGATAATGGAACAGATTCCCCAGCAAGAACATAAAGAAGAGAACATCAACCTCTATGAAATCCTTTTCAAGTACCTCGTCTACTGGCACTGGTTTGTTGCCGGTGTGGTGGTGATGCTCATCGGTGCGTGGCTCTGGCTGCGCTATCAGGCACCCGTCTACAATGTGCAGGCGTCCGTGCTCATCCAGGAGCAGGACAAGCGCAGCAACAATGCCGCAGCCGGTCCGTTGGCAGCCATGCAGGACCTGGGTGTGTTCTCCATGACAAACAACTTCGACAACGAGGTGGAGATTCTCCGTTCGCGTACCCTCCTCAAGAAGGTGGTGACCACGCTCAACCTCTACACCTCCATCACGCGTCCGCGTACCTTCGGCCATGCCGTCCCCTTGTACAAGAAGTCGCCCGTCGAGGTCTACATGACCCCTGCGGAAGCCGACAAGCTCTATGCACCCATGGAGCTGGAGATGCACCTGACGACAGACAAGCACCTCTCCGTCGAGGCGGTCTATACGGTGGATGCCGATGCGGACGAGGAAACGATGAAGAAGGACTTTGACAAGTTCCCTGCCGTGATGCACACCCCGGCAGGCATCGTGACGTTCATGCTCAATGACTCCATCCCCGTGGAGGACAACATGGAGCTGGATGCCGTCATCAACACGCCGGTAGCCGTGGCAAAGTCGTACGGGGAACACCTCACCGTGGAGCCCTCGTCGAAGACCACGACCATCGCCCGGCTTGCCGTGCAGAACACCGACCGTCTGCGTGCCATGGACTTCATCACCTGCCTGGTGGCACTCTACAACCAGGATGCCAACGACGAGAAGAACGAGGTGGCGGAGAAGACGGCAGAGTTCATCGAGGAGCGTCTGGGCATCATCAACGAGGAACTGGGCACGACCGAAAGCCGGCTTGCCGCCTTCAAGCAACGCTCCGGACTGACCGACCTGGTGAGCGATGCACAACTCGCCCTGCAGGAGAACTCGAAGTACGAGCAGCAGCGCGTGCAGAACGAGACACAGATCAGCCTCGTGCGTTTCCTGCGCGACTACATCAACAATCCTGCCAACCAGTATCAGGTCATCCCGAGCAACGTCGGTCTGGAGGACCGTGTGCTGAGCACCGCCATCGACCAGTATAACGCGCAGCTTGCCGAGCGCAAGCGCCTCCTGCTCACCTCGTCGGAAGAGAACCCTGCAGTGGTGCAGCTCGACGCCAACCTGGCAGCCATGCACCTCAGTGTGCAGACCACCGTGGAGAGTGTGCTCCGCGGACTGCAGATTACCAAGAAGGACCTCGACCGCCAGGCAAGCAAGTTTGAGGGACGCATCAGCCGTGCCCCCGAGCAGGAGAAGGAGTTCATGAGCATCTCGCGTCAGCAGGAAATCAAGGCGACGCTCTACACCATGCTCCTCCAGAAGCGCGAGGAGAACGCCATCACGCTGGCAGCCACTGCGAACAACGGACGCATCATCGAGGAACCGCTGGCGGACAAGTATCCGGTGTCGCCGAAGAAGAAGCTGTTCTACCTGGCAGCCTTCGTGCTGGGGCTGGGCATACCCTTCGGCTGCATCTACCTGGCGGACCTGCTGAAGTACAAGATAGAGAACCGCTCGGATGTGGAGAAGCTCACCGATGTACCCGTTGTCGGCGAAATCCCCCTGGGCAAGAAGCCCGAGGCGGGTGCCATCGTCGTGCACGAGAACCGCAACGAGGTGATGGAGGAGACCTTCCGTGCCCTGCGTACGAACCTGCTGTTCATGCTGAAGCCGGAGGAGCGCGTCATCATGTTCTCGTCGACGATGCCCGGTGAAGGAAAATCGTTCGTGGCAGGCAACCTTGCCGTGAGTCTCGCCTACATGGGCAAGAAGACGCTCATCATGGGTATGGACATCCGCAAGCCGGGACTGAACAAGGTGTTCAATCTTTCGCGCCGCATCCACGGCATCACGAGTTACCTGAGCGACCCTGAGCATACGGACCTTTTCGACATCATCCAGCAGTCGGACCTCAGTCCGAACCTTGACATCCTCCCCGGTGGTCCCATTCCTCCCAATCCCACCGAGCTGGTAGCCCGCCGTACGCTCGACGAGGCGATCTCCCGTCTGAAGGAGAAGTACGACTACATCATCCTCGACACTGCTCCCATCGGCATGGTGACCGACAGCTCGATCATCTCCCGTGTGGCAGACATGCTGGTCTATGTCTGTCGTGCAGACTATACGCCGAAGGGTGGTTTCAGCTTCATCAACACGTTGCGCGACGAGCATAAGATTCCTCACCTCGCGACGGTCATCAACAGCATCGACATGTCCAAGCGCAAGAATAGCTACGGCTATGGCTATGGCCAGAAGTATGGCTACGGCTACGGCAAGGCCGGGTATGGTTATGGCTATGGGTATGGGGATGAGAAGAAGAAGTGAGCATTTTGTCTGGTCAGGCAAAAATGTTGCATTTGTAGTGTTACACTCCACTCATACATATAAAACGGCAAAAGACTAATCCGAACGATGTAAACAGCCAATCTACAAAGATGGTAATCGAAGCAGTCGATGTTTTTTTGAACCACAGGAAAGACAGTGATGGCACTCTTGCTAATATGAAAGAAACATGACTGCTCTACATGCCTGCTGTATCCATCAAGAATTGGTCAAGGCCTTCAACGCCGAGTTTATGGAGCATTTGAGAAAATCAGAAAGGCAATCAAAATAATCATTATGGATAAGAATATAAAAATAGCTGTAGCCGGTACGGGCTACGTAGGACTTAGTATAGCCACCTTGCTTAGTCAACACCATCAGGTAACGGCAGTAGATGTCATTCCCGAAAAGGTGAAATTGATTAACCAACGAAAGTCACCCATCCAGGATGATTATATAGAGAAATACTTGGCAGAAAAGAATTTGAACCTGACCGCCACACTTGATGGAGCCAAAGCCTACGCTGATGCCGACTTTGTGGTCATCGCCGCTCCTACTAATTATGACCCGGTAAAGAACTATTTCGATACCAGTCATGTAGAAGAAGTAATCGAATTGGTGAAGAGCGTAAATCCGCACGCCATCATGGTCATCAAGAGCACCATCCCCGTAGGCTACACCGAAAATATCCGTAGGAAGCTGAATACGGAAAACGTCATCTTTTCGCCGGAATTCCTGCGTGAAAGCAAGGCATTGTATGACAACCTTTATCCCAGCCGCATCATTGTAGGTCGTCCCGAGGGAAATGCTAGACTGGATGAAGCTGCTCACACCTTTGCTGCCTTGTTACAGGAAGGTGCAATAAAAGAAAATATTGATACCCTGTTTATGGGACTAACCGAAGCAGAAGCCGTGAAACTCTTCGCTAATACTTATCTGGCTTTGCGTGTCAGCTATTTCAACGAATTAGATACATACGCTGAAATGAAGGGATTGGATACTCAAGCAATCATCAACGGTGTATGCCTTGATCCACGCATTGGCACGCATTACAACAATCCCTCGTTTGGTTACGGCGGTTACTGCTTGCCCAAGGACACCAAGCAACTTCTTGCAAATTATGCCGATGTACCTGAAAACCTGATCCAAGCTATTGTAGAAAGCAACCGCACTCGTAAGGATTTCATTGCCGACCGAGTGCTTCACATGGCAGGTTATTATGACTATTACAACCGTGGAGATTTTAATCCGTCGGAAGAAAAGAAATGTGTCATCGGTGTTTATCGTCTGACAATGAAGTCTAATTCTGATAATTTCCGGCAATCTTCTATACAGGGTGTAATGAAGCGAGTAAAAGCCAAGGGTGCGGAGGTTATCATCTACGAACCTACTTTGGAGAACGGTAGTACGTTCTTTGGGAGCAAGGTAGTAAATGACCTCTCTGCCTTCAAAGCGCAGTGTCAGGCGATTATTGCCAATCGGTATGATATTTGTCTGGATGATGTGAGGGAGAAAGTTTATACACGGGATATATTTAGGAGAGACTGATGATGAAGAAAGGTATGCATTTATTGATTGGATGAAAGTGATATGCATTAGCCGTTTTAAAGATATTGATGCAGTCATATCTTAAAGGATAATGTGGTTGTTCGTCATGTTGTTGGACTTAGCGTTGATTATGATAGTCTCTATATAAAACCTCGGTTTCCACAGTAGCAATGCTATTGTCGTGCCAGCATTATGTCTTCCCTTTTTCCTGTTAGGTTATACAGCAAAGAATTTGGATTTTCCTTGGAAGTGTGACGGAAAACGTACCTACTGTGTACTGTGCTTGAGTATGAAGATGTTGGTAGACTATTACAACAATTTTACGTGGATGTTCCAATGCCAATGCAGTTGTGATTGTGTTTTTTTCTTGTTAGGTGGCATAAGCGGTATATTGTGCGTGTACATCATTTCAATCTTGTTTGCCTCATACAGCTCCAAAATCCTTGAAACTTTGTCTTTTGATATAATTGTAATCTAGGGATTTTATCAAATCACTTTCCATGTGATTTATAATTAGCCTTATGTGCATCAATATCTGGCTTTGTATTATGTGGCAGACGCTTTTATAATCATTCTTTTCTATCCAGTCATTCTGCCAATAGTAAGAATACTTCCTTTTCTTTTTGGAGGAAGAAAAGTCGGATAAAAAACTTGTTTGTATCTTCATGAGTATTAAAACGAATTTCTTTTATAGTAGCTTTCTCACGCTGGCAAACTATCTGTTTCCTTTGTTAACATTCCCATACGTATCTCGTGTATTGGGGGCAGAGTCGATTGGAAAATATAATTTTGTTGACAATATCATACAGATACTTATTATTATTTCGATGCTTGGCATTGCTACTGTAGGGGTGAGAGAGGTGGCACAAAGCAAGGATTCACCAGAGAAATTGAACAAGGCTTTTACCGCTTTGTTAGCTTTCAATGCCCTGTCCACATTAGTAGCTATGGCAATGCTGGTTGTGTCGTGCTACGTCGTGCCAAAGTTTTCTGAGTATCATGATTTATTGGTTGTTGGTGGGTTAAAACTCCTTTCAACCTTTTTGCTTGTTGATTGGTTGTATCGGGGCTTGGAGGACTTTAAATTCATTACACAACGGACATTGCTTATCAGAACGCTTTTTGTTTTGTCTGTATTCCTATTCATCAAGGACAAGGATGATTATGTGCTATACTATTTTTTGATTGTATTCTCCATCACTTTAAATGCTCTTGTCAATATTATTTACGCCAGAAAATACATCCAATTAGACTTTGACCTATGGGAGATGAAGCGAATCACAAAGCCTATCCTTGTGTTGGGGATTTATTCCATCTTGGCTTGGCTGTATAATTCGTTCAGTACTTCTTTCTTGGGTTTTATTTCTACTGATGAACAGGTGGCTTATTATGCAACTGCCACGAAATTATATACAATCTTTCTTTCTGTCATGACAGCTTTCACAACGGTGATGTTGCCTCGTCTAAGTCAGCTTGTCAGTCAAAACCGTTGGGGGGAATTTCATCAACGGATAAAGCAAAGTCTTCATATTGTCTTGACTGTATCTGTTCCTTTAGCAGTGTTTGCTATAGTTTTCGCGTCTGACATTATCCAAATCATTGCCGGTAGAGGATATGAAGGCGCAATAGAACCTATGAAAATTGTGATGCCAATTCTTATAATAGTGAGTGTAGAACAAATTCTTATCATTCAAATTCTGACGCCCTTAAAAAGAGACAAAGAAATAATGATCAGTACAGTATGGGGAGCTATATTAGGAGTAATTTTAAATCTTATGCTTGTGCCTGTTCTATTAAGTAAGGGAGCTGGTATTTGTTGGTTGGCCTCGGAACTTATGGTCATGTCGTCGGCCATCTATTTTATACAACATAAAACATTGATACGTTTGCCGTTTTCTCTTCTTAAGGAACGTTTGATGCCTTTGGGGGTTGCGGTGGTGTGTTCTTACGCTATGCACTTTGCGTTTGCGGACTTATATGTGTGGGCAAGGATGATACTTTCGGCATTCATTTTAGTATTTGTGATGTATCTAGTAGAGAAATTCCTTGTTAGAAATTCCATTATTTACGAGATTGATAAATTAGTTATGAATATATATAGAAACTTATGGAAAAGATGATTATGCCTTCGAAAAGGGGTCACAATAGATGCGATATGTATTCAAAAAATCCTGTGACCACGTCCTCTGATTCATATAATTCCTCCGGAAAGGGGCTGTGTTATCGTTCCGATAGTAGATATTGGAAAAAAATTCATAGGGTATTTACCGATTTGATATTCGCTTGGCGTATTCTCATGAAAGTGGATAAATGGTATGGTTGTTTCCTCTTTCGTTGGCTCCTCAAGCGGTATTTGGGTTTTGCCAAGCCTCATGACTGGGAAGAAAAGCACGAGTGTGTTAAAAAAATATTACACAATGAGTTTGACGACTTTCTTACGGCTTTTGTACACGATCCTGTTTATGAGGAGAAACCGTCAATACATCTTATGTACGAGGACTGTATATGGATATATTGGGATAATGTTGCTACAATGCCTGCAATAGTAAAAAGCTGTATCTCGTCTGTCCGTAGAAACAGTCAAGGGAGAAAGTTAGTCATAGTAAGTGAAAATAATATTCAAGATTATATTACAATAGAGGCTCATGTAATGAGGAAATACAAAGCAGGCCTTATATCTAAGACTCACTTTTCGGATATTGTAAGAATATCTCTATTAGTTAAATATGGAGGCTTGTGGATGGATGCGACTATTTTGCAGACGGCAACTATGCCTGATTATGTGACTAGAGGGGATTTCTTTACATTTAAGTTGGATATTAACAAGTCATGGGAGGTTGTCTCTCATGGTGAATGGTGTGTATTTTTCATAGCCTGCAAGAAGGGGAATTTACTAATGAAAGTTACACTTGATATGATGAACGCTTATTGGGAGCGGTATGATTTACTGATAGACTATTTGTGGATAGACTATTTGTGGATGATTGCTTCTGAGAAAATTCCATCCATTAGGAAAATGCTGTCTGAAGTGCCATACACCAATTCGCATCTTTTTTCTTTACGCAATCTCAGTATGCCCTGTTCTAACAAAGATTATTTGAAAGTGATTACACACGAAGACACCTGCTTTTACAAAATGAGCTATAAAGGTACCGTCGGGGTTCCTTTGAAGGATGAAAACGGTAACCTTACCTTACTTGGAAGAATTATAGAAAACAATCTTTAGCACAGGATATGAAAGTATCTGTAATTACCATTTCGTTTAATGCGGAAGCGTGCATTGAAAACACCATAAGATCCGTCCTAAGTCAGAGTTATGATGAATTTGAGTATGTGGTGGTGGATGGCAATAGTACTGATAGGACAGTAGACATCATCAAGAAGTATGTCGGACGGATTTCCAAATGGATCAGTGAACCGGATACAGGCATTTACAATGCTATGAATAAGGCCGTGAGGATGTCTGAAGGTGAATATTGCATTTTCATGAATGCAGGTGATGTGTTTCTCAATCCTCTAGTGTTGAAACAAGTTTCTCCGTTCTTGGAGGATGGGGTTGACTACTTAGTAGGAAATGAAGTATCTGTCAAAAAAGGAAAAATTGTCGATTATGCATGTGCGCCTAAAAAGATTACCACGCGCTTATTTGTCCAAAGATCTTTGAGTCACCAGGCTTCTTTCATTCGAAGGGAACTGTTACTTCGGTGTCCCTACGATGAATCCCTAAGGATGGTGAGCGATTGGAAGTTTTGTATTCAGACATTATTGCTGGGTAAAGCTACTTATAGAGCTATTAATGTGGACGTGTGTCAATTCAATCAAGACGGCATAACATTCACCCATAAGAATTTTGGACACATGGAACGAATGAAAGTTTTGCAGGAGTTATTGCCGGAAGAAGTGAAGAAAGTCCATGCGCATAGGACGCTTTGGAAGCGTGTAAAGGAACGACTCAAAAGGGAAAAGAGAATTGTACAGTTTTATATTCGAAAGATTAATAAATAAAAAATATATCATGTTAGGAATCGTATTGTTAGTAATTTCTATAATTTTGTTTGTTGTTAAAAAATGGCAATATCTATCCTATTTCTTATATATTGGATTTCTGACTGATGGCTATAACATTGCTATAGATAGAGTACTTGGGGGATTGAAAAATGTGGACTTAGCTTTGATTTATAGTATTGTTATCATGGGAGTGCTGGTTATCACACATACATATAAACCAATACCGTTGAAAACCAATAAAAGTTTTGTTTGGTTATGCATATTCATTACAGCCAGTTTTATTTTTTCTATGGCCTACTATAATATTCCATTTTTCGATACCTTACAAGGCGGACGTTTCCTATTGTTGGTTTTGTGCTATCCAATTTTGTTAAATATGCCTGCCACTAGCATGCAGAAATTACTCCATCTGTTGGCATGGTTTACAGTGTGGATGGCCGTCGTGGACGTGTTACAAATTATTCTTCAACATCCAATACTGCCTACATATACGATTACTAAAGACAATTCTTTAGGACTGATACGTTTTTACAGTTTTTCCCCTTTTACAGTGTTCTATTTGATAGTCACAATTTTGAATCCCTCTTTTTATGGAAAGTATACAAAACTAGTAATGGCACTATTTGTGGTATGTCTATTGGGGACGTTTGCGCGTTCGCTCATTCTATTTACAGGTGCTGCTATTGTATTGGCACTAATTTTTTCTGGAAGGAAACGTTTGATTATAAAATATGCCCTTTTAATGGGATTGGTGGCACTGCCTTTCTTGCCTATGTTATCCGAAAGGTTTGGGGGAGATACATCCTCGGATATTCAGAATGTGTTACTGGGAAATATTGAGTTCAGCTCTTATGAACAACAAAGCAATGGAAATTTTACTTATCGGATATCATGGGTGCTTGAACGTGTACTTTATTTGGTGGATAGGCCTTGGGTAGAGCAATTCTTTGGTATGGGGCTATTGTCTGATTCATCTCCAATTTCAAATAGAATGTACAATTTTGTTGTAAACATTAAATTTTATGATACAGGTATTGTTCAGCAATTGAAGTCTCCTGATATTGCTTACGGAACTATGTTGTCATATTATGGTTTTGGAGGAATGGTCGTATACTTCTATTTTCTTTGGAATGTATTTCGTGAATTTTATAGAAGCTGCCATCATCACCCTTATTATGTAGCCTCAGCCGTATGGATAGTGTATATATTTCTGCTTTCTTTCTTTAGTGACAAATTGAGCATGATCTCCATATTTTGCCTCTGCTTTGTAATCTTGGCATATAGGAAAAAAGTTGATTTACAAATGATGGCAGAAAGCAAAGTATGACTAAATATAAAGATGTGATCATGGGAAAGAAGAAACCGGTCATTTGAATTTGAAAAATCAATCAGAATAAGAGTATGAGAATCTGTTTTTTGACACTTTTTACACCAACGAGTGAGAATCGTGGGGGGCCTACAGCCCTGCCTTACTACTTGCTGAAATACCGCAGCTCTTCCATTAGTATTCATATGCTTACATGTAATTTGAATGATATATCTGAAAAGGAGTTGCAGCAGATTGCTGATGATTTGGAGGTAACTTATGAGGTAATGCACATTCATAGTTGGTATAAGTTGGCGAAACGTAATCATCAAACGAAGATACGGGTTCTATTTAAATATCCGATTTTTACATATGTATATAGCAAAAGGCAAGTGGCAAAGAGGCTTGAAGAACTTAATCCGGATGTGATATGGCAGTATCCTGATACGTTCTTTGAAATGCTTGATGTTTTGCCTGATAAGATACACGTAGTGACAGGACCAGATTGTTCCGCTTTGACAAATCTGCGTGGTTCGCTTGATCCTTTTTCATGGAGTTCAGCTGTGCGCTTTTGGTGGAATGCCAAACAAGTATACAGTAACTTACTTCTTGACCGAAAAGGCGTGAGAAAGAATGTTTTGTATCACGTTGTAGGAATGGAAGATTACCGTTACATAAAAAGAATTGCACCAAAAAAAAATGTATTTTTTTTACTGCATCCACACTACTCACTCGTTAATAGTCCAATAGTAGACCTACATAAACCCAAGTTGAAAGTTCTGATTGCTGGACAAATGAAGCAACAGTTGCTTTTAGGTACAGGAGTAAAAGACTTAATGGACAGTTTGAGCTTTTTACCCGAAAGCTTGAAAGATCGATTTTGTTTTACTTTCCTCGGTAAGGGTTGGGAATCATATAATGAACAGTTACAGATGCAGGGGTATACAAGTGAACACATTAAATGGGTAGAAGACTATGTGGAAACCATAGCCTGTTTTGATATTCAAATAGCACCTATAAGTGTGGGAGCGGGAACAAAGGGAAAGATTCTTGATGCTATTGGTAATGGAGTATTAGTAATTGGTACTACATATGCTTTGGAAAATATCGCTGTGCGGACGATGCATTCGTGCGTACACTATCGAACAGCGAATGAAATACCCTCAATACTTTTGTCCATAGCTAATCATCCGGACCGTTACGAAAAGATTGCTCGTCAAGGGGTATATCAGGTAAGGACTTATCACGCACCTAAAAGAATAGCTCAAAGATTCTTTGGGATAATTGAGCATTTTTGCTTGGATAGTTAACATTGTTATATTATGCATAAATTTACAATTGATATTTGATAGATTGAATGAAATCCATTGCTTTTATTATTCCCTATTTCGGACGCTTCAACAACTACTTCCAGTTGTGGCTAAACTCATGTGCTGCAAATCCAACGATAGATTGGTTCATATTTACAGATGATAAAGAAGCATATGATTATCCTCCAAATGTTCATGTGAATTATACGACGTTGAGTGAAGTCAAACGTCGAGTTGAAGTTGCATTAGACTGTCAGGTCTGTTTGGAGAGACCCTATAAGCTGTGTGATTTCAAACCTTTTTACGGTATTATTTTCGCAGAGGAATTGAAGAATTTTGATTTTTGGGGGTATTGCGATATCGATTTGATTTGGGGAGATATACGGCATTTTCTCTCTGATGACTTGCTGATTAAATATGATAAGATTTTTTGCTTTGGTCATTGCACGTTGTTAAGGAACACAGCTATTATCAATCATTTCTTTACATTGCAGGCAAAGGGGGTGATCCCATGGCAGAAAGTTGTAAGTGAACCGTTTTTCTTCCAATATGACGAGTTTGACCAAATCAACGGAATATTTGAGAAGCATTTCTCGGCTCGTTTTTGTCGTGCGTCAGTCGCTTTTGATGCACGATATGACAAACGTTCTTTACGACCGAGTGAGGCAACAAAAAACATAGTTGGTGTAAAAGATCTAGAATATTTATTCATGTGGCGTGAAGGAAAACTTCTTGGATATTATTGTGAAAAAGATGGCATCATTCATAAACAAGAATTCATGTATCTACATCTGCAAAAGAGAAAAATGATTAATACTATTGCGAGGCAAGAATCTGTCTCGTTTTTTCTGATTTTACACAATAGGTTCATTCGTGGTACAGAAGTCACAACAGAGAATTTGCATTACTTTATGTCGGGTCACTCCTTGAGACCTTATAGATTGAAAGAAAGCATACGACATATAATGAATATTCTATTTGATAACTATGTGCAGAAGCCATATTTTCGTGGCTCTGTAAGTTATTGGGTCGACAAGGCTTTAGGGCGAAGTCGGAAATATGATTATCGTTATCGCAATAAATGATAAAACCAATGAAGTTATTGCTCAAGAACTGTATGACCCTAGGCAGTGAGGACGCGGCAGAAAACTCGGTATATATCTTTTCCCTGATTGGAAGCTGTAAGTTTAACGACATAGACCCTCAGGATTACTTGAAACACTTGTTTGAATTTATTCTTCATGGTAAGGGCTGCGACAAAAAGGTCTTTCTGTCATGTTTTATAGATCAGGATGTTAAAGAAAAAATATTTTCTTACAGATGTTTTTATTTTATCAGCTGAAAAATACTCGATAGAATTTTCGTGTCGGGAAATAGAGTGATTACGAAATATTCATATAATGTACAATGAGGATAACCCTAAGTAAATCTTAAATAGGCATGAATAAGATATTGATAACTAAAGATATTAGCAAACATATCCTTATGGCTGGAAACTATTATAAGCATCACCATCCTGGAGGTATTTCAGCTGTAGTGCAATATTGGAGTGAATATATTGATGCTTTACAATACTACCCAACTTACAAACTTTCTAATATATTTGTTCGTTTTTGGTACTTTTTGTCTGCCTATGTCTGTTTAACCTTTCGGATGCTGATAGATAAAAATATCAAAATACTGCATTTACATACAGCAGCAGACGGCTCTTTTTGGCGAAAAGCGCAATTGGTGAAGCTTGGACATTTTTTTAAGAAAAAAGTCATTTTACATATACATGCTAGTCGATTTAAAGACTTTTATAGCAATTCATCAGCTAAAAAGCGTGTATGGATAAAGGATATATTAACAGAAGTAGATGTGTTAATAGTCTTATCTGAGTCATGGGAACAGTGGTTCATTGGTATAGGAATACCACAAGATAAAATTGTCATTCTCCATAATATTACACCATATCCAACTATCATACCCCCCGCTAAAAAGGAGGATGGGAAAATCCATTTCTTATTTCTTGGAGAAATAGGCAAACGTAAAGGGGTCTTTGACATTCTTCGTGCAATAGAAGCCAACAAGGAAAAATTCTGTGGTAAAATGGAATTAAAAATAGGTGGAAATAAAAATGAAGACGAACTTAGAAGGCAGATAAAAGAGTTTAGAATAAATGACATTGTAACATTTGAAGGCTGGGTGAGCGGTGATAAAAAACTGGAATTACTCAATTGGGCTGATGTTTTTATTTTGCCGTCTTTTAATGAGGGATTACCGATTTCTATTCTGGAAGCAATGAGTTATGGAATGCCTATAATTTCAACTTTTGTAGGAGGCATTCCTGAAGTAGTAAAGAATGATTTCAATGGTACAATCATTTCTCCTGGCAATTCAGAAGAAATTTCTATCGCTATAATGAAATATATAACCTCTCCAGAAATTATTAAGAAAGAGGGGAAAGAAAGCAAAAATATAGTAAAAGACTATTTGCCTGAAGATGTTCTTAATTGTCTGAAAAATATTTACGATAACCTCATTAATTCATAAATAGTACATGAAAAAAATTTTAGCCGTTGCTTCCATTGGCGGACACTGGGTGCAATTGTTGCGCATAACCAAGCCATTAGAAAGTCATTATGAGGTGGTATATATGTCAACTCACCCGAAATGCAAGTCGATGGTAGGCAATCATCGCTTTCATACCATAACGGATTTCAGCCGCTGGGACGCCTGGAAGATGTTGCCTGCCTCATTTAAGATATTAGCATTCCTGCTAAAAGAACGCCCTGCGGCCATCATTACTACGGGAGCGGCTCCGGGATTGTTGTCCATTGTAATCGCCAGGATGGTGGGCATTAAGACCATTTGGGTGGATTCGGTGGCTAATGTACAGACTATGAGTACCTGCGGAAAGTTAGCCCGTAAATTCGCCAATTACGTTTATACACAATGGCCCGGACTTGCGACTTCGCAAGTGCATTATGCTGGAAATATATTTGGCGAATAGGATTTTACTATTGTGATGGATATTTTCTGATAGGAATCTATCTTATCGCTCTTTGACTTATTGTAAAACCTTTAATATAGAAGCTATGATATTCTGTACAATAGGGACACAAGCTCCCTTTGACCGCTTTGTGAGAATCGTAGATGAAGCTGCAGCGCACTTGGATGAAGAAGTAATTGCTCAGGTCTATAAAAGCAAATATCAGGCAAAACATATTAAGACGATTGACTTCCTGCCGCCTGATGAATTCAACAAACTGTTTAGCAAAGCCCGTCTGATAGTCGCTCATGCTGGAATGGGTACGATTATCTCCGCTATGCGTCGACATAAGCCTATCATCATCTTTCCACGTATCGCAGCATTGGGTGAACACCGCAACGAGCACCAGCTTGCTACTGCACAGAAGATGAAGGAATTGGGATACGTCTATGTGGCAAATAATGCGGAAGAACTGAAGGATCTACTCAATAAACCAGACTTAAAGCCTTTGCATGAATTGGGAGACTTTGCAAGCCAGTCGTTGATAGATGAACTATGTAAGGTGATAGGATGACATTTGATATGTCATACCACTACTGTCCACTAAAAAATGGACTAGGTTAAAAATTAAATAAATTTGGTTCACTTGAATCATATCGGTCTTTGGCATTTTTGAAATTCGATTTGTCGAACAAGCCACGAAAATATGTTTGGTCGGTCAGTAAGATGCCGAGAATTTGAAGAACTTCATAGATGTTGCACTCCAATTTTATATCGTGCTTCACTATTGCTACTAAGCAGTAAGTGATTATGGAACAATAGATTTGTATGCGCACAGCATTTTCTGATGTTTCCCAGAACTCCTTAATCTTAAGGAGTTGTTTTATCCAATTGAAGAACAGCTCAGCACTCTATCTGTTTCGATAACACAATGAAATCAACTCCGCTGATGCGTCAAGATTGTTCGTCAGGAAGATGTATCGTGCACCGTCTTCAGGGCCTTTAACGATGAGTTTCCTAAGTTCTTCGAGATAGTACTTAGAACTTTTATAAACCATAAAGTATCCGATTATATCAGAAACTACACCTTTGGGCAATCTTCGTTTCCATGTTTGGGATTTAATCTTTACGTTGTTTTGGACTCGTACAACGAAGAAAGCACCTATGCGATTTATTGTATAAAGGTTGCTGAAATCTTTATATCCACGGTCGAATACATAGGGAAAGTCGTGAAATAGCTTAAAGATATGCAACTAATTGATTGGTAATATTATAAAGATTTTGTATCTTAGCTAAAGGAAATAAAAATTCCTCCGAACACCGTGAAAAAGTAGGGACATTCAGTAAATAGTATAAAATTAGCCAACTAATTCATACATAAAGTATTGCGAATTAGTTGGCTTTTTTGTATCTTTAGGCATTCCCCCGAATTTAAGGTTTGGCAGCCAAAACGGGGGAAATTCCCAAACTAAGATATGGCTAAGATACAAAATATTTCAGAAATTCACCCTACTTTGGGCTTTACAGAATTTGATATTCTGGAAAAATATCGCAAGAGTTTTCATGAGAGTGAGCTTGGCAGGCTTCATTCCGTGTTCCCGTTTGACCGTATGGCAAAGACTATGGGCCTGTCGGAACAGCGACTGGGACGCAGGAACATCTTCAGTCCTTCGGCTAAGATTGCCCTCATGGTCCTGAAGGCGTACACCGGCTTCTCTGACAGACAGCTGGTGGAACATCTTAACGGAAACATACACTACCAGATGTTCTGCGGAATCATGATAAATCCGTCTTTCCCCATAACCAACTACAAGATAGTCAGTGCCATCCGCAATGAAATAGCATCCCGTCTTGACATTGATTCCCTCCAGGAAGTGCTGTCCTCACACTGGAAACCTTATCTTGAGAACCTTCATGTGTGTATGACCGATGCCACATGCTATGAGAGCCATATGCGTTTTCCTACGGATATGAAACTCCTTTGGGAAAGCCTGGAATGGCTCTATAGGCATATCTGCCTTCATTGCAGGGATCTGGGTATAAGGCGTCCGCGCAACAAGTATGCGGATGTGGCGAAGTCCTATCTGTCCTACTGCAAGAAAAGAAAGAGGAAGGCTTCAAGGACAAGGATGCTCAGGCGTCGTATGATCAGACTCCTTGAAAAGCTTCTCATACAGAGGAATGAAATCCATAGAGAACATGGGACCTCACTCCGATATACCCGGGATTACCGGAAGCGTCTTTCCATCATCAGAAAGGTTCTTGTACAGGAAAAGGATTTGTTTGAAGGCAGGAAGGTCAGTGACCGTATTGTCTGCATTGACCGTCATTATGTACGTCCCATTGTAAGAGGTAAGGAAACAAAGTCTGTCGAGTTCGGTGCGAAGGTCAATAACATACAGATAGACGGCATATCTTTCATTGAACACCTCTCCTTCAAGGCCTTCAACGAAGGCATACGCCTGAAGGACTGCATCCGCATGCAGCAGAAGCTCATGAATGTGAGAGTAAGATGCGTGGCTGCCGATTCCATATACGCCAATAATGCCAACAGAAAGTTCTGTACAAAATATGGAATATCCACCTCCTTTGTACGCAAGGGAAGGGCGGGCAGGGATGAATCCTTGAGAAAGGTTCTCAGAAGTGAACTCTCAAAAGAAAGAGCTACCCGGCTTGAAGGCAGCTTCGGCACACAGAAGCAGCATTCCTCACTCTCAAGGATAAAGGCACGGAACAGAAAGACGGAAATCCTATGGATTTTCTTTGGAATACATACGGCAAATGCCGTACTGATAATTGACAAGATCAGAAACAGAGCAGTTAAAGCGGCATGACATGATTTTACTGACAGAATCAGAAGAGGCATCTGACTTCTTCCGGAACGTCATGTCCTGCTGATAAGAATATATGAGAAAATACCCAAAAATGACAATAAAAATGACATATGAAGTGATTCTACTTCGTCATCTTCATATGTCATTGTATTTTATAGGGACATTTACTGAATATCCCTTTGCAGTGGTTATAAGAGAAAGACCGTTCCCGGTAGAGAACGATCTAAAGCTGCAAGGAACGAGATGCTCAATCAATCGTAACGAAAACGGACGTTGCGTGTGATATAAGCACTTAGTCCGGCGCCACTCTTTGCGAGACGTTTCATCTCTTCGACATGTGTTCTTCCTGCTCTTCCGTAGCTATAAGAATAAGACCTGCCACCCTTGAACCATACGATGATGCGTGTGGCTTCGATCTCATAGCCTACGATGGGAGAGTTGCCTCTCAGATTTGCATACGGTATCATACTTTCTCCTCCTAAATTTAATGGCAACATGTTTTAGGTTGCCGTGTTAGTCTATCGTTGTTGAGGTTTTCATTCGTTGGTTTTTAATGAGAAAGGGAGGCCGCAAAGGGCATCCCTCTAGTTCCTTATTAGAGTGCAAGGAGTACAGCTTGTGCATTCCGACACCTTTCACGTAGCAAATATAAACATATTGCCTTAATAAAAAACACTTTGACTCACAAATGCTGGCTTGTTGGTTGTAAGCATGGGTAATCCACATTGCAAATTTTGAGAACTAGTTCCGGAACAGTGCTATTCGTAGCCGATTCGGAGCTATATAGTATCTATTCGGAACAAGTTTAGTTGGATTTAGCCCAATTGCATGGCAGAACTTCTTCCATATGAGGTGCTGTTGTTGCTAGGTGTAACCTTGTTTCTAAGAAACAGGCGGTGGAAGTGTCGTGGTGAGGAAATATCGCAAATTCTTTGCAAAATTCATCCGCCATACAATAAATCTCCGTAACTTTAGTCCTTGATGACATAATGATAATTGCTTAAATGTTATAGTTGTACACTATAAATCTAAGACTCTTATCTATATGCTCTGATTCTCAAATAAATGATTTAATCCTTATATCGAACTCACGCTAGTTTATGAAGAAAAGTCATCTGTTCTTAAAGAATGAACCCGGCATTAGCCTTAAGTTTAATCGAACAAGAGGGAGGGATAGTAAAGAAATTGTCTCGGAAGAGGAGAAGAATTATTGTAGGCAGAGAGAGAACTTTGCTCACTGTCGCACGCAATTCGAGCAAGAGTTAGAAAAACGGCATCAGGCAAGGAGTAGAGAGATTTCTGTAGAGCATCTTGATATGCTGTCGATTGACTTCTTAAAGATTGCAGATCGTGAATTAATAGAGAACTATTGTCGTTCCTACGGGCTGTCTGACCTGGTTTACTCTAATATGAATCAGACGGTTTTATTTGCGATATCTGATAGAGAACGATTCAATGATGCTTTTATGACTCAAATTGGGGCTTTCATAGCTGAAAATAATAATGCCGGAACAAATTATAAGGTCTTGACATTGATGGCTGGGTTCAGTTATTGGAGTAGTGAGGCAATGGATCCTTTTGGCACAGCAAAAGGTGATGCGGATGATGTGCTTCTCGAATTGACGGAAAGTTCAGCAAGAACAGCGAATAAGCATCAGGCTATCGTCAAAGAGATGGAAACATATCTGGATAGTAAGAAGATTGCTTATACACAGATAGAGACTGGAGTATTATATCAGCTAAAGTTTATTTCCAAGGAGGATCTGGAAGTCTTATTGGATAATTTTGACATTATACACAGAATCCAATCTTTGTATATGACCCGTGTGCGCCCTAATGCTTTGGGTGAGGTAGAGAGAGTCTCGGATGCATCTTTGAATTTGCTTGAAGGAGCGCCGACGATTGGGGTAATTGATACGGGGGTTCTAAGGCTACCTGTATTAGAGCCCATACTGGAGCAAGAGGGATTGGATCTGGTGGATAAGGAAACTCCGTATCCCTATGAGATTGATTTGAGTTCAGACTCCAGTCATGGGACAACCGTTGCTACATTGGCTGCATTCGGAAACAATTTCTATCGTAATATGGATGCCGACGTAGTGGATGCTGATGCCAAGATTTTTTCTATTAAAGTGCAGAAAGGTGAAATAGGACTTGCGAACATCGCTGCCATAAAAGAGGCCATTATTCAGGCTCATCAAGACTATGGTGTTCGTATCTTTAACCTCTCCATGTCTGTCCGAGTTAAGGGTTATAATCAGGGTGTTTCCACTTATGCCTATGTACTTGACAGGTTAGCCTACGCATACGATTTGCTGATTTTTATTTCGGTAGGTAATCTAAGTGTGGACGATATAGAGTATATGCAGTCTGTGACAGCCGATCCTGAAACGAGTGATAAGGTCAAACGTTTTCTGAAATATCCTAACCACTACTATAATCCATTTGTCACATTAGAGGAAACTGGGTGTCATGACGGTGAGTGTATGAACCTATGTGAGCCAAGTGAAAGTATGAACAATATGTCTGTTGGAGCGATTGCCGAAAGCTATAATCCAAATCATGGCAATCATGGATTGAGCTTGGGACGTGAGTTCCCTGCTTATTATTCGCGTAAATACCACATGGACTATAATTCATTGATTAATGGTACTCGCTTCAAGAACAATCAGAAGAATAAGAATCTCTTTAAACCGGATATTGTTATGCCAGGTGGTGATCAATTGGATGTTGAGTCACGCATGTTAATCTTGGCTCCGAGAATGGATGGAACAGGTCTGAAAATGGAACAGAATTCCGGAACAAGTTATGCTACTCCATTAGCTGCTAATATTGCTGCTAAGATTGTTCGTAGATATCCTAACCTGAATATGCAATCAGTGAAGGCTTTGATGATTAATAGTGCGGAGCCGATAAACGAACATTATCTTAATGGTACAATCCATGAATTGAAATCTTTAGATAATAATTCATATCCAGATGTTGATAGGAATGAGAAAACGCTTTTATCTAAGAAATATAGTGCGGAACGATTATCCAAGTATATATCCGGTCATGGTGTACCGAATATTTCTAAATGTATAGACTCTGATGATAATTGTTGCACGTTTGTTATTGAAGATACAATAGTCTTCGATAGTCACAAGGTGGTGAATCTGAATATCCCTGATTATTTGCTCCGGTATTCAAAGAAAGGAAGTGTGTTGACTCTGACTGCTACACTTTGTTATAAGTTTGATCCTAAGAGGAATAGTGTCTTGTCTTATTGTCCGCTGCATATTGCATTCAATTTTGGGAATAGTATGAATCATGATGATCCCAAAAAGAATGCTGAAGAGTATGCTACCCAAAGAGTCGCTGAAGATGAAGATAGAATGGCTATAAAATCAGGCGTAGGGGCATGGTCTGATGATTTCTTTCCACTATCCAGTAAAATGTTTTCAAATGTTCAGAAAATGAGTTTGAATATGAGCCGCGATGAGATAGAGAAGGTTCAGAACCAGCTATCTATTATTTTCCGATGTTCCGGACGTGATTGGCTTGTAGGGCAAAGCTATCCTTTCTCTTTTGTGCTGACAATTGAACAAAAGCATTCCGCGGAGTTGGATGGGCACAGTCTATATGATGGCTTGGAACTGGTTAATGATGTGGAAGTCATTGCTCAAGCTGCCCTTGAAGCTGAAGCTTAGTTTAAACGATAAAAGGATTGGCGTTAACCAATCCTTTTATCATTTAAGAGTTTTCTCCAAATAGCTGTTCGGATAACATTATCATTATATCCATCCAGTATATTCCGTTTTATTGCATTAAGCAAGGCACGTTTAATGACGTAGTAGGATAAATTCTTGCACTCGTTAGTTATAATGCTTTCTTTGGTTTGTTCATCGTCAAAGGTAAACCTGTCTTTTATTGTATATTGGATAAGATCGTGTATCTGTTCAGAATTAGGTAAATCTATTTTGATAGATAAATCAAACCTCCTAATAAGAGCTTCATCGATCATTTGTAATTGATTGGTAGCTGCAATGATAATCGTGTCTTGACCTACAAAATCAAATAGCTGCAATATCGTGTTAACAACCCTTTTCATTTCGCCATGGTCTTGACCATAATCTCTTATTTTCCCTAAACTGTCAAACTCATCAAGCAACACAATAGCCTTTTCCTTATCTGCACTCTTAAATATTTGGGTGAGATTCTTGCTTGTTTCTCCTAATTTAGAGGAAATGATTGTACCCAAATTGACAATAATCAGAGGACGATTCAATTCGCCTGCTAAGACATAAGCGCTTAGAGTCTTTCCACATCCAGATGGACCATGGAGTAATATTTTATTGGATACCGGAATATCCATTTGGGCAAGTGCTTCGGCTTGTTTTCTTTCCTTAATAAAATATTCAAATTCTTCCCGAATATCTTGAGGACAAACCAAGTCTCTCATTGTAAATGAAGACATCAGAGTCTGCAAGATATAATCTTCTGCTTTGCATTCAAATCCTTTGTTCAATCTGTATTCTCTGAGCTTGCTTAAAGAATTCTCTCTGTCAGATTCTTTAATGATGGAAAGCATCTCTGTTGCAAATTTGCCTCTGTTATTTTGTTGTGAATACTCCACAAACTGATACAACAAATCTACCAAACGAGCATTGTCGTTCGCTAAGGCAAATTTAGCCATTTGTTTAATATAATCAGCCTGTTTCATGAAAATCTATTGTCTTTTTTAATCTGCAAATATAGTTTTTTCGAATCAAAAAGACTAAGTTCAATAGAAGAATTTATATATTATGTGTATATTCAGACAATTACCGAATCATAAAAAGGCTATGTGTTACCAACTATCCGGATAAGATTCCCGATGATACATTCATATCATTAGACTTGCGTCTTCCATTAGGTATGAGTAGGGATATTATGATAGAGCTTTCTATATGGAGTGGTTTATGACTGAATGGAACATGATGGTAACTTGTAACAGAGACACCATAACAGGGTTGCATTTATTTGTTGATTAACCAGTTATCAAGGTGTGTGAACGCAAGTGTGAACGCAAACGGTGCATTTTGCTTGCCGGAGAATATAGCCGGGGCTATCTTTGCAATGTGATTCAACGACGGACGGACATCCCGGGTAACGGACGGAAGAGAATCGCGAAAGAATTCACGAATGTCTAACCCATTCAAGTGTCGCATACGCTCCGCTTCTTGTCAACGACAGGGACGGACGGGCGAAGGCTGAATGACTAATCAACAAGTAACATGGCTATAATTTATAAGGTAAAGCAAGCAAGTAAGGCAAACAAAGAAGGTAAGAAACTCTATCATCCGTCTACCGTTCACATCGGTCTCGTGACTACTGCCCAGATGGCAAAAGAAGTGGCGGAATATTCTTCGCTCACGGCCGGTGATGTGAAAAATACCATCGACAACCTCATCACCGTCATGCAGAAGCACCTGGTTTCCTCTGAGGTAGTGGAACTCGACGGCATCGGGACGTTCCGCATCCGCCTGAAGTCACAGGGCAAAGGGGTGGAGAACCCGGATGAGGTCTCTCCCAAACAGGCTGTCCCCAAGCTGTATTTCCATAGGGCTGCTGAGCGCAACATCACCCGTAGCACTTCGCTGTGGGGATTGCTCGGAAGAATGGAGTATAAGAGCATCAAGCAGTTGCGGGGGAGCAAGTCTATTCAGGTTATCCCCGACCCGGAACCGGACACGGACGGCGAAGAGAATGGGGATACGGACCATGGAGTCTGACCTTGGATTCCGGACCGGTGGTCTGTTGACTTGGAGGTAAGCCTCCACCAGCCATCAGACGTCGGGCAGGATCGAGAATAGGAAACAGTAGGAATAGTGACTGTTGCTAAGAATCAACTGGCAACAGTCGCTATTGTTTAATTCCAATGAGCATTGGGCTTTGAGATTGTCTTGACAGCAATATTTTGAATAGAAAAGGAAGTAATATTTCCTTTAGTGTTCAGAATATTGCTATATTTGTGGTATGGATAGACAATTGAGTGAAATAGGGACTATTCCGGTAACGACTTCAATCATTGAATCGCTATATCCAGAATTTAAGTCTGCCAACAAGAAAGTCACCTGGCTCGAAAAGCAAGGGGTTCTCATCAGACTGAAGCGAGGACTTTATGTGATTAATCCTGAATATTCTGGAAAGGCTCTATCGAGTGAGTTGATTGCCAATCATCTCTATGCACCCTCGTATATTTCAATGTCTACTGCGTTACGTTATTATGGGCTTATCCCCGAGGCTGTGTATGTGCATCAATCAATGACAATAAAACATTCCCGATGCTTTCAAACTCCAGTCGGCAGTTATGACTACAAATATATTTCAAGAAAGGCATTTCCGATAGGAGTAAGGAGTATGAATAAGGGTGACTATGCATTTCTTATTGCATCGCCGGAAAAGGCTTTGTGTGATCTGATTGCCAATTCCTCAAAAGTCGTTCTTCGCTATATGAAGGATGTAGAGGTATATCTTGAGCAGGATATTCGCATGGATATGGATGAGTTTTATAAGATGGATGCAACCATATTTGAAGATTATATCAATGTGGGCAAAAAGGCTGATTCAATTTCGACACTTCTAAAATTCTTCAGACGATGAATAGAGTCAAAGGGCGTGAGTGATATGACTTTGAATGGTATGTATGTCATAATATCTCCCTTAATTTTGTCCATTTGGCAGAACGATGCAAGCAGTTCAACAATGAGGATATTACTCCAGAGTTATTTAAGGAGAAACTCATTGAACGTCTCTCTACAACTGATATGAAACAAGTAAAAGAAGATGTATTGCCTTTCGTGCGCAATCCAAAAGAACTTGATATTTGGTCAAATGATTACTTCGTACAGTTGGCAGGGATGGTACGAATAGAATAATATGGCATTTGATGGACCTTTGGTAAAAGAGGATAGAATAACTCATGGATAAATTATTCTAAAAAGATAGGGCTAACGTGCACAATTGCACAAATATATTATATTTGCAGTAATGATGGATAGAAATGAAATTTCATTAAGAATTATTGGTAAGAACGGAGACGAGTCTCTTTCTCCTGCCAATTTTGACATCAGGCAAATTAGATTCTTGCTTGATGAAGTGGAGAATTTGCTTTATCCAGACAGAAAGAAACGCAAGGATCGTCCTACTATATCTTATGAGATGAAGGAAGGCTCTGTACTCAATGTCTTTAGAACATCTCTGCAAAGCGTCCTCTTGGTCTCTGCAATGCTTGGTGTTATTGAACAAGAAAATGGCTCTATTGATAAATTGGAAGTGGCAAGTGCGCAAGCGATAGAAAATCTTCAGTCTTTTGCATTGCGTTATAACTATGATATAGAAATAGGTACTTCTGACAAGCCACAACGCTTCTTTCGGATTACTCCAACCACACATTATGTTCGCCATGAAAATATCATGGTGGATATAGAGTGCTATTATTATGGTACCTTGACAGATGCCGGTGGAAAGGACAAGGCTAATATTCATTTGGATACGAAGGATGTTGGCTCCTTGACGATTCGGGCAGATAAGGAATATTTAGCCGGGTATCAGGGAAATCCTCTCTATAAAAATTTTGGTGTGCGAGTACGTGCTAAGAAGAATATCCTTACAGGGGACATTGACAAATCAACCTTGGTGTTGGTGGAACTGATGGATTACCAGCCAAAGTTTGACGAGGATTATCTTATGGACCTGATTCACAAAGCTACTCCTAAGTGGAAGGATATAAATCCCGATGAGTGGTTGACAAATATAAGGGGAGGACTTGTCTGATGGAACAGAATTGCGTACTTCTGGATACTAGCTTCTTCATTCGCCTAATGAATGAGGAAGATCCTTTGCATGCTAATGCTTTAGGATATTTCAGGTATTTTTTAGAGCATGATTTCGTGATTAAGATTAGCACGATAGCCATAGCTGAGTATTGCGTGAGAGGTGAAGTGAATGAACTTCCTCTTAAGAATATGCTCATCATTCCATTTAACTTCGACCATGCTCGAAGGGCCGGTAAGATGATTGCTGAGGTTTATGCTGAGAAGAAAAGGCGTGGTGTTACCATCACGCCGAGAGCTATCGTGCCTAATGATACTAAAATGTTTGCACAGGCGGATGTGGAATCTGACATCACCTATTATGCTACAGCTGATGTGGAATGTAAGAAAGTTTATAGTATGATCAAGTCGGCAGAAGGCAAATTGTCTTTTGATGTGGTTGACATAAATACTCCTCATTATACATTCTTCGGAGAGCTTGATTTTGAGGGATAAAAAGTAACTCTTTCAATAGTGAATACTGCTAATAATCAAACAGCAAGAGTCGCTATTATGCAACCCCAGCCAATCATTCGACCATTCAAAATCCTCTTCCGTTCCAATGGAGCAAGCTCTGAGAACATCGTGTGCACCGTGCTTGTATCTTTTTCTCGTGTTGCAAGGACGGGGAAACCATCTAATCAAAGTCCAATGAACAATCTTGGTTTAATTTTGTGGAATATCGTCCTGTGATGCAGGAGTTAAGTTTAATAACAATCAAAAAAACAACTATACATGAAGGGAATCGTTCTCGCCGGTGGTAGTGGTACAAGACTGTACCCGATCACCAAGGGAGTCAGCAAGCAGCTGATACCCATCTTTGACAAACCGATGATTTACTATCCTATTTCCGTGCTGATGCTTGCAGGCATCAGGGAGATACTTATTATCTCGACGCCTTATGACCTGCCGAGCTTCAAACGTCTGTTGGGAGACGGCAGCCAGTTCGGGGTGAGATTTGAGTACGCAGAACAACCTTCTCCGGACGGACTGGCGCAAGCGTTTATCATTGGTGAGAAGTTCATTGGAGATGATTGTGCCTGCCTGGTGCTTGGCGACAACATCTTCCATGGAGTCGGACTCAATAGTCTGTTGAGGCAGGCTGTGCTGGATGCGGAAGTGAATGGGAAGGCTACGGTGTTCGGCTATCGGGTGAGTGACCCGGAGCGATACGGAGTGGCAGAGTTTGATAAGGCGGGCAACTGCCTGAGTATCGAGGAGAAACCTGAGCACCCGAAGAGTAACTATGCGGTTGTCGGCTTGTATTTCTATCCGAACAAGGTGGTTGAGGTGGCGAAACACATCAAGCCGTCTGCGCGTGGAGAGCTGGAGATAACCACCGTCAATCAGCAATTCCTGAAAGACAAGGAGCTGAAAGTGCAGACGATGGCACGAGGCTTTGCGTGGCTTGATACCGGGACGCATGACTCCCTCTCGGAGGCATCGACCTTCATCGAAGTGCTGGAGAAGCGTCAGGGACTGAAGGTGGCCTGCCTCGAAGGGATTGCTTACCGCAAGGGCTGGATCACGAAGGAGACACTGCGCGAGGTGGCGCAGCCGATGCTGAAAAATGATTATGGCAAGTACATACTTTCTCTGCTGGATGAGAAGGAGGATGCTTTGGAAAAGGACTTGGAATATTAGAAAAATGGAAGTAATAAAGACAGAGATAGACGGAGTGGTCATCATAGAACCACGTATATTTAAGGATGCCAGGGGCTACTTCTTTGAGAGCTTCTCACAAAAGGAGTTTGACGAGAAGGTCGGGCATGTGGAATTTGTGCAGGACAATGAAAGTATGTCGTCGTACGGCGTCATGAGGGGATTGCACTTCCAGCGTCCTCCCTTTACCCAGGCAAAACTGGTGAGATGTGTCAGGGGGAAGGTACTGGATGTGGCTGTGGACATACGTAAGGGATCGCCGACGTACGGGAAGCATGTGGCGGTGGAATTGACCGAGGACAATCATCGGCAGTTCTTTATCCCGAAGGGGTTTGCACATGGTTTTGCCGTGCTGAGTGAAACGGCGGTATTCCAGTACAAGTGTGACGAGTTTTACCACCCGGAAGCGGATGGTGGCATCAGTATCCTGGATGGCAGTCTTGGAATCGACTGGCGCATCCCGACGGAACGTGCCATACTCAGTGAAAAGGATACGAAGCATCCGCTGTTGAGTCACTTTGATTCCCCTTTTGTCTTCTGAACTTTTAAATCCTGACAACAGATGAATATACTTATAACAGGTGCAAACGGACAGCTCGGACATGAAATGCGTCTCGTGAGCAGGAACTCGAAAGACAACTATCTGTTTACCGATGTGGTCCCGGCTGAAGGCGTGGAGACGGTCCTCCTCGACATGACGGATGCTGATGCCGTAAGGGCGTTGGTCGGTGCGAACGACATCCGCTGTATTGTGAATTGTGCGGCTTATACCAATGTGGACAAGGCGGAGAGTGATGAGCAGCTCTGTCACAGACTGAATGCTGAGGCTCCGATGATATTGGCGGAGGTGATGAAGGAGGTGGACGGACTGCTGGTGCAGATATCGACCGATTATGTTTTTGGGGGTGACCCTTACAATACACCTTGCCGTGAGGAGCAGTCGGGTACACCGACCGGTGTTTACGGCAAGACCAAGCTGGAAGGTGAAAGGAACATACAGGCAGTCGGATGTGATCATGTCATCATCCGTACGGCATGGCTGTATTCAGAGTTCGGTCGTAACTTTGTGAAGACCATGCTGGGGCTGACGGCGACGAAGCCGAGGCTGAATGTGGTCTTTGATCAGGTGGGGACTCCGACTTACGCGTATGATCTCGCCCGGACGATAGAGACGGTCCTGGCGGACTATGAGCGCGAGAACCCTCACGGGGGTTACAGCAAGACAGGCATTTATCATTTCAGCAATGAAGGTGTCTGTTCCTGGTACGACTTCACCAAGAAGATTGCAGAGCTGGCGGGACATACAGCATGTGACATAGAGCCTTGTCACAGTGATGAGTTCCCCAGTCCGGTGAAGCGTCCCGCCTATTCGGTCCTGGACAAGACGAAAATCAAGCAGACGTTCGGCATCAAAGTGCCGTACTGGACAGATTCATTGACCGTCTGCATGGAGAATATGAAAGCAATGCGATAACAGTCAAAACACAAGAGTGATATGAATTTCAAACGCAACATTATGATAACGGGGGGAGCAGGTTTTATTGGTTCCCATGTGGTACGCCTGTTCGTGAACAAGTATCCGGATTATAGAATCATAAACCTGGACAAGCTGACCTATGCCGGCAACCTCGCAAACCTGAAAGACATCGAGGACCGGGAGAATTATGTGTTTGTCAAGGCTGATATCTGTGACTATGAGACGATAAAGGGGCTGATGGCGGAATATGATATCGACGGAATCATCCATCTTGCTGCTGAGAGCCATGTGGACCGCTCGATAAAGGACCCGTTCACGTTCGCTCATACAAACGTGATGGGTACATTGACATTGCTACAGGCTGCAAAGGAATATTGGGAGAGTAAGCCCGAAGGTTATGAGGGCAAACGCTTTTACCACATTTCTACCGATGAGGTGTATGGGGCGCTGGAGCTGACCCATCCCGAAGGGGTTGAGTCTCCGTTTACGACAAAGGCCAGTTCGGAGCATCACCATGCCTATGGCACGGAATTCTTCCTCGAAGAAACGAAGTACAATCCGCATTCACCTTATTCGGCTTCAAAGGCCAGTTCGGACCATTTTGTAAGGGCTTTCCATGACACCTACGGGATGCCGACCATCGTGACCAACTGTTCGAATAACTACGGACCTTACCAGTTCCCCGAGAAGCTGATACCTCTATTCATCAACAACATCCGACACAAGAAGCCGTTGCCTGTCTATGGAAAAGGCGAGAACGTCAGAGATTGGCTTTACGTGGAAGACCATGCAAGGTCCATCGACCTCATTTTCCACAAAGGTCGAATCGCGGATACTTATAATATCGGTGGTTTTAACGAATGGAAGAACATCGATATTATCAAGGTTGTCATCAGGACGGTTGACCGCCTCTTGGGTCGCAAGGAAGGCGAGGATATGGACCTGATAACCTACGTGACTGACCGTAAGGGGCATGACATGCGCTATGCCATTGACTCCCGGAAGCTTCAGCGCGAGCTTGGCTGGGAACCAAGCCTGCAATTCGAAGAGGGGATAGAAAAGACGGTCCGTTGGTACCTGGAGCATCAGGACTGGATGGACAATGTGACCAGTGGTGACTACCAAAAGTATTATGATGAGATGTACCGGAACAGATAAATGATATCTCAGGATGGTCCTGCACCGTCATATATAGCAATAGCGACTGTCACTATAAATTCCAATAGTAGCAGTCGCTATTGTTTTTTCAGTTAATCCGGAACCGGACATTCACCTTACTTCACCCGATAAACCACAAAGCTTTTGGCGGCGATGACTGTGCGGACAGTATTGTCCGTCGGGATGAGGCTGCCCTCTTGGGGGACGATGCTGGTCGGTGCATCAAGTGTGTTGTCCTGCTCATAGGAACGGCAATCGAGCGTCAGGGTACCGACTGAATGGAGGCGCTTCATGCCCTCGAAGCGGAGCACGATGTCCTTCGGGCTATCGGTCGTGTTGATGACCTTGACGATGTATTCACCCGTCTGCTTGTCGACCACGGCACTGGTGAACAGGCCATCTTCCCCTTTGGGCGTCGGTGTGGAGAGGGTAGCAGGGATGACATTCGTGCCACAGTTGCGGGCGTACATCTGCTGCACATAGTAGCTCACGGACTTCACGCAGCGCAGGTTGTCGAACCAGATGAGGTCGGGACGCCACTGCCAGCCTTCGACATGTGCGAACAGGGGAGCGTAGGTTGCCATGTACACGACGTCGGCGTTGCGTTCCAGTGTAGTCATGAAGGCTGCCTCGTAGAGCGATGCCCCGGCATGGTTCCATTTCATGTTGCGTCCGTGGTCATGGCAGGCATACTCGCCGGCAAACACCTTCGGGCCGCGGCGGTCATAGTTGTCATAACGGTCCATGCTGTTCTTGAACCAGTCGACGGGGCGGTAGAAGTGTTCGTCGACCAAGTCGGCTTTCTGCTCACGCATCGCCTTCCAGCCCAGTTCGAACATCTCGCCCTCGGAATCGGGACCCGATGTGCCGATGATGCTGATTTCGGGGTGTGCCTTGCGGATGGCGTCGATGAAGAACTTCAGACGCTCGAAGTAGAACTCGCCCCACTGCTCGTTGCCGATGGCAATGTACTTCAGTCCGAACGGAGCCGGGTGTCCCATCTCGGCACGCACCTTGCCCCACTCGCTGTCAACAGGACCGTTGGCAAACTCGATGAGGTCGAGTGCATCGTCGATGTAGGGTTGCAACCCTTCGGCAGAACATTCGGCATGTGCCTCCTCCTTGTTCCAGTTCTGGTATTGGCAGGCCATGCCTACGTTGAGCACGGGCAGGGGAGCGGCACCCAGCTCTTCGCTCAGGAGGAAGTATTCATAGAAGCCCAGTCCGTAGCTTTGGAAATAGTCGGGATAGTAGCGGTCGGTGAAGGTCGACTCCCAGCGGTTCTTGTTCAGCGGACGGTTCTCTACCGGTCCCACGGTGTTCTTCCACTGGTAGCGTGTGGCGAGGTTGCTGCCTTCGACGATGCACCCTCCGGGGAAACGGAAGACACCGGGATGCAGGTCGAAGAGTGCCTGTGCGAGGTCCTTGCGCATGCCGTTCTCATGCCCCATCCAGGTATCTGTCGGGAAGAGCGAGACATGCTCCAGGTCGACGGTACCTGTGCCCGAACGGTGTTCCGGGTTGGAGAGGAAGATGCGCAGGTTGGCTTTTTCGATGGTCCGTGGAGAACGCATCACGAGGGTGTACTTCTTCCACTCGCGGGAGTCGATGGTGAGGTCTTGGCTGACGAATGCCTGCCGGTTCTCCATCGTGTTCTGGTCGATGAACTGCACCAGGAGCGTCACAGGCTTGCCGTCGGGGACACGTGCCCACACCGAGAAGCGGTAGTCGTCGCCTGCCTTCAGCCCGATGCCGAAGAAGCCTTCATTCTGGATGCCGGTCCACATGTCGTTGTGTCCTGCCCAGGCAAGGCGGACATAGTGCGGATTCCGTTCAAAGGGGCCGTCGTCGCGCAAGGTGACATTGCCGAACATCTTCCAGCCCATGTAGTGGTCGGGGGTAAATTCGAACGAGCGGTTCTTGACCAGTTCGGCATACAGACCACCGTCTGCTCCGAAGTTGATGTCTTCAAAGAAGATGCCGTACATGGTCGGTTGGATGGCTGCACCCACCTGGCGGGTCTGTACCGTCACGGTGTTGTCTTGTGCATGGAGGACCAGAGCTGTGGCTGCGAGTGCCAGTCCGGCTAGAATTGAGTAGATTTTCATGATGTAAGTGTTGTTTTAGTTGACGGGTGGACAGGAAACAAGCCGACGGGGGAGGATGGTCCACCCGTCTACTTGTTCCTTGTCCGCTGACTCACGAAAGTACGGAGAATAATTGAGAATATCACACTTATCTCTTGTTTTCTTGTCCTCCCGGTCAACTAAAGACACTTCTCAACTGTCCGGCGTTCACTTACGGACGCAGACACCCACGCGACGGGTCATGCTGCTGCCCGAGGCGTCGGTTGCCGTCACGTTGTAGTAGAAGATACCTTCTGCCAGTCCGGTGCTTTCCATCGTCAGACGGCTGCCTTCGATGACGACGGTCTTGTCGCCTTCGACAGCGAATGTCGGCTGTTCAAAGCCTGCAAACAACGGGGCTGCATCGATGGTGATTTCTTCGTTGTTGTCGGCGTAGTAGTGAGGCACCGACATCCAGTCGAGGTATTCCTCCAGGTTGGTATAACCGTCCTTGTCGGGGTCGGCGTTCGAGTCGCTGAAGTCACCGGCAGCAGACTTCGGGTTCGTCCCGTGCATCTCCTCCCACCAGTCGGGCAGTCCGTCACCGTCAGTGTCGAAGTCGGCAGCCCGTTTCTCCTCAGGATATTCCTCATAGCCGCCGGCATCCTGTTCGTTGTCGATGATGCCTTTTGTCTTGCCGACGCTACCGGTGTAGGTATAGGACCCTTCGAGGGTTTCACGCACGATGCGTTGGTCGTGTTCGTCGAAGAGCGGCATGTTGCAGCCCACGTCGGAGAGTGTCGACTTGTAGGCATCCTGTGCACTTTCCACTTCGGCATACGAGGGGAAGAAGGGTTTGTCTACCCACACTTCCCAGTCGAGCACCTGTCCGTTCGAAAGTTCGTAGCGGCGGAGTTGTTCGTTGTCGGTCACCAGCTTGCCGTCGGTGTCCTGACGGACGTTGCCTTCGCAGTAATAGCTTTGGGAACCCTTGCCGACGCCTTCGAGCTGTGCGCGGAGGATGAACTTCTGAGTGGTCGACGGTCCCATCTTGTAGAAGTTGTTCACGAAGTTCACTTCATGGGCGCCGCCGTCAGTGGCACGTCCCGCCCAGTTGTAGACCACGTTGTTGAAGATGTCGAGTGCTCCGGCATAGAACCCGTTGCCGTCGAGTCCGCCGCCCATGCTCCAGTTGCGTCCTGCACAGTGGGCGAGGAGGTTGTGGTGGAAGGAGCCGATGTTGCCGCCGATGGTGGCTGCATAGCCGTGTCCCTTGCCTTTTTTGTAGTTCTTGTGTCCGGCGACGTTGAGTGCTTCGGAGATGAGGGTGTGTTGCAGGGTGATGTTCTTCGCGCTGCGTGAGCTGAATGCCTCGTCGATGGTCCAGCTGATGGAGCAGTGGTCGGTGATGCTGTGGTCGGCTCCTGCCATACCGATGCCGTCGAAGGTCTTTCCTCCACCCAGACGGACACGGATGAAGCGGCAGATGCCGTCAGGACCCACTCCGAAGGGTGCGCCCTTGATGCAGATGCCTTTGCCCGGAGCAGTCTGTCCGGCGATGGTCACATAGCGTGAGGAGCAGGTGAGGCGCGACTTCAGCGTGATGACACCCGAGACATCGAACACGATGGTGCGCGGACCGATATCGTTGGTGATGGCTTCGCGGAAGCTGCCGGGACCGTCGTCGTTGAGGTTGGTCACATGGACCACCTTGCCGCCGCGTCCGCCGATGGCAAACCGTCCGTAACCCTCAGCTCCCTCAAAGGCGAGGTGGCGCGGGCGGAAACTCCAGACATTACCCCGTGTCAGGTTGCCGGAAGCATCTTCTTCGTCAATGCGCCAGTAATAGCGGTCCAGGTTGTAGAGGTCGCTCAGGGCGTAACCGGTCTGTTCCTGTACTCCTTTATAGATGGTCCGGTCGCCGGTTGATGCCTGTGCCACGGCGAGGGAGTCGGTGCCTACATAGACATGGTGCTTCACGGCTTCTTTGCCCGGTGTCCATTGCAGCGTCAGTCCGTTGTCGGCATCAGCGTGCATGTCGTTGTCGGCAGGTGCGGGCTTTTGAGCCTGACGGAGGATGTCGGGCGTGTCAATCTCCACACCGTTGAGGTAGACGGCACGCTGTTCGGCTTCAGTCTCCCGCGCTTTGAAGCGGAGCACGACTTCCTGTCCGTCCTGCTCCACGTTGACCACGGTCTTCAGTACCAGTCCGTCTTCCCGCGTCAGCACCCGGCAGGGACATGACTGGTTTTCGTGGACGAGCTGGTCGCCGGCATAGACGTCGAATGCCGGGACGGTGGTTCCTTCAGTTGCCGAGAAGTTGTTGTGATAGGTCTGTACGACATGTTCCCCTTGGGGCAGTCCGGTGATGCGCAACTCCAGCTCATCGCCGTTTTCCACATAGACACCGTCGCTGATGAGCTTTGCCAGCGGGTTCTGTACGCCTGCCTTGTAGTAGCCGGAGTGCAGCGTAGCCTCGTCATCGCCTTTCACCGCCATGACGATCTGCACACCTCCGGAGAGTTGCAGGGTGTCGGTTTTTTCACCGTCGATTTCCCACGGTGTGAATTTCACTTCGTTTACTTCTGCCACGCTGCGTCGTGCCACGTTGCAGTCAATCCGGTACGTCGGTTGAGCATCCTGTACCGAGGTGGCGCAGGCCGTCAGGAGCAGTGCGCTGCATAGCAGCAAATGTCTGGCTTTCCTTTCATTCGTTTTCATAGATGGATTTTTTAGGCGTTCTATTTTTCCGCCAGCCCGGGTAGGAGTTGGTTCTTGCCGACTGATACGGAGAGCGTATGCGGAACATTAGTCAGGTATCTTAAATCAGACTTTCGGGAGTACAGGAGGTTTAATCATGCACTCAACTTTCGTAAGGTGGTAGCGGACGGGCCGCAAGGAAAAGTCAGACGCCCGGTCAGGCATCCTTCCGGTTTGCAGGCTGCAATGTGCAGTGCCATTCGGGTGGATGTCCTGACCGGGCGTCTTGGATGGACGATGATCCGGTTAGGTCCTCGTATGCTTATTCTTCTTCAGCCGATGGGGCAGCGTAAGGCACGACCACCTCCCGTCCGGCAAGTCCGTTGGCGAACCCTCCGTAGGTCGGTTTGCGGCTGTTGCCGAGTGTCCAGAGTCCGACGGGCTGTCCGCCTCTCCAGGAAGAGCTCTCGGGACTGTCGGTGGTGCACCACTGAGTGATGCCGTACTGCTGTGCCACCGGGATGATTTCGAAATACTTCTCGATGATGAAGCGGTAGAATTCCGCCATTTTCAGCTGTTGTTCATAGGTGACGTCCTCTGTCTTGATGGCCTCTCCGAAAGCCTTTTTGGTGATGCCCATATCCAGCTCGGAGATTTTGACGAGTTTGCCCGAAGCGGCGAGCAGTTCGAACATCTTCACGATGGAAGCCTCCTGCCGTTTCTGGTCAGCCTCGTCGAGGATGTAGCTCACGTGCATCTGCGTACCGATGCCGTCAATCTTGGTCACTCCGTCCGATTCCCACCGTTTGATCCAGTTGATGAGGCTCTTCGCTTTCTTGTTGTCGTCCCACCAGGATTCCAGGTTGTAGTCGTTGATGAAGAGTTTGAGGTCGGAGGGGTTGCCACCGTGCTCGGCAAAATATTGACGGGCAAATTTGATGGGTATGCGGACATAGTCGTCGCCCAAGAAATCCTGCCAGTAGAAGTTAGTGCCTTTCACTCCATTGTCATCCGGATTTGTCGCGGACTGGAGAGCATAGTTGCCTTTGCCGTCGTCTCCTCCGCCGGATATCGGTTCATTCACCACATCCCATGCAGTGACGTATCCGTCACAAGCTTCCATCATGCCTTTTATCCAGCGTTCCATCTCGTTGGTAAGCACTTCTTTTTTCTCTTCTGGGGTTAAAGGGATTCCCTCTGCCTTCTGTTGAATGCTGAACTCGATGTCATCGAAATAGTACGTATTGGCTTCTTTCAGCACGGCGAGGTTCCAGGCGATGGTCTGCATCTGTTTGTTGTCTGCTGTCCCTGCCTGTTCCTTGGTGATGATAAACTCTTTTTCAAAAGTCTGCCATTGTGTAGTAAAGTTCACGCTAACCCCCATGTCATAGTGTACGTAAGAACCGGGTGCTTCGTGAGCTTGAGATTCAGAACCAGCTGCTTTGTCGGCACGGTATTTGAACTTGAGTTTGCAAGCGTCACCTTCATGTAAAACGCGGTTGGCCTTGATAAAGAATTGTGTGCTCCAGTTATCTGAAGGATTATTGCCGGCTTTCACGACATAGGCATGTCCCTTGCCGTCAGCACCCGTTCCGGCTGCACCGATGGTTGCGTCGTGGGGACCGCCAATGCCTTGTTCGGTCGCGAAGAAACTACCTGCTTCACTACCTTCTGCATTGCCGTTGGTGAGCATGTCTTCATACCAAGTGGTTGTACCGGAGTTGCCCAAAGTTTCGATTTCATACGAGATGTCTATCCAGCCCACTTTAGTCCAGCGATTGATGTCTTGCTTGTCAAATGAGGAATTGACAATCAGATTCTTGTCACTACCGGCCTCTTTCAGTGTGACATCATCAAAATACAGATCTCCTCCCAGCTTGCCAAAACAGAAGCGCAGACGGTCAATTGTTTTTTCGGGAGTGAAGTTAATGGTATTATCCGTCAAGTCTTCGCCGGCTGTGATGCCTGAGAACCCATAGTGGGGATTATTGCCGTCTTTCAGACCTGGCCAAAATGATATGGTACCCGGATTGGAACCTTTGGCCTTAATGGTCAGTGTATAAGACTTTCCTGGTTCCAATGTCTGGTCGAGGTCATAGTAGATTTCATAGTCCCAAGCATTTGTTTTTGGATCTCCGGCGTGGATGTGAAGAGCTTTATTTCCGCCGGTGGGGTCTACTGGAATAGGCTTGTTGGCTATGAGGCTGTTCAGGTATTTGTTGTTCTGCTGTGAGTGCCAGCAAAGGGTGTGACCGTAGATGGTCACACCGGCAGCCTTGGCAGCTTCTACAAACTTGCTGACTTTAGAAAAGTCCATAATGCCGTTGTCCGACACACAGGAGGCATATTTCATGGCATTTCCTGCCGTGATTTCGTCGAAGTTGCTGATAACCATGCTGCGTACCAGTTCTCCCTTCAGAAAGTCATCGGCGGAGACTCCTGCTCCCAGTTTGAAACCGGGATGTGCACTGCGGTCTATGTAGCTTTTCAAATTGTCATACGCATTCAGATATTCATATTGCGTCAGACTTTCCGGCTTTTCCGTCTGGAAGTCGGCAAACTTATCGTCGGCGCATGAGGCGAATGCCGTGAGCAATGCCAGGCCGATGTATGTTGAAATCTTGTTATTCATAGTCTGTCCTTCAATAATTATTTAGCGATGTACTTAGGGGTGAACAGTTCCATCTTGTTGGTACCTCTTGTCTGTAGGACAAGGGTGTCTTTTGTTGCAACTTGTTTGATGCCATAGTTGATGGTGTAATCCAAATAGAGGGCATCACGGTCTTTGTTTCCCCAGGCTTTCTTTTCACCTTTAGGCTCGAAGTGGCCTTTGCCGCTGGCAGTGATGCCTTCCGTGTCAGAAGTGATGCTGCATCTGTTCTCTTCATCGAACGTAAGCAACAGATTGCAGGTTATGCTGCTTCCGTCGGCGAGCTTGGTGCTCACAGGGAAATGGCAAGTCTTCAGAGAACGTGTGGTGACATTGCAGATTTCGTCTTTTTCAACGGTGGCTCCATGACGTTTTATGGTTGAAGTCTTGCCGCTTTCCGTGATGTTGTCTGTTCCCCGGCGGAGATAGGAGGCATGCCAAGGATTGATATATTTCACGCAGTAGAGTACATAGTCCATCGGGAGTACATCCCAATAAATAGAATTGGTACGTACGGGACTTTCACCCTCCACTAACGGTTTGCCGGTGAGTATGCGGTCTGCTCCGGTTTGGCTTTTCATGACAATGGGAATGACATAATTGTTCTCCAAGGCTTTTTCGTCGGCAAAGAAGGCATCAGTCAGTTGCACTTCTACGCATCCCCAGTGCTGACCTTTATAATCAATTTTGTTCCCGGCGAGCTTGTAATAGTTGGAAGGCATGGGGAGCACCGGTGAATCATTTTCGAAAAACAGGTTGTCGCAAAGAGAGTTGTCTACCGCAATGTCGATGGTGATGTTTCTTCCTCCATAGGAACCTCCCATGGTGGAATAGATCTCACATTTATGCTCGCGGTCAAGTGAATTGTTGACGACCTCATCATTCCCCAATACAATCGTACGTACGGGATATTGGTAAGCGAAGTAGACAGAGGTGCCTCCTTCGTAGTCGGGAAACGAGTTGTCTGCATTCTCGCAAGCGGAGAAAGCTGTCAGTACGCTTCCCAACGCTATAGCAGTTAATAGTTTATTCATAATCAATTTGTAATTGGTTTTAGTAGGATTACCATCCTTGGTTCTGTTTCAGTTCACTCCATTTTAACTTCTCGTTGTAGGGGATAGGACCGTAGTACATATAATCCTTGTAGTTACGGGCTTCTACATTGATAACTTTATAAGTCAGTGCATTCCCGTTTTTTTCGATTTGCATGCCTTTGGCTTCTTCGGTCAGAGGCATCTTCCAACGACGGATATCCCAGAAACGTTTATTCTCAAAGCAAAGTTCGATGCGGCGTTCGTTGCGGATGAGCTGTGCCATTTTCTCTTTATCTCCTTTGACGCTTTCCAGATAGGCATCTCCGTTGTCTGTTCCCACTCCGGCACGAGTACGGATTTTCTTGATGACATCGTACGCACTGAATCCGTTGCTTCCTTGTCCGGTCGGTCCCCAAGCATCATTTGCTGCTTCAGCATAGGCGAGGAATATCTCCGTATATCGGATACGTACGGGGATATGCTTTTTCGCGTTGAGTGAACTGGGGTTCGGGTTACAGTCTTCACGTAAAAGTTTGCGCAGGTAGTAGCCGGTCCGGGTGGAAGTGTTCAACTGGTTCAAACCGTTGTCTTGCTTGTTGTCTGCATCTGCATAGAGTCCGGTGATGATGGTCTTGTCTTTGAACTTGGCACCGTTGTAGATGATATACTTACTCAGACGTGGATCTCTATTCTCATAGGGATTGTTGGCATTGTATCCGCTGTTCGATTTGTCGGTGATAGGGTATCCGTTAGCCATAGGGAATGCATCCACGAGGTTCTGTGTCGGATTGATACGCCCTGAGCCGTACAGCGTAGGTGGGAAGTTATTCTTTTCTTGTGTGATACCGATATCCCAATCTTCGGTACCTTGGCTGATGTTTCCGCGCCAGAGGATTTCCGCTGTCACTTCACCCGACCCCAGGTTGTCCAGTTCATCGGTGTTCATGTACCAGGTATTTCCTTTCGGGTCAAGCCCTGAAATGCCACCGATACGTTTCAAGACGGCTGCTGCATAGTTTGCTGCTGTTTCGGAAGTCACGCCCGAAGCGTCTCGGTAAGCGGGACTGGCTGCCAACAATGCGACTTGTGCTTTGATGGCTTCTGCAATTTTAGCCGTCAACCGTCCACGTTGGTAGGTTCCGAATACCAGATTGTAGTTGCCCAGCTTGGCGCCCATATTCTGATATTTGGCAGGTACATCACTGTCGCTGTTGATGTTCTCGTAGTCTGTAGGCAACAGCTCGATTGCTCTGTCCAAGTCTTCGAAAATCTGTTTGACGCACTGTTCGAACGGTGCGCGTGGTTGATTGAAGTTCGAAGAGTTGTTTTCGGGTTCAAGTAGCAATGGAACGCCCAGCAATTCTCCGTTCTCCGTACGTCCGGCATGTGCCATCAGTAGGTAATAATAGTTCAGGGCGCGCAGTCCGTAAGCCTCTCCACTCAGTTTGTCGATAAACATAGCGTTGGTAACTTCATTGGCTGCCCAATTGACATTCTTGACGATGCTGAGGAAAGTATTCAGATATTGGATGGTAGCTTTGCGTGCTTGCCATTGTTCCATCGGGTTGTTATTGGCAGCCCATGCACCGAGTGCCATTTTGGAGTAGGCACTCTCTTTGTCGTTGGTCACAGCATCATCGGTTGCCACATCGCTTACACTCGCATTTTCATACGGCAACATGGCGTATCCATAGCCCAACAGGCCTACGGCGTAGTTGGGGTCGGTGAGCATTTCTTCCACACCGCGATTGTTTTCCTGCGCCGGTTCAAACATGTCGTCGCAGGCGGAAAGGGAAGCCATCAGGGCGGTGGTCAATAAAATATACTTTAGTTTCATTTGTTCCGGTTTTAAGTTAGAATACAGCTTTGACGCCGATATTGTAGAATCTGGTTTGAGGAGCACTGCCTACATTCATTTCCATGTGTTTGCGCTCTTTGGAGAACGTGAGCAAGTTGGCGCCGCTGACATAGGCGGACAGGTTGCGGATGAATGTATTGTGCAGGATGCTCTGAGGCAGGTCATACGTAATCTGTACTTTTGCCAAATCAAAGCGGTCGGTCTTGTAGAGCCAGTAGTCAGACGTACGGAAGTTGTTGCTGGCACTCTTGGCAGACAAACGAGGATATGTGGCAGTTTTAGCTGTAGCCTCAGTCCAGCGTCCACGGACAATGGCAGAATATTTGTCGTCACCGTCTACCCAATAGTAGGAGCTGTTCTTGATACCATATCCTCCGAATCCACCGGTTCCCAGTGCAAAGAATGTGAAGTCCTTCCACTTGGCGGTGAGGTTGATGCCCAATGTAAAAGGTGAACCGTACCATCCTCCTTTACCCAGGTAGATTTCATCTTTGTCGTCAATTACGTTGTCACCGTTCTGATCTACGTATTTGATATCTCCCGGACGTACTGTGCTGCCCAACTTCTGTTCCGGAGAAGCGGCAATTTCTTCTTCATTGCGGAAGAGACCGTCGCTTTGGAGTCCCCAGATACCGTCGATGGGTTTGCCTTGACGATAACGGTATGCATTGTCGTAAATCTCATCGCGCTTGGTAATCTTGGTGTCGTAGTATGTACCGGATACACCCAAAGATAAGTCAACCTCGCCAAACCGCTTGTTGGCATTGATGCTGAAGTCAAAGCCGATGCGACGGTTGTTGTTGAAGTTCTGTACCGCCATGAACGAGGCGTCAGGATAACCGGTGCTCAGGTGCGATGGATAGAACGTCGGCTGGTCGATCAGGTAACCTTCCATCGAGTTGATAAAGAAAGAGGCGTCTACGGTGACCAGTTTTTGCCAAAGGGAAGCTCTCAGGTTGGCAGAGAACTCCTTCCGTTGGATGAAAGACAGGCCGTCATTCTCTCCGCGGGTTGAGATGGTGTATTTACCCGCAGGACCATCATACCAGGCATAACCGTCGTTTTGGGTCCATACAGCTTTGTAGAGGTAAAACTCGTTGTCTCCGACAGCCAGGTCAATGTCCTGGTTCAGGATACTTCCCGATACGCTGAGCATCAAGTCATCAATGACAGGAGAATCTTTCAGGAATCCTTCTTCACTCAACCGCCAGCCTAAGGTCAATGAAGGCGATAGGGCATTGCGGTGTCCTTCTGCAAGTTTGGCAGAGTGGACCAAGGCCGCATCGAAGTCTGCATAGTAGCGCTGACGGTAGTTGTAACCCAGTTGCAGGGCAAGGTTGGCATTACTGATGCGGTGGTATTGCTGTGAGATGGTCTGCTGATAGCCATTGGCTATAAGCATGCCTGAAACATTGTGTACACCGCCGAATGTATTCCGGTAGTTGAACTGCCCGCTGAAAGCAATGGTCTGCTTGTCACTGCTTCCACTGATGTTTTGTGTGCCGGGCTTTTCGTCGTTGCCTTCCTTGGAGAGAGCTACGATGACATCCTTGCCGTTGTAGTTGGCCCAGGTGGGAACGAATATCGCATACTTGTTGTCGAAAGACGTTGTGTATGACGTCGCATAATCGACTGCAAACAGGGCGCTGAATGAAAGTCCTTTCAGCACCTTATCCAGATTGATGTCGAGTCCGGCATCGAACTGGAACTGTCGGCTGGTCCATTTGCTACTGCCGGCTGCATAGTTGTCGGCAAACACGTTTGTCGGATTTGCCTGGCTGCCTGATAGGAAATATTTTCCGTCAATGATATTGGATGTTGTGCTCAGCAGTTCCAGCGCGCTTGTCGCATTCGGGTCGATAAGAGCTACCGGAATGAGCGGGGAGGCGTTTTGTGGAAAGTTCGGCCGTGCCGTAGCTGCGGCGTTCCAATAATCACCTTTGGCATTCTGTGCATTGTAAAAAGTGGCGTTGGCATTGATGTGGGTGCTGATGAAACGGTTGATGTCCACATCCACATTGCCGCGTACATTGAAGCGGTCGATCATGTTGTTCTTGGCTTCGCCGAAATTGAGCAGGTCCCCTGTACGGTAGTAGCTGACGTTGCTGTAGAAACGGGCACGCTGTCCGCCGCCTGAAATTTCGGCTGTCGCTTCCGAACGGTTGCAGGCCTTCTTCACATAGTCAGAAGAATAGTAGTTGATGTTCGGATAGCGGTATGGATTGATACCGGAACCGTGGTTGTATATCTGCTCGGCTGAATAGAGGGGCTTGGCAGACGGGTCGTCATTGAGCAACGCCTCGTTGTAGAGGGTCATGTATTCAGCAGAACCCAGATATTCGGGGAAGGCCTTAGCCACGTTGAAACCGGTATTGGCACGTAGGCTGACTCTCAGACCGCCCGCATGGCCGCGTTTGGTACTGATGAGTATTGCTCCCTTGGCAGCACGACTGCCATAGAGGACTACCGCTTGTGCTCCTTTCAGGAAGGTGATTTGTGCAATCTCTGAAGGCATGACATTGTTGGCTTCGCGGGGTACCCCGTCGACCAGAACCAGGTAGCCGGCATGGTCTCCGTCCATTCCCCACAGGGAATTACCGTTCCAACCTCCGATGTAACCTTGCATGTTGTCCAGGCTGTAGGTGTTGTAGTTCTTTTGGGTCAGTTCTTCGACATTGACCACAGAAACTCCTCCCAAGAGGTCCTTTTGTGCCATCTTACGGAAGGCGACTTGTACCTCCGGACTTTCCTTGCGAGCCAACGAATCGATTCCTTCTTCGTCGGGTGTTTGTGCATAGGTCAGGGCAGGTGCGGTGACCAGCATGCTGCAAAGAATGAATTTGGATTGTATATATTTCATTAGTTGTTCATTTATCGTTAAACATACGTTGATGGGATGTCTCTGCCATTACCAGCCCGGGTTCTGCCCGTAATCTCCATAAAGGTAGACATCATTGTCAGGCAAGGGGAACCAGTAATGTTTCGTCCCGAATACACGTTTTACAAGCAGACGCTTGTGCCAGTTTGCCACTTCTGCATCAGCCGGGTCATTTGTCTTATAGAAGTCGGGATTTTCAACGCGGTCGAATTCCACGGCATATTTTTCGGTATAGGGCGATTCGGTCAGCAGCAACCAACGTTGCAGGTCGTTGAAGCGGAATCCTTCCATAGCCAGCTCGACGGCGCGTTCACGACGTATTTCATCCATGAACTTATGGTTGTCTGCCAAGTATGCCGGTTGTACACCTTCGGCACCGCAACGGGTGCGGATTTTGTTGATGGCATCCAGAGCGGTCAGTTTGCAATTGTCGGCTTTGGCGGACGGACCTCCCAGTACTGCACAGCTTTCAGCATACATCAGGTAGATGTCGGCGAGGCGCATGTAGGGCAGGTAAGTGTGCAGGTTGCTTCCCCAGTCATATTCCTTGTCCCCTTCGTTACAGGTGTGGGGGACGAGCTTTTGGAAGAAATAGCCGGTACGGCTGCCCAGGTCGGCAGAGCGCATGTCTGAACCGGTCGAGAGATTGCAGTAAGCATAGGGCTTTTGGGCATCCGACAGTTTGTCTTCTGCCAGCACATAATGGAAACCGTCAAACACGATATCATGATAGAAGCGAGGATCACGGTTCTTGAACGGATGACGTTTGTCAAAACCGGAGTTTGGGTCGTCGATGGGAAGTCCGTTTGCCATTCCGTACATGTCTACCAGGTTCGCTGTCGGCAGGTGGATGATTTTGTCATGGGCGACCAGTCCTGCGACTTTGGGCCCCCACAGCTTTGTCATATTCCAGTTACTGCCGTTATAGTCCGAGGATGGTCCGCGGAAGATTGCTTCCACGGAACCCGGCATCAGCCAGTTCTGACGGACGGTGTAGAAGATGTCTGTGAAACAGCTTTTGGCTGATGTTGCCTTCTCGTGATTATAGATATTCTTGTAGTTGTATTCAGCCAGAGCGTACTGTGTCTGTCCACTTTCAACCAAAGAGAGCAGTTCGCCAAAGGCATTGGCTGCCTTTTTGCAGAACTCTGTGTCATAATCGTAGGTCTTGGTTCCGCCCAACTGTGCTCCGTTTTTCATGAGCGGACTGCCAGCCCACAGATAATTCTTGCCCAGATAGCCGAGTGCCATGATTTTGTTGATGCGGAGCTGGTTCTTTCCCTCCGTAGCTTTTCCCGGAGCCACGTTGTCCCAATTGACAGGGAGCAGGTCTGCTGCCCGTCGGAAGTCTTCGCCTGCTTTAGTTGCACACTCCTGATAGCTGAGGCGGGGCAGAGTCAGCTCTTTCGTTGCGTCGAGCACCTGGTCGATGTAGGGCATTCCACCCCAATACATCATGATTTGGAAGTGCCACCAGGCACGGAAGAAATAGAGTTGTCCGGCTATGAGATTCTTCTCTTCTTCTGTGCCGGTCATTTTGTCCAGGTTGGCAAGGCCGACGTTGGCTTTACGGATACAATACCAGGCGTGAGGCCAGAGGGAGTGTTGGAACTTATCGGTCGATGCCGGATTGCTTGGGTTACGGTACAGCCAGCATTGTCCGTTGGTCTGCCAGGCACGGAAGTTGCCAAGATCAGCTTGGTGGGTCATGTGTGCATCTCCCATGGAGTTGAACAGTTCGTCATCTCCCCAGTTCCAGGAAGTACAGTAATTGTTCTTCTCTTTGTCTGGAATACAGTTGTAGATTTCTTCTATGAAACCTTGGAAGTTGCGGAAGTTCTTGAAAGCGTCGTCTTCTGACACCGTCGATTCCGGGGCTTTGTCCAGGTAGTCTTCGCAGGAGGTCAGGGGAAGTCCTGCTGACACAGATAACAAGCCTGCACAGAAGAGCGTCTTGTATATAGAGTGTTTCATCGCGTACATATATTATAAAGTGAATTTGATTCCGAGGTTATAACGCTTCACCGTGGGGTAGGCGCCCAGATAACCGGCACCGGAGAGGTTGGCTTCACGGTCGTCAGGCATGCGTGTCCACAACCAGAGGTTGTTGCCATTGAGGTAGATTTTCAGGTTGTTTAACCCCAGTTTGTGAATCCATCCCCCGTTCCACGTATAGGCAATCTCAACATTCTTCAGACGGATGTATGAACCGTCATACAGGAATTGAGTACCTTCGTTGTAGTTGGGTGTAGAATTCCAGCGCGGAACGACCACATCAGCATTTGGGGCATCCTTGGACCACCAGGTGCCGTTGTCATATACCGTATTCAGCTTGCTGCCGAAGCTGGTCAGGGTCACGTCGCGGGTCACATTCGTTACTCCGTAGAACTGGGCAAAAGCACTGAAGCCTTTCCATTCGAAGCCGATGGTTGCGTTGTAAGTATTTTCCGGTTGGTTGGTATAACCATAGGGAGCAGAGTCTTTGTTATCCACTACACCGTCACCGTTGAAGTCTACGATATAGTGGTCTCCCACGAGGCGTTGGCTGTCGTTGGCATCGTGGGCCGGAGCAGCATACAGCTGGTCATAGGTCTGGATGAAGCCGTCGTCGATGTAAGAGTTGTATTGTCCCACACCGTGTCCAGCCGCCTTCTGGTAGGCAGGACGCAGTGCCTGGTCATCTTTCACCAATACGGTGTTTTTAGCATGGGTCATGCTGAAATTGCCCCACAGATGGAGACCGTTGGCATAAGTCTTGTTGAGGCGTACCTCCAGTTCATAACCGCTGGTGCGGATTTTTCCTTTGTTGACAGTCGGGGGAGTTCCTCCGAAATAGGAGGGGATGGAACGGTCCGTACCGAAGACGAAAATGTTGGAACGGATGTCTCGGAAGAATTCCAGGTTACCAGCAAGCAGACCGTCCAGGAACGAATAGTCAATGCCGACGTTCAGCTTGCGTACTACTTCCCAATGGATGTCCTCGTTGCTGATGGTGGCCTCCCTGTACCAGGTATAGATACTTCCCGGGGTTGAATGGTTGAGGTCCATGGTTGTCTGCCCTCCGTAAGTCCATTGGCTCATGTACAGCCAACGGCGGTTGGAGTCGAAGGGGTCGAAACCCAACTGGTCAGAACCAATCTCGCCGTAGGATACACGAATCTTCAGCATGTCGAGGATGTGCTTCTCGCGCAAGTAGTTCATGAAGCTCTCTTCGCTGACCATCCATCCCAGTGCGCCGGAGTTGAAGAAGGCAAAACGGTTTTTCGGGCTGAACTTCTCGGAACCGTTGTAGGCACCGTTGTATTCCACGAAGTAGCGGTCTGCCCAGTTGTAGGTTGTGCGGAATGCCCAGTCTTCACGATAGGCAGGCATTACGCTTCCCCGTGCATTCTCTTGACGGCTGAAGAGTCCCATGGCAGTCAGGTTGTGTTTGCCAAAGCTGCGTACCCAGTTCAGTTGTGCCTGGTAATAGAGGTTGCGAACGGTCTGCCGGTTGTCCACCTCACCTGGAGCCGTGCTCCAGTTGACGCCCTGATGCCAGTCAAAGCCATTGTTGGTGTCGTAGGATTGTTCGTAGCGTGCCTGACCAGTGTCCGGATCGATCCATTTGCGTTGTGCGTCGTTATAGAGGTCGTTGATACCGCGGTTGTTTTCTACAAACTCATTGTCCCAGGAGATGGTGGCACGGGCTGATAGACCCGGAGTGATGAATTTCAGGTCCTGCTCCAGTGTGAAATCCGTGTTGATGCGGGTTGTGGTGAGTCGCATGGTACCACCCAGTGAGATGTTTTCGGCAGAGTTCGTCGTATTCGATACCAGCGGGTACATACCCCAACTTCCATCGGAATATTGCGGGAGGAATACATCGGGGGCAATGTTATAGGCTCCCGACCACTGCTGGCCGATTTGCCATTCCGATTGCCCGGTGTTTTGCCAGGGCGCCTTGCGGATGCCGTTAGAACCGGCAAGATTGACCTTGAGGACTGTCGTCTTGGTCAAGTTGAAATCCAGGTTACTGCGCACGTTAAGTCGGTTGTATCCGTAGCCGGAATTATAGCCTCGTCCATTATCATAGATTTTGAAGAGGTCCCCTTCGTTCACATATTCGGCGGATGCAAAATATTTCACAAAGTTTGTACCGCCACTGATGCTCATGTTTGCACGGTAGGACATGGTGTTGTCCTTGAACAGGGCCTTCTGCCAGTCGACGTTCGGGTAGCGTTCGCGTTGCTCTAGAGTTGTCTGGTTGCGGTAGTTGTCGATGAATGATTGCGGACGCACATATTCCCAGGAGTCAGGACGGAGAGCCAGTTCGTGCTCGATGGCTGTGTTGCGGAGCATGAGTGCATCATACGAATCATATTTATTAGGCAGTTTGGACGGCGATTTCAGTGTTGCATTAAAACCGATGTCGATTTTTGCACTACCTTCCGCGCCGCGTTTGGTGGTGATGAGGATGACACCGTTGGCACCTTTCACACCATAGACAGCTGTCGCAGATGCGTCTTTCAGGACGGATACGGACTGCACGGAGTTGATATCTACTGAACTCATCGGACGTTCGATGCCGTCGACCAGAATCAGTGGAGCTTCATTGTCGTTCCAGGAACTGGCACCGCGGATAGTGATTTTCGGCTCTTCATCTCCCGGCATACCGCTGCCTGTCATGGTCACCACGCCAGGGAGGTTACCGGTCAGGGCTGCTCCGATGTCTGACACACCTGCTGCACGTTCCAGTACTTTTCCTGTAGTCTGTGTAATCGCCCCCACCACGGAAGCCTTTTTCTGTTGGCCGTAACCCACGACGACCACTTCGTCGAGTTGTTTGGCGTCATCTTCCAGGGTGATGCGCATCAAGGTGTTGGGGGTAGCCTTCACCTCTTTTGATTTCATGCCCACGAAGGACACTACCAGAACGGAGTTTGATGACGGTACGTTCAGCGAGAATTGGCCGTCGAGGTCGGAAATCGTACCGATTGATGTATTGCCTTTCACGACAATTGAGGCGCCGATGATGGTCTCCCCGTTGCTGTCGAAGATAATTCCTTTGACCGTCGGCCCCTTTTGGGCAAATGCTCCCAGGCAGCAGAACAGCAGGAGCAGGAACAGGCAAGGATAACGTTTTTGTATTCCTACATTTTTCATTTCCATTAGTTTAAGACGTTTGTTTTTTCACATTGTTTGCTAGTCATCAGCGGTTGGGGAGTTTGTCTAGCCGCTGTCGAATACATCCTTCTGTTTCATAGTTCAACATTCGTTAGTTAATACTTGCATGGTTTATTTCACGTGTACGGGGCGCTCCGGTCTCATGCGTAAAAATGACAAGATGGATTGCCCTCGGGAAGTAAGTCGGTAGTGTCTGAAAAAAGGATTAAAATGGTTATCGGATTATAAATCGTTCCCTGCTCGGCGGCTCTTCCGATGCGTTGCCTGTCCGGTTGCGCACACGGCGGAGGATTCTGCTTCTCGGGACGACCTCTTTGTGTTTTTTCCGACGGAAGGGATGCCGGACGTGCACTCGTTATTTTACCATCCTCATGCGTTTTCGTGGCGACCGCGCAGATGGTCATATTTCGAGACATTGCCTGGCCAGCGAATAAGGTGCAACGAGATGGATGCAGCAGATGGAGAGCGGCTGCATCGGTGAGGTGGGTAGTGGTAAAGAGCTGGTGGGGCGGACGAACGGAAACGTTGTCTGCCGGAGAGATATTGTAATTGTTGCCTAAATGCTCGTGGGAGGGGGTAAATGTTTGATTGAGAGATTGATGTCCTTCCAGGTGCCAATAGATGCCTGCCAGGCTATGTGCTGTACATACAGCAGGGACAACAGCCGGACGCTCCGCACCCTTATTGTAAGGAATGCTTGTCGGCCTTTGTCGGTTTTCATGGCTTGTCCTGCCTTTCTCACGGACGGACTTCAACAGGTTATGTCTAACACACATCTTCATAAGTATATTTATTAAGCGGACCTTCCTGCTGCTGGAGGTTATTATCCTTTTTGTTGACAGATGCAAACCTTCAACGAGGTCGGTTCTTTCATGGATTAGGTCTATTATTTTTATTGTTAGTGTTATGCTAACACTATAAAAGTAAGAGATTTACTTCATTTCTCCAAGGAATACGGGCAGATTTTTGAGGCTTTGTGTCGGATTGACAGTTAGATGCACTTGTGGCAGGTCCGGTTTCTTGTGAAAATTGTTCCTTTTCTTTATCTTTCTGCTTTCGCGGATTTCAAACCCTTCTGAGGTCTGTTTTCTGTTCGTAGAATATACAATAAGCTTTTTCTGTTTTGAGAAGAAAAGTTCCCGGGCTGTTTGTCGGGAGCAACTCGGAAGGACATCTTGGGTGAGAACAGTCTCCGCACATCGGCAGAACCAAAGGATGGATTGACATTTTGTGAGGTCAAAAGCCTTATTTACTTTCCCATTTTCCTGAAAAGCCATTTTCATCTAACGCACATTTTTGAAAAATCGACTGAACTAGCGATGAAAAGTTAAATTGCATTTGCACTTTCCTTCTGCAGGGCTCATTGTATTTTGATAAGTTAACAGCTAACACAAGTGTTTGACGTCCCAAACAATATAGTTTCGCATGTCAAACACTTGTGTTTGGTTCGTCAAACAATATTGTTTGAAGAGTGAAACAATATTGTTTGCTCTCTCGATGTAAAGAAAATGGAATTGCAATGAAAAAATACGGACGTTTGCTCTCTGGAAGAAGGGCAGAGCCATTCATTTTTGAACTGTTATAATGTGGAGTATTTTCTCCTGTGAGTACTCTGTGTGCTACCAATTGCTCTGCATGCAGGGCATAGGGAAAGGAAACGATTGGATTTGGTGTGAAAATGTATTTTGCAAATCGTCCGAGAATGCCCGCAAAATCATCGTCCCCGTCTTTAGCTCCAACGAAGGTCTCTGTGGGGTGATTCATTTGACATTTTGACAAAATGACAAAGTGATGGGTCACTGACGAGCGTAGGCAGGTGGTTTCTCTGTATGGATGGCGTGTGTGTATATATAATAAGGTGTAGGGGTGCTGTGAGTGGGGGATGAGGGCTGTGATGGGTGGCAAAAATATTGCCTTGTCAGACCGGGCGACCAGACCGGTTGCCTCTGCATTCCTTCGGAGAACTTAGGGTATTCGTGCTTTATTGTTCATGGCTCATGGTTCATTGTTCGGGCCTGTTTCTTCCAGAATCCTAAAAGACCCCCTCTGATTGTAGTCTGACTATTCCTTGTGAAGTGTCAAACTCCTATAAAAAATATAAAAACGGAAATCTCGGTTATTTTAAGATTACAAACCTATTGCTAATTAAAATGTTATTAGTAACTTTGCAGCCCGAAAAGTATATTTTCGCTTCAACAGAAAAGTAACAAAACAATATATAATAATTAAAATCGAACAGAAATGCCTACTATTCAACAACTAGTAAGAAAAGGAAGAAAGGTTCTGGTTGAGAAAAGTAAGTCTCCGGCATTGAACGCTTGTCCTCAAAGACGTGGCGTTTGCGTCAGAGTCTATACGACTACTCCGAAGAAACCGAATTCGGCAATGCGTAAGGTTGCCCGTGTGAAACTGACTAACCAGAAGGAGGTGAACTCCTACATTCCGGGTGAAGGTCACAACTTGCAGGAACACTCCATCGTCCTGGTACGTGGCGGTCGTGTGAAAGACCTTCCGGGTGTACGTTATCACATCGTTCGCGGTACTTTGGATACTGCCGGTGTGGCTAACCGTACCCAACGTCGTTCCAAATACGGTGCCAAGCGTCCGAAACCGGGTCAGGCTCCTGCAGGTAAGGGTAAGAAGTAATCAACCGACTTTTCTGGAAAGGAAATTTATTTATTAAAATCGTTTTGGTTTGGTGGAAAATGCTTAAAGGTTGAGTAAATGCTTCAGAGGAAGCGTTGAAGAAGACAAGATTGCAGCCTCAAACAAAACATTATGTTCAAACAAAATGAGAAAAGCAAAACCAAAAAAACGTGTGGTTCTTCCGGATCCCGTATTCGGCGACCAAAAAGTTTCTAAGTTTGTAAACCACTTGATGTACGACGGAAAGAAGAATACTTCTTATCACATCTTCTATACCGCCCTTGAGACCGTCAAGGCAAAGCTTCCCAACGAAGAGAAAACTCCGCTGGAAATCTGGAAGAAAGCCTTGGATAATGTAACTCCGCAAGTTGAGGTTAAGTCCCGCCGTATCGGAGGCGCGACTTTCCAAGTTCCTACTGAAATCCGTCCCGATCGTAAAGAATCGATCTCTATGAAAAACTTGATTGCATTTGCCCGTAAGCGTGGCGGTAAATCAATGGCTGACAAGTTGGCTGCCGAGATTATCGATGCGTTCAACGAGCAAGGTGGTGCCTTCAAGCGTAAGGAGGATATGCACCGTATGGCTGAAGCTAACCGTGCATTCGCTCACTTCAGATTCTAATCAAGTATTAATAAACTGAATATTAAGGAAGCAAAATGGCAAAACAAGACTTGCATTTGACCCGCAACATCGGTATCATGGCTCACATCGATGCCGGTAAGACAACGACTTCTGAACGTATCCTGTTCTACACCGGATTGACTCACAAGATTGGTGAGGTTCACGATGGTGCTGCAACAATGGACTGGATGGAGCAGGAGCAGGAGCGTGGTATCACCATCACCTCGGCTGCTACGACCACCCGTTGGAAGTATGCGGGCAATACTTATAAGATCAACTTGATTGACACTCCGGGACACGTTGACTTCACCGCTGAGGTAGAACGCTCACTGCGTGTGCTTGACGGTGCTGTGGCTACCTACTGTGCGGTAGGTGGTGTGGAACCCCAATCTGAAACCGTATGGCGTCAGGCTGATAAATATAATGTTCCCCGTATCGGTTATGTGAACAAGATGGACCGTTCGGGTGCCGACTTCTTTGAAGTTGTCCGTCAGATGAAGGACGTGCTGGGTGCAAACCCCTGTCCGATTGTCATCCCTATCGGCTCTGAAGAAAACTTCAAGGGTGTGGTTGACCTCATCAAGATGAAGGCCATCCTGTGGCACGACGAGACAATGGGTGCTGACTATGACGTAGAAGATATTCCCGCAAACCTGCAGGATGAAGCCAACGAATGGCGTGAAAAGATGCTGGAGAAGGTGGCTGAATTCGACGACGTGTTGATGGAGAAGTTCTTTGACGATCCCTCGACTATCACCGAAGACGAAATCCTCCGTGCACTGCGTGCTGCTACCCTGAAGATGGAGGTCGTTCCGATGACCTGCGGTTCTTCGTTCAAGAACAAGGGTGTGCAGACTTTGCTGGACTACGTTTGTGCCTTCTTGCCCTCTCCGCTGGATACTCCGAACATCGTGGGTACGAACCCGACGACCGGTGCTGAAGAAGACCGTGTACCGAGCGAAGACGAGAAGACTGCAGCTCTGGCATTCAAGATTGCGACCGACCCGTATGTAGGCCGTCTGACTTTCTTCCGTGTATATTCAGGTAAGATTGAGGCCGGTTCATACATCTACAACTCCCGTTCGGGCAAGAAGGAGCGTGTATCCCGTCTGTTCCAGATGCACTCCAACAAGCAGAACCCGGTTGAAGTGATCAGCGCCGGTGATATCGGTGCCGGTGTTGGTTTCAAGGATATCCGTACTGGTGATACGCTTTGCGACGAGACTGCTCCGATCGTGCTGGAGTCTATGGACTTCCCCGAACCGGTAATCGGTATCGCCGTTGAGCCGAAGACTCAGAAGGACCTCGACAAGCTGTCCAACGGTCTTGCCAAGTTGGCTGAAGAAGACCCGACCTTCACCGTACGTACTGACGAGCAGAGCGGCCAGACCGTCATCTCCGGTATGGGTGAGCTTCACCTGGACATCATCATCGACCGTCTGAAACGTGAGTTCAAGGTTGAGTGTAACCAGGGTCGTCCGCAGGTGAACTACAAGGAGGCCATCACCAAGACAGTGGAACTCCGCGAGGTTTACAAGAAGCAGTCCGGTGGTCGTGGTAAGTTCGCCGACATCATCGTAGCCGTTGGTCCGGTTGACGAAGACTGGAAGCAGGGCGGTCTGCAATTCATCGACGAGGTGAAGGGTGGTAATGTGCCCAAGGAATTCATTCCTTCCGTACAGAAAGGTTTCCAGACAGCCATGAAGAACGGTATCCTCGCCGGCTTCCCGCTCGACTCGCTGAAGGTGGTTTTGAAGGACGGTTCGTTCCACCCCGTGGACTCTGACCAGCTGTCGTTCGAAATCTGTGCCATCCAGGCTTACAAGAACGCTTGTGCCAAGGCAGGTCCCGTGCTGATGGAGCCCATCATGAAGCTGGAGGTTGTTACTCCGGAAGAGAACATGGGTGACGTAATCGGTGACTTGAACAAGCGTCGCGGTCAGGTGGAAGGTATGGAATCCAGCCGTTCAGGTGCCCGCATCGTGAAGGCAATGGTTCCCCTGGCAGAAATGTTCGGTTACGTGACAGCTCTGCGTACCATCACTTCCGGTCGTGCCACTTCATCCATGACCTACGACCACCACGCACAAGTTTCGGCATCGATTGCCAAGTCTGTGCTTGAAGAAGTCAAGGGTCGTGTAGACTTGATCTAAAACAAACAAAATAGCGCAAGCAAGGAGGCAGGTTAGCGAATGACTCTTAACCTGCCCACCTGCCTGCCTGATAAAAGAACAATAACAATTTATTCAAACAATGAGTCAAAAGATTAGAATTAAACTGAAATCCTACGATCACAACTTGGTAGACAAGTCTGCTGAGAAGATTGTAAAGACAGTGAAAGCAACCGGCGCCATCGTAAGCGGCCCGATTCCCTTGCCTACTCACAAGCGCATCTTCACTGTGAACCGTTCAACCTTCGTAAACAAGAAGTCTCGCGAGCAATTCGAGCTCTCTTCTTACAAGCGTCTGATTGACATTTACAGCTCCACAGCAAAGACTGTAGACGCACTGATGAAGTTGGAACTGCCGAGTGGGGTAGAAGTGGAAATTAAAGTTTAAACGAACCATTAAAAATTAACTGAAATGCCAGGATTATTAGGAAAGAAAATCGGAATGACATCCGTCTTCAGTGCTGATGGTAAAAACGTACCATGCACTGTTATCGAAGCTGGTCCTTGTGTAGTTACTCAGATTAAGAGTGTAGAAAAAGATGGCTATGCAGCTGTTCAGGTAGGCTTCCAGGAAGCAAAAGAGAAGAATACCAGCAAACCGCTGATGGGTCACTTTAAGAAAGCCGGAGTAACTCCGAAGCGCCACTTGGCCGAGTTCAAAGGATTTGAAAACGAGTTAAACTTGGGTGACGTAATCACCGTAGAACTGTTCAACGATGCTCCCTACGTGGACGTAATCGGCACTTCTAAGGGAAAAGGATTCCAGGGTGTTGTAAAAAGACATCACTTCGGTGGTGTAGGCCAGACTACTCACGGACAGCATAACCGTGCCCGCAAACCGGGTTCTATCGGTGCTTGTTCATATCCCGCACGTGTATTCAAGGGATTGCGCATGGCAGGTCAGATGGGTGGTGATCGTGTGACTACTCACAACTTGCAAGTATTAAAAGTGATTCCTGAGCACAACCTTCTGCTCATCAAAGGTTCTGTTCCGGGTTACAAAGGTTCAATCGTAATAATTGAGAAATAATGGAAGTTAGCGTATATAACATTAACGGTCAGGAGACCGGAAGAAAGGTAGCGTTAAACGAATCTATCTTCGGAATTGAACCCAATGATCACGCTATTTACTTGGCTGTGAAACAATACATGGCAAACCAACGCCAGGGAACTCACAAATCAAAAGAAAGAAGCGAAATCAGCGGTTCTACTCGTAAATTGGGTCGTCAGAAAGGTGGCGGCGGTGCTCGTCGCGGTGACATCAACTCACCGGTATTGGTAGGTGGTGGCCGCGTGTTCGGTCCCAAACCTCGTGACTATTGGTTCAAGCTGAACAAGAAAGTAAAAGATTTGGCACGTCGCTCAGCTCTGTCATACAAGGCACGTGAGAATGCCATCGTCGTAGTTGAGGACTTCACCTTCGAAGCTCCTAAGACTAAGGACTTTGTAGAAATGACAAATAATCTTAAAGTTTCTGATAAGAAGTTGCTTCTCGTTTTGCCGGAAAGTAATAAAAATGTATATTTGTCAGCTCGTAACATCAAGCGTGCAAACGTTATAATTGCTTCAGATCTGAATACTTACAAAGTTTTGGAGGCAGATACTCTCGTGATTACTGAAAGCTCGCTGAAGAGCATTGATAACTTTGCAAAATAAGGAGGCTTAGATAATGGGAATTATTGTAAAACCGTTAGTGACAGAGAAGATGACCGCAATATCCGAAAAGAGCAATCGTTTCGGATTTATTGTGCGTCCTGAGGCTAACAAACTTGAGATTAAGAGTGCAGTAGAAGCGATGTATAACGTGACCGTGGAGAGTGTCAACACGATGAACTATTCCGGTAAGAACAAGACTCGTTATACGAAAGCCGGACTTGTGAAAGGTCGTAGAAATGCTTATAAGAAAGCAATTGTGACTTTGAAAGAGGGCGATACTATTGATTTTTATAGCAATATTTAAATAGAAGATGGCAGTACGTAAATTTAAGCCCACAACACCGGGGCAGAGACATAAGATTATTGGTACTTTTGAAGAGATTACTGCATCGGTACCAGAAAAATCTCTTGTAAGTGGAAAACGTTCTTCAGGTGGTCGTAACAATGTAGGTAAGATGACTGTCCGCTACATTGGTGGTGGCCACAAGAGAAAATTCAGATTCATTGACTTCAAGAGAAACAAAGACGGTGTTCCCGCAGTGGTTAAGACAATTGAATACGATCCGAACCGTTCGGCTCGTATCGCTTTGTTGTTTTACGCTGATGGTGAAAAACGCTATATCATTGCTCCTAATGGATTGCAGGTAGGCAGCACTTTGATGTCCGGTGAGAATGCAGCGCCTGAGATTGGTAATGCACTTCCCCTCCAGAACATCCCCGTTGGTACCGTGATTCACAACATCGAATTGCGTCCGGGTCAGGGTGCTGTGTTGGTAAGATCAGCTGGTAACTTTGCTCAATTGACTTCAAGAGAAGGTAAGTATTGCGTCATCAAATTGCCTTCAGGTGAGGTTCGTCAGATCCTCAGCGCTTGTAAAGCTACCATTGGTAGCGTAGGTAACTCAGACCACGCATTGGAAAGCTCCGGTAAGGCCGGTCGCTCTCGTTGGCTGGGTCGCCGTCCTCACAACCGTGGTGTTGTAATGAACCCTGTTGATCACCCGATGGGTGGTGGTGAAGGACGCGCTTCTGGAGGTCATCCGAGATCACGTAAGGGATTGTATGCTAAGGGCTTGAAGACAAGAGCTCCGAAGAAACAATCTTCTAAGTACATTATCGAAAGAAGAAAGTAATAACAAGGTTAATTGAGTAAATTATGAGTCGTTCATTAAAAAAAGGTCCATATATTAACGTCAAACTTGAAAAGAAGGTGCTCGCCATGAATGAGAGCGGCAAGAAGTCTGTTGTTAAGACTTGGGCCAGAGCTTCAATGATTTCCCCTGATTTTGTAGGGCATACTATTGCAGTTCATAACGGAAATAAATTCATCCCTGTTTATGTTACAGAAAACATGGTAGGTCACAAGCTGGGCGAGTTCGCTCCGACACGTACCTTCCGTGGACACGCTGGCAACAAGAAAAAATAAACAGGCATTTATCTGAAATAATAAAGAAAAGCTAAATAATGGGAGCAAGAAAAAGAATTTCGGCTGAAAAAAGAAAAGAAGCCCTTAAGACCATGTATTTTGCAAAGTTGCAAAATGTTCCTACCTCTCCGCGTAAGATGCGTTTGGTTGCAGATATGATTCGTGGTATGGAAGTGAACAGAGCACTTGGTGTCTTGAAGTTTTCTTCTAAAGAAGCTTCTGCCAGAGTGGAACAGCTGTTGCGCTCTGCTATTGCTAACTGGGAACAGAAAAACGATCGCAAGGCTGAAGACGGCGAATTGTTTGTAACGAAGATTTTTGTTGATTGCGGTCCGACGCTGAAGCGCATGAGACCGGCTCCGCAGGGTAGAGGTTACAGAATCCGCAAACGTTCGAACCACGTGACTTTGTTCGTTGATACGATTAATACTAATGATAATCAAAACTAAGAGTAATGGGACAGAAAGTTAATCCGATAAGCAATCGTCTGGGTATTATCAGAGGATGGGATTCAAATTGGTACGGTGGCAAAGACTTTGGTGATGCTTTGCTGGAGGATAGCAAGATCCGTAAATATTTGAACGCCAGACTTGCTAAAGCTAGTGTTTCGAGAATTGTAATCGAACGTACACTGAAACTTATCACAATTACTGTTTGTACCGCTCGTCCGGGTATTATCATTGGTAAAGGTGGCCAGGAAGTCGATAAGTTGAAAGAGGAGTTGAAGAAGATCACCGACAAGGATATCCAGATCAATATCTTTGAGATCAAACGTCCTGAGCTCGACGCCGTAATCGTGGCAAACAACATCGCACGCCAGGTAGAAGGCAAGATCGCATACCGTCGTGCCATCAAGATGGCTATCGCCAACACGATGCGCATGGGTGCCGAGGGTATCAAGATCCAGATTGCCGGCCGTTTGAACGGTGCTGAAATGGCTCGTTCTGAAATGTACAAAGAAGGTAGAACTCCGTTGCATACGTTCCGTGCAGACATCGACTACTGTCATGCTGAAGCATTGACCAAGGTAGGTCTGCTGGGTATCAAGGTATGGATTTGCCGCGGTGAAGTTTACGGTAAGAGAGAACTCGCTCCGAACTTCGTGCAGAGCAAGGAAAATGGTCGTGGTGGAAATGGCGGCAACAATGGAGGCAAGAACTTCAAAAGAAAGAAAAACAATCGCTAACGAATTTGAATTTTAGGAACTATGTTACAACCGAAAAAGACAAAATTCAGAAGACAGCAGAAAGGCCGTCAAAAAGGAAATGCCCAAAGAGGTAACCAGCTTGCCTTTGGCTCTTTCGGCATCAAGTCCTTGGGTACTAAGTGGATCACAGGACGCCAGATTGAGGCTGCCCGTATTGCTGTAACCAGATATATGCAACGTCAGGGTCAGATTTGGATCCGTATCTTCCCGGATAAACCTATTACTCGCAAGCCGGCTGATGTACGTATGGGTAAAGGTAAAGGTAACCCCGAAGGCTTTGTAGCCCCTGTTACTCCGGGTCGCATCCTCATTGAAGTGGAAGGTGTTTCTTACGAAGTCGCAAAAGAAGCTTTGCGCCTGGCTGCACAGAAACTTCCGATTACTACTAAGTTTATTGTTAGACGTGATTACGACTTCCAAAATCAAAACGCATAATTATGAAGATTGCAGAAATTAGAGAAATAGCTACCAATGAACTGGCAGAAAGAATCGAAGCTGAAGTAGCCAAGTACAATCAGATGGTTTTGAATCATTCTATCTCTCCGTTGGAGAATCCTGCACAAATCAAGAGCTTGCGTCGTACTATTGCACGCATGAAGACGGAGTTGCGCCAGAGAGAACTTAATAATAAATAATGATCCTGATGGAAGCTAGAAATTTAAGAAAAGAAAGAATGGGTGTTGTCATCAGCAACAAAATGGACAAGACGATCACCGTTGCTGCCAAGTTTAAGGAAAAACACCCGATTTACGGTAAGTTCGTCAGCAAGACGAAGAAATATCACGCTCACGATGAGAAGAACGAATGCAATATTGGTGATACCGTACGCATCATGGAGACTCGTCCCTTGAGCAAAACTAAAAGATGGAGATTAGTTGAAATAATCGAAAGAGCTAAGTAATTATGATACAAGCAGAATCCAGACTTACGGTATGTGATAACAGTGGCGCAAAGGAAGCTCTCTGCATCCGCGTTTTGGGCGGTACCAGAAAGCGTTACGCTACTGTGGGAGATGTGATTGTCGTTTCTGTAAAGAGCGTCATCCCCTCAAGTGATATTAAAAAAGGTGCAGTGTCTAAGGCTTTGATCGTACGTACTAAGAAAGAAATTCGTCGTGCTGACGGTTCTTATATTCGTTTTGATGACAATGCTTGTGTGTTGCTGAACAATGCAGGCGAAATTAGAGGTAGTCGTATTTTCGGTCCGGTAGCCCGTGAACTTCGTGCTGTAAACATGAAAGTTGTATCATTGGCACCTGAAGTACTTTAATTTTGTAAAGGATTTAAGTAATGAGCAAATTACATATTAAAAAGGGCGATACAGTTTACGTTAACTCTGGTGAAGATAAGGGTAAAACCGGCACTGTGTTGAAAGTTCTTGTGAAAGAAGGACGTGCTGTGGTTGAAGGTGTGAACATCGTAAAGAAGAGCACCAAACCGAGCGCAAAGAATCCTCAAGGTGGTATAGTAAGCAAGGAAGCTCCTATCCACATCTCAAACTTGAATGTCGTTGACCCCAAGACGGGCAAACCGACACGCGTGGGAAGAAGAAAGAACTCAGAAGGAACTAAATTAGTGCGTTATTCTAAAAAATCAGGAGAGGAGATCAAGTAATGAGTAATACTGCTAGCCTTAAGAAAGAATATGCAGAGCGCATCGCTCCTGCATTGAAGAGCCAATTCCAGTATACTTCTTCTATGCAAATCCCCGTGCTCAAGAAGATTGTCATCAATCAGGGCTTGGGCATGGCTGTTGCCGACAAGAAGATTATTGATGTGGCCATTAACGAGATGACTGCCATTACCGGTCAGAAAGCCGTTGCAACTGTTTCGCGCAAGGATATTGCAAACTTCAAGTTGCGTAAGAAAATGCCGATCGGTGTGATGGTAACGCTGCGTCGCGAGAGAATGTACGAATTCCTGGAGAAGCTCGTCCGTGTGGCTCTCCCCCGTATCCGTGACTTCAAAGGTATCGAAAGCAAGTTCGACGGAAGAGGTAACTACACGCTGGGTATCCAAGAGCAAATCATTTTCCCTGAAATAAATATTGATAGTATTACTAAAATATTGGGAATGAATATTACCTTTGTAACCTCTGCCAAAACAGACGAAGAAGGTTATGCTTTGTTAAAGGAATTTGGTTTACCGTTTAAAAACGCTAAAAAAGACTGATAGATTATGGCAAAAGAATCAATGAAGGCTCGTGAAGTAAAAAGAGCCAAACTTGTAGCCAAATATGCTGAAAAACGTGCCGCTCTGAAGAAGATTGTCAACACGGGTGATCCTGTTGCCGCTTATGAGGCTGCTCAGAAGCTCCAGGCAATTCCCAAGAATGCCAACCCGATTCGTTTGCACAACCGTTGCAAGTTGACCGGTCGTCCTAGAGGTTATATCCGTCAATTCGGTATCTCCAGAATCCAGTTCCGTGAGATGGCTTCCAATGGATTGATCCCGGGCGTTAAGAAAGCAAGCTGGTAAAGAAGTTTTTATTTTTAAATATTGTCAGGAGAGTCCTGATTAATTTAAATTTTTATTATATGACAGATCCAATAGCAGATTATCTGACGAGGTTGAGAAATGCCATCAGCGCAAAACACAGAGTTGTTGAAGTTCCTGCCTCAAACTTGAAAAAGGAAATCACTAAGATCCTTTTTGAAAAAGGTTACATCTTGAACTACAAGTTCGTAGAAGATGGTCCTCAGGGTACTATTAAGGTAGCTTTGAAGTATGATTCGGTTAACAAGGTTAACGCAATCAAGAAGTTGATCAGGGTGTCTACCCCGGGTTTGCGTAAGTACACCGGCTACAAAGACATGCCGAGAGTAATTAACGGTTTGGGTATTGCGATTATATCCACTTCCAAAGGTGTAATGACAGACAAAGAGGCCGCTGCCCTGAAGATTGGTGGTGAAGTGCTTTGCTACGTATATTAATAGGAGGATTATCTATGTCAAGAATAGGAAAATTACCCATTAGTATTCCTGCCGGAGTGACAGTTACTCTGAAGGATGATGTGGTCACTGTGAAAGGACCCAAAGGCGAGTTGAGCCAATATGTAAATCCAGCTATTACTGTTTCTATCGAAGATGGTCATGTACACTTTGTAGAAAATGAAGATATGATGCAGGATGATCCCAAGCAAAGACATGCTTACCACGGATTGTATCGTGCATTGGTACATAATATGGTTGTTGGTGTTTCTGAAGGTTACAAGAAAGAGTTGGAATTGGTGGGTGTAGGTTACCGTGCATCCAACAACGGCAATATTATGGAACTCTCATTAGGCTATACACACAACATCTTTATCCAAATGCCTCCTGAGATCAAGGTTGAAACAAAATCAGAAAGAAATAAGAACCCTCTTATTATATTGGAATCTTGTGACAAACAATTGCTTGGTCAAGTTTGCTCAAAAATACGTTCTTTCCGTAAACCTGAACCCTACAAAGGTAAAGGTATTAAGTTTGTTGGCGAAGAAATTCGTAGAAAGTCGGGTAAATCAGCCGGTGCTAAGTAATTTACATAAAATCGTATTATTATGACAACAAAAATAGAAAGACGAATCAAGATTAAATATAGAGTACGGAACAAGATTTCCGGAACGACTGCACGTCCTCGTATGACGGTCTTCAGAAGCAACAAGCAGATCTATGTTCAGCTTGTGGATGACCTGTCGGGCAGAACCTTGGCTGCCGCTTCTTCTTTGGGCATGGAAGCCATGCCTAAGAAAGAGCAAGCTGCAAAGGTCGGCGAGTTGATAGCAAAGAAAGCACAAGAGGCTGGTATTACGACTGTCGTATTCGACCGTAACGGCTATTTGTATCACGGGAGAGTTAAGGAAGTGGCAGATGCTGCTCGTAACGGTGGACTTAAATTTTAAAGATCATGGCAGTTAATAACAGAGTTAAGATAACGAACGATATCGAGTTGAAAGATAGACTTGTTGCTATCAATCGTGTTACCAAGGTGACCAAGGGTGGTAGAACGTTTACCTTCTCTGCCATTGTGGTAGTTGGTAATGAAGATGGTATTATCGGCTGGGGCCTTGGTAAGGCTGGTGAAGTGACTGCTGCCATCGCCAAAGGTGTAGAGGCAGCCAAGAAGAACCTTACTCGTGTCCCGGTATTGAAAGGTACTGTTCCTCATGAACAAACTGCTAAGTTCGGCGGTGCAGAGGTTTTCATCAAACCGGCTTCTACCGGTACCGGTGTGGTTGCCGGTGGCGCTATGCGTGCCGTACTTGAGAGTGTTGGTATTACTGACGTTTTGGCTAAGTCGAAGGGTTCTTCCAATCCTCACAACCTCGTGAAGGCTACTATCCAGGCTTTGAGCGAGATGAGAGATGCTAGAACTGTCGCTCAGAACAGAGGTGTAAGTATGGAAAAAGTATTTAGAGGATAAGGAGGAAATTATGTCAACTATTAAGATCAAGCAAGTAAAAAGTAGAATTGGTGCTCCGGTTGATCAGAAGAGAACTCTCGATGCACTGGGACTCCGTAAAATGAATCGTGTGGTTGAACACGAAGCTACTCCTTCAATTCTTGGAATGGTGGAAAAGGTAAAGCACCTCGTTGCCATCGTTAAGTAATGTATTGTTGAACAATAATTAAGTTTCGATATGAAATTGAATAACTTGAAACCCGCAGCCGGCTCAACTACCTCTAGAAAAAGAGTTGGTCGTGGTCCCGGTTCTGGCTTGGGTGGAACTTCTACAAGAGGACATAAAGGAGCAAAACAAAGATCTGGTTATTCCCGTAAGATCGGTTTCGAGGGTGGACAGATGCCGCTTCAGCGTCGTGCTCCGAAATTTGGTTTTAAGAACATAAACAGAGTAGAATATAAAGCTATCAACCTGAGCACTATCCAGGCTCTGGTTGATGCCAAGAACTTGACCAAAGTTGGTATCGAGGAATTGATTGCTGCTGGTTTTATTTCTTCAAAACAATTGGTTAAAGTGTTAGGTAACGGCACATTGACGACAAAAGTTGATGTAGAGGCACATGCTTTTTCTAAGAGTGCAGTCGCCGCTATTGAAGCTGTTGGTGGTAACGCTGTAAAACTCTGATTCAATGAGACGATCTATTGAAACATTAAAGAATATATGGAAGATTGAGGATCTGAGAAAACGGATCCTCATCACTGTATTGTTTGTTGCTATCTATCGCTTTGGTTCATACATTGTCCTTCCGGGTATTGACCCGAACATGTTGACCAAGCTCCATGAACAAACAAGCGAAGGTCTGTTGGCTTTGTTAAACATGTTTTCTGGTGGTGCATTTTCTAATGCTTCTATCTTTGCGTTGGGAATCATGCCGTACATCTCGGCTTCCATCGTCATCCAGCTTTTGGCCGTTGCAGTTCCTTATTTCCAGAAAATGCAACGCGAAGGCGAAAGCGGCAGAAGAAAGATAAATCAATATACCCGCTATCTAACGATAGCCATTTTATTGTTCCAGGCACCTTCCTATTTGTTGAATTTGAAGTCACAGGCCGGAGGTTCATTAAATGCTTCATTAGATTGGACGTTATTTATGATTTCATCTACCATCATCCTGGCTGCGGGAAGTATGTTCATCCTGTGGTTGGGTGAGAGAATCACTGACAAGGGCGTGGGTAATGGTATCTCGCTGATCATCATGATCGGTATCATTGCCCGCTTGCCGCAGGCTCTCTTCCAGGAAGTCGTTTCGAGAATGGCTTCTCCGGGTGCTGGTGGTTTGATTATGTTCTTGTTTGAAATCGTATTCCTGTTGCTGGTTATCGCTGCGGCCATCCTGTTGGTACAGGGCACACGCCGGATTCCGGTGCAGTATGCCAAGCGTATCGTCGGCAACAAGCAATATGGTGGCGCAAGACAATACATTCCTTTGAAAGTGAATGCAGCCAATGTGATGCCGATCATCTTTGCACAAGCAATCATGTTTATTCCGGCTGCACTTGCCAATTATTCCGGTGCACAAGGTGAGGTCAGCAGTCTTGCTGTTGCTCTGAGCGATTATACCGGGTTCTGGTACAATCTGACATTTGCCGTACTGATTATTCTTTTCACGTACTTCTATACGGCAATCACGATTAACCCGAATCAGATGGCAGAGGACATGAAGCGCAACAATGGTTTTATTCCGGGCATCAAGCCGGGTAAGAATACAGCAGAGTATATCGATACCATTATGTCGCGCATCACTTTGCCGGGCTCTCTGTTCCTTGCAATTGTTGCCATCCTTCCTGCATTTGCCGGTATCTTTGGTGTGAAGACTGAATTTGCTCACTTCTTTGGAGGAACGTCTCTCTTGATTCTTGTCGGTGTTGTTCTGGACACCTTACAGCAAGTTGAAAGTCATTTGTTGATGAGACATTATGATGGTTTACTGAAGTCTGGACGAATCAAGGGTCGTTCGGCTAATGTTTCGGCCTATTAAGTTTTCATTAGATGATATTTCTTAAGACTGATGATGAAATAGAGTTACTTCGTCAAAGCAATCTCCTTGTGGGGAGAGCTTTGGCAGAAGTAGCTAAACTTATAAAACCGGGTGTTACAACACTGGAACTTGATCGGGTCGCCGAAGAGTTCATTCGTGACAATGGGGCTATCCCGACATTCAAGGGATTCCCGAATCAATATGGACAACCCTTCCCCGGCTCTATTTGTGCCTCTGTCAATGACCAGGTGGTTCATGGCATTCCCAATGACAAGCCTCTGCAGGAGGGTGATATTGTTTCGGTTGATTGCGGGACTTACATGAATGGTTTCTGTGGCGACTCAGCCTACACCTTCTGTGTAGGTGAGGTAGCTCCTGAAGTAAGGGAGTTGCTCAAGGTTACCAAGGAAGCCCTGTATAAGGGAATTGAGAATGCAGTCCATGGAAAACGTCTGGGAGACATCGGTTCGGCGGTTCAGGATCATTGTGAAAAGCATGCCTATGGAGTTGTCCGTGAGTTTGTCGGACATGGAATCGGCAAGGAAATGCACGAAGAACCGCCTGTCCCCAATTACGGGAAGAGAGGTTCGGGTGTGCTGTTGAAGAGCGGCATGTGCATTGCAATCGAGCCGATGATTACCTTGGGTTCCCCACAAATCTATATGGAACCCGACCGTTGGACGATCCGTACACGGGATGGCAAGTGGGCGGCTCACTTTGAGCACACGTTGGCTGTGCGTAAGGGAAAAGCCGAAGTATTGTCAACATTTGATTTTATAGAAGAAGTTTTGGGAGATAACGCAATTTAAAAATTTATATGGCAAAACAAGCAGCAATAGAACAAGAAGGAGTGATTGTTGAAGCATTGTCAAACGCAATGTTTCGTGTAGAGTTGGAAAATGGGCATGAGATTACGGCTCATATTTCCGGCAAAATGAGAATGCATTACATTAAAATCCTGCCCGGAGATAAGGTAAGAGTGGAGATGTCACCTTACGATTTGTCAAAAGGTAGAATCGTTTTCAGATATAAATAACAAATAAAGATATGAAAGTAAGAGCATCATTGAAAAAACGTACGCCAGAATGTAAGATCGTAAGACGTAATGGCCGTTTGTATGTTATTAACAAGAAAAATCCTAAGTATAAACAACGTCAAGGATAATTTATTATTTTTGCAGAAAAAATAATTAGTATATGGCTATAAGAATAGTTGGTGTAGATTTGCCTCAAAACAAAAGAGGTGAGATTGCGTTGACCTATGTATACGGTATAGGTCGCAGTAGTTCAGCAAAAATCTTGGACAAGGCAGGTGTTGATAGAGATATCAAGGTGAAGGATTGGACTGATGACCAAGCCGCCAAGATTCGTGAAATCATTGGTGCTGAATATAAGGTGGAAGGTGATCTTCGTTCCGAAGTACAATTGAACATTAAGCGATTAATGGATATTGGTTGTTACCGTGGTGTGCGCCACCGTCTCGGTTTGCCCGTAAGAGGACAAAGCACAAAGAACAATGCACGTACTCGTAAGGGAAGAAAGAAAACAGTTGCAAACAAGAAAAAAGCTACTAAATAATAATTGTTGATATGGCAAAAAAAACAGTCGCAGCTAAGAAGAGAAATGTGAAAGTGGATGCTAATGGACAATTGCACGTTCATTCTTCATTCAACAATATCATTGTCTCTCTTGCAAACAGTGAAGGTCAGATCATCTCTTGGTCTTCAGCAGGTAAGATGGGATTCAGAGGTTCGAAGAAGAACACCCCGTATGCAGCACAGATGGCAGCACAAGACTGCGCCAAGGTTGCGTATGACCTGGGTCTTAGAAAGGTAAAAGCTTATGTGAAAGGTCCTGGTAATGGCCGTGAGTCCGCTATCAGAACCGTGCATGGTGCTGGTATTGAAGTTACTGAAATCATTGACGTAACACCGCTTCCGCACAACGGTTGTCGTCCTCCCAAAAGAAGAAGAGTATAATACAGATAACCTAATAGAATGATGTAACTTGAATTGGTTAATAATGGATTGCATTTCCTTTCTGTAATTCGCGGCTGCTACAATTTAAGTTCATTAGTAAACCAATTAAATCAAAGAAGTAAAAATGGCTAGATATACTGGACCAAAATCAAGAATTGCACGTAAATTCGGTGAGGCTATTTTCGGTGCTGATAAAGTTTTGTCTAAGAGAAACTATCCTCCCGGACAGCATGGTAACTCCAGAAGAAGAAAGACTTCTGAGTATGGTGTCATGTTGGCTGAAAAGCAAAAGGCCAAATACACTTACGGTGTGTTGGAAAGACAATTTAGAAACTTGTTCGAGAAAGCCGCCAGTGCCAACGGTATTACCGGTGAGATCCTCTTGCAGTCTCTCGAATCTCGTCTCGACAATATCGTCTATCGTTTGGGTATCGCTCCTAGCCGTGCCGCAGCACGTCAGCTGGTAGGTCACAGACACATTGTGGTAGACGGTGAAGTTGTTAATATCCCTTCGTACGCCGTTAAACCGGGTCAAATTGTAGGTGTTCGCGAGAAATCTAAATCTTTGGAAGTGATTGCCAACTCTCTGGCTGGCTTCAACCACAGCAAGTATCCCTGGTTGGAGTGGGACGAAAACACAAAGGCTGGCAGATATTTGCACATCCCTGAAAGAGCAGATATTCCCGAAAACATTAAAGAACAATTGATCGTTGAGTTGTACTCTAAATAATAATTAGTTTCATGGCGATATTAGCATTTCAAAAACCTGATAAAGTATTAATGTTGGAGGCGGATTCCAAATATGGAAAATTTGAGTTTCGTCCGCTTGAGCCCGGCTTTGGTATTACCGTCGGTAATGCCTTGCGCCGTATCCTCCTTTCCTCTCTCGAGGGGTTTGCCATCAATACCATCCGCATTGCGGGGGTTGAGCATGAGTTTGCAGCCGTTCCGGGAGTGAAAGAGGATGTGACCAATATTATCCTGAATCTGAAGCAAGTCAGATTTAAACAAATAGTAGAGGAATTCGAGAACGAAAAAGTAAGTATTACTATCGAGAATTCAAATGAATTTAAGGCAGGTGATATAGGTAAGTATTTGACTGGATTTGAAGTGTTAAATCCTGAATTAGTTATTTGCCATTTAGATTCAAAAGCAACCATGCAGATCGATTTGACCATTAACAAAGGTCGTGGATACGTCCCCGCTGACGAAAACCGCGAATACTGCACCGATGTTAATGTAATTCCTATCGATTCAATTTATACTCCGATCCGTAATGTCAAATATCAGATTGAGCCTTTCCGCGTTGAGCAGAAGACTGACTATGACAAGCTGATTCTTGAAATTACGACGGACGGTTCCATTCACCCGAAGGATGCACTGAAAGAAGCTGCAAAAATCTTGATCTACCACTTCATGCTCTTCTCCGATGAGAAGATTACGTTGGAGAACTCCGACGCCGATGGCAATGAAGAGTTTGATGAGGAGGTATTGCACATGCGTCAGCTGTTGAAGACCAAACTTGTTGACATGGATCTCTCTGTCCGCGCCTTGAACTGTTTGAAGGCTGCCGATGTGGAGACCCTGGGTGACCTGGTTCAATTCAACAAGACTGACCTCTTGAAGTTCAGAAACTTTGGTAAGAAATCGCTTACGGAGCTTGATGATTTGCTCGAAAGTCTGAATCTGTCGTTTGGAACTGACATTTCTAAATATAAATTAGACAAAGAATAAACAATGAGACACAATAAGAAATTCAACCATTTGGGTCGTACTGCTTCTCACAGAAGCGCAATGTTGTCAAACATGGCCATTTCTCTGATCAAGCACAAAAGAATCACTACGACTCTTGCAAAGGCTAAAGCGCTGAAGAAGTACGTTGAGCCTTTGATCACCAAGTCTAAGAACGATACGACCAACTCTCGCCGTGTCGTATTTAGCTACTTGCAAGATAAATATGCCGTAACAGAGTTGTTCAAGGAAATCTCTGTGAAAGTGGCTGACCGTCCGGGTGGTTACACCCGCATTATCAAGTTGGGTCGTCGTGCCGGTGACAATGCAGAAATCTGCTTCATCGAACTGGTTGACTACAACGAGAACATGGCAAAAGACAAGGCTGCCAAGAAGACGCGTACCCGTCGTTCGAAGAAGGGTGGTGCTGCTGCAGCTGCTGAAGCCCCTGCAACTGAAGCAACAGCTACCGTGGAAACTCCGGCTGAAGAAGCCCCGAAAGCTGAATAATATAGATACACTATATATGAAGAGAGGACAGTCTCCTGGTGAGGCTGTCCTTTTTTCATAGGCATCTCTGGAATATCGTCCGGACAGTCTCTGCAGGGACGTGTATGATTCCTGTTTCCCCTGTCCGTGTGTACAAGTCTGATGGGTAAAATGCAAAGAGGATGCGCCACTGCTGTGACCCATCCTCTTGCTTATTTCAATGAATGCTGTAATTTCTAAAGAAAGCAGGCTTGCTCTGGCATTTTAAGAGCTTCCTGTCCTTACACTATTCCCAGTGAGAAAATTCTCACTAGGAAAACTTTGAATCTCGTTTACTTCTTAACGTTCGTTTGTACCACTGCGATAACGCTCAATACAGCGAACACGGCTACAATAGCAACCAAAATAGAAAGTTGTGCTGTCATAATTAAAATAATTAAATCTTTTTACCTTTACTAATTATCCTATCTACTTGTTATCCTTCGTAACTCATTTCTGAATTACGCTGCAAAGATAGGGGCTTTTTTGCTCGTGTCAAGGGAAAACATGCTTTAAAACATAAAAACAGCCTTTTTCTTGATGTAGGTCAATGAAGCCCCCGTTTTTGTAATGAGCATGAAATGTAAGGATAATTGTAGATTATGGGACCGGCTCTGTGACACTGAATGCTTGCCTGATGTGGCAGGTCGGCAGGGGGATATATACCTTATTATGCGCGATGGCAGGGAGGACGTAAGTTGAAAAACGTGCGCCGCAGGGATGCCCCGATGCGAGGAGGCTCGTAACTGTTTTTGTGACAGCTGAATGTTTTTTAGGGTAAATAATCTTCCGAATAGGAAAAAATGTTACTTTTGCACCCACAACATAAATGTTAAACAGACGGATTATCTTTGAATCTGTCAGATTTTAGCCTCGGAAAGAAGATACCTGAAAGCGATGCAGGATATAAATAGGCTAAACGATAAATATACGAAGAAAAAGAACCTACTATAAAATTTGTACATTGATGAAAAGAATGTTATGCTCAAAGGCTTGCATGCTTTTGACTGTAGCGGCATTGGCTTCCGGCGTTAGGGGCGCCGAGACCACATTAGGGGTGCCGGCTGACATCATGCAGGTGAGCGAAGAACAGGAACCGGGCATCCGGTTCACCCATCAGTCATGGGCAGAGATTGTTGCAAAGGCGAAAGCCGAGAACAAGCTTATCTTTATTGATTTCTACACGCAATGGTGTGGTCCCTGCCTGAACATGGCACAGACCGTGTTTACATTGCCGGACGTCGGTGCGTTCTACAACGAGCACTTTGTCTGCGCGAAGATTGACGCGGAGCACGGGGAAGGAGTCGAACTTGCCCGAAAGTATGGCGTAAGGAGCTATCCGACCTATGCCTTCGTGGATCCTGCTACCGGGGAGATGGTACACCGGAGCAGCAGCCGTCAGACGGGGGAGCAGTTCATCCGCACGGGACGTAGCGCGTTGACGCCCGAATTGCGCTCTTTCTACCTGGAAGAACAGTATGCTGCAGGCAACCGTGAACGGGCTTTCCTGCTTGACTACATCCGTTACGAACACTCCATCTATGCGCACAGGAATGTGACGGCTGCCTTTGACGAACTGATGAAGGGGGAAGCCAAGCTGTCGGATGACGATGTATGGCCCGTCTTTGTGGAGGTCATCACAGGCATGACGCCTTACCTGAAAGACCTGTCGGACCATTATGCTGATTACTGTGCCTTGCTCGGCAAGGAGGCAGTCGATGCCAAACTGGCGAAAGAGACGACCTACGGTGACCTTGCCGTCATTGAGGCATTGTGCGACTTCGAAGGGAAGGCATTCAATTGCGAACTGATTCGCGTCAACGATGCCATCCGTCAGAAGAACTATGACGACGCCATCCGGCGCATCGATGCACTGATAGCGGATCCGCAGGTCGACCAGCAGACGCTGATCGGGCGGTTGAAGTACATGGTGCGCTTGAGCTACGGTAGCGAGGAACTGCCTGACGTGTGGTTCAACAAGTGTGTGGAATACCTCCGCTACATCGCCTACAACCAGAGTGACCGCGACGATGCCTTCATCCATCAGGAATATGCCGACGCCCTGGAGAAGCTCCTGAAGCGTCTGCCGGCAGGAGCCAATGTGCCGTCTGCCTTGCTGGCTGAACCTGCACAAGGCAAGAAGACCTACTCGATGCGCCCCGATGCGCTGAAGCCGAAGCCTGCGGCAAAGCGGAAATGAATCAAGGAAAACAATCATAATCAAAAACAAGAACCTGTATGAACAGCTTTAGAAAACCCGTGGGGGGGGGTAAGATTTTTGCGCTCTTCTCCATGTTGGCACTGACAGTGCCGATGCCGGGTGAAGCGTCTCTGCATGAGCCTGTAGCGGCAGGCATGGAGGCGACCCAGCAGACGATGACCCTCACTGGAGTGGTCCGTGATGAAAATGGTGACCCGGTGCCCGGGGCCAGTGTTTATGTGAAAGGAAACAATAAGATAGGAACGGTGACCGACATCGACGGACGCTTCTCGTTGAAGGTGGCTCCGGGGCAAATCCTGGTGGTGTCGTTCATCGGCTATGAAACCATCGAGGAACCGGTCAGACCGGGACGTACCTTCCTGGAACTCTCCCTGCATGCCGACGACACCCAGCTGAGCGAAGTCGTGGTGACCGGTTACCAGACCATCTCCAAGGAGCGTGCCGCCGGTTCATTCTCTGTCATTACTCCCGAAGACATGCAGGGGAAACTGCAGACCAACATCCTGGACCGTATGGAAGGTATGGTGGCAGGTTTGCAGCATACGCCCGGCAGCACGCCGCAGATCCGTGGTGTCTCTACCCTCAGAGGAGAGAAGACTCCGCTTTATGTGGTCGACGGCATTCCCTTTGAAGGCGACATCGAAGCCCTCAACCCATCAGACATTGTCAATGTGACCGTCCTGAAGGATGCGACCGCAGCCTCCATCTACGGTGCCCGTTCGGCAAACGGCGTCATCGTCATCACGACCCGCTTGGGACAAGACGGACGCACCCGTGTCAGCTACAACGGAAGCATCAAGTTCGAGCCGTTGCCCGACCGCGACTACCTGAATCTCACGTCGAGTGCCGAGCTGGTCGACCTGCAGGAGACCCTCTTCGGACTCAAGCACAACAGTGTGAACGACATCCTGACGGAGCGCAGCTCGTACAACGAGGTCTATACGTTGCTCTATAAGAAGGAGCAGGGCGTCATCAGCGAGGCGGACTTCAATGCCGAGATGGACCGTTACCGCAGCCTCGACCGCTATGGTCAGCTGAAGAGCCTGCTGCGCAAGGCGGACATCACCCACCAGCACAACCTGTCCTTCAGCGGAGGGTCGGACATCTACAAGTATGCCTTCTCCGCCAACTACGAGGAGAACCTGCCTTACGAGAAGGAACAGTCGACCCAGCGCATCGGCGTCAACCTGAAGAACCAGTTCGACTTTTTCAAGTGGATGCGTGTGAACGTCGGCCTGCTCACCAGCAATGTGGACCGGAGCTATGACAACGGCTTCTCGGCGTACAGCAACCTCTATTCCGGTCCTTCCTACCGCATGCTGTACAACGAGGACGGCACCCCGGCGCAATGGTACATGGGCAAGAGCCAGTATGAGCTGGACCGCCTGAACGAGCTGGGCCTGCAGGACGAGACCTACATCCCCGTCAACGAGATGGACAAGGCACACTATAACTATGAGTCCAAGTACTACAACATCAACCTCGGCATGAAGCTCACGTTCATGGAGGGACTGGACCTCGACGTGCTCTACCAGACGGAGAACACCAGCGTCTATAACAAGCAGTACTACTCGAAGGACTACTACGATGTGAAGTCGGAAATCAACGATGCCACCGTCATCGAGGACAACGGGGCCATCACCCACTACTTCCCTGTCGGCGGACGGATGAACGAGAATTGGCAGAAGAAGAAGTCATACACCTTCCGTATGCAGCTCAACTTCAACAAGGACTTCACCGGCGGACGCCACAGCGTACAGGCGTTGCTCGGTGCGGAGCGGCGGAAAGTCGTGACGCAGGCGACGTCGCTCAACAAGGTGGGCTATGACGACATGACCCTGGCTTATACGCTGATGGACGAGATCGAGGCGGCAAACGGCATCAATGGGACGCAGTCGGTGTCAGGCAACTACTATTACTATGACTCGGCGAGCGACTCGTTCTCTTACGTGGACCGCCGTTACGTCTCCTTCTATGCCAATGCCTCCTACACCTTTGACCGTCGGCTGACAGGAACGGCGAGCGTCCGCATCGACCAGTCGAACCTCTTCGGCATGGACCCGAAGTACAAGTACCGTCCCTTGTGGTCGGCAGGTGCACAGTATGTGGCACTGGAGGACTGGAACGTGATTGACCGACTGGCGCTGCGTGCGACTTACGGTATCAATGGAAACACCACCACCGTGACCAGTCCCTATATGATTGCTTCGGTCAGCAGCCGTCCGAACTCCTACACCAACGAGACATACGCCGTCATCAGCACACCGCCCAACCCGAACCTGCGCTGGGAGAAGACCAAGGTGTTCAACCTGGCAGTGGACTTCAGCCTGTTCAAACACCGGTTGAACGGTACGTTGGAGTTCTACAACAAGAAGACTTCCGACCTGCTCGGCAACCGGCAGACCGACCCCACCACCGGATGGCCGTCGCTGCTGCTCAACTACGGCGAGATGTACAACCGCGGTGTGGAACTGACCCTGGAAAGCAGAAACTTCGTCGGGCGCGACTTCTCCTGGACCACCAACTTCACCTTCAGCTACAACAAGAACAAGCTGACCCGTGTGGAGGCGAGCGGTTCCTCGGCCATGGACTACTATTACAGCCTGCAGAACCGCGAAGGCAAGCCGATGAATGCCATGTGGGTCATCCGTTATGCCGGACTGGACGAAGAGGGATACCCGACAGCCTACAAGGCAGACGGCACCATCGTGAAGTCCTACAGCGAGCTGGAACCGGAAGACCTGAAGTATGCCGGAACGGCAGACCCTCCCTACTCGGCAGCCTTGCAGAACCGCCTGTCGTATAAAGGCTTTGACCTTGACTTCATGTTTGTCTACTATGGCGGACATGTCCTGCGTGACGTGGCAGCCGGCTACCTGTGGAACCGTTACCCCGTGCTGAACTATGCAGGCGTGGTGGACCGCGGAAGGCTGAAGTTCTGGCAACAGCCGGGCGACGAGAAGGACCCCGACATGGCTCCGGCATTCCTCTATGGCACGAGCCACACCTACTCGGAGTACCTGTGGTCGGCTGCCGACAAGCATGTGCAGAAAGGCGACTACATCAAGCTCCGCGACGTGACCCTCTCATACACCTTCCCCAAGGTGCTCGTCAACAAGTTCTATGCCGAGAACCTGCGTGTGAGCCTCCAGGTGCAGAACCTCTTCTACTGGGCTGCCAACAAGCGCCACCTCGACCCCGAGGTGTGGAGCGGACGGACACTGTCGCCCTCGCGCGGCTACCGCATCCCGCCGACATGGACCCTCGGTTTATCGCTAAACTTCTAAACGAACAGACAAATGATGAAACAGACTATAATGAAATATCTGGCATGTGCCGGCATGGTGTGCTCGCTGGCGGCATGCGACGACTGGCTGGGCAACCAGCCCAAGGGCGAGATGATCCCCGAGACACTCAGTGACTATCAGATGTTGCTCAACGGTCAGTCTCTTTACCGTTCGCTCGACGTGTATCCCTTGTTCTTCACCGACGACATCCGTCTCACCGGACGGGGCGAGATCCAGAATACGAACGCTTCGACCGGGGCGGTGACCAACTATACTTCTTTCGACTACATGGACAAGAGCCAGGAGATGCGCAACGCCTATTCGTTTGCCGAGGGCGACATCTTCCTGCCCAGCGACGACGACGCCATCTGGAACGACGGTTATGAACACATCTTCACCTACAATGCCATCATCAACAACGTGCTTGCCACGACCGACGGCAAGGATACGGACCGGAAGCGCGTGTGGGGCGAGGCGATCGTAGGACGTGCCTTCGAATACCTGAACCTGGTCAATCTCTACGGCAATCATTATGACGCCGAGACTGCCGACACGGACTATGGCGTGCCTCTGGTGCTGAGCGAGGTGATGACGGGTGAACAATATCCGCGTGCCAGCGTGGCGGAGGTCTACCGTCAGATAGAGGAAGACCTGAATGAGGCGGTGCCCTGTCTCGCCAAGGTGGTGAACCATCCGTTCGCTCCCAGCCAGAGTGTAGGCCAGGCGTTCCTCTCACGGATGTACCTCTACATGGGCCGCTATGAGGAGGCACTGACGAATGCCAATGCCGCACTGGAGTCCAACTCTTACCTCATCGACCTGACGGAATATGAGGTGCTCGACCACGGCACGTTCGGCCGTATCGTCCGCAGCGACAACGGCGAGGAGTATCCCGACCCGCAGGACAATGAAGAGAACATCTATACCCGTACGCCGAACAACACTTCCTACCTCTTCGCTGTAGTGGCGGCTTCCGACGACTTGTTGGAGACCTTCCGCAAGGACCTGACGGAGGGGCAGGCAGACATGCGTAAGGAGCTGTACTACTGTACCGACTCGTGCGACCGTACCATCAACGGAGGACGTCCTGACTACTTCCGCGGCTTTACGACCTACATGCCGTATGTCGACATGAACGTGGGTCTGGGGACGCCGGAAATCTACCTCATCGCAGCCGAATGTGAAGCCCGTGTAGGCGATGTCGACCGTGCCCTGGAGCGTCTGAACACCCTGCGTGACAAGCGTATCCGCAACAATGTGCACTATGCCACACCGACGTCGCTGTCGCGTGAAGAGGTGCTCCGCCTGGTCATCGACGAGCGCCGTCGTGAGTTCGCTTTCGTAGGCCTCTACCGTCTCATCGACCTGAAGCGGATGAACCGCGAGTCCTGGTTTGCGAAGACCATCACCCACACTGCTGGAAACGATGGTTCCTGGACGCTTCCGCCCAATGACCCGCGTTACATCTTCCCCGTACCGGAACGCGTCATCAGCTTCAACCCCATGCCGGAGTATGACCGCTGACGTCTGAGGAAGACCGAAGGCGATTGATGCACAAAGGCGTAAAGTCACCGGACCGGATGTATGTCCGTTCCGTGTCTTTACGCCTTTGGTATGTTTCAAAGCCTCTGACTGTCGAGTTCCCTTCCGTTTTCCAGACTTTATCGCGGCAAACACAAGTGTTCGATTCACCAAACACATTAGTTTGACTCACCAAACACAAGTGTTTGACTTGACAAACATAGTAGTTTGATGGACCAAAGTATTATACTTAGGCACCCTAAGTATAATACTTAGGTGGTCTAAGTATAATACCTTTCTAAGCTAAGTATGATACTTTGATAGGCTGAGTATGATATTTACCTATATCAAACCAATTAGTTTGTCAGGTCAAACGCTTGTGTTTGTCCGTTCGAAGGCTTGTGTTTGCTTGGTCAAACGCAAATGTTCGGAGGGTGTGGCAGAATTATGGTACAGCTTCATCTCGGAAGAAGGAGATGGGCAAGGAGTATTTGGCAGAACGCCTTGCTGTGGCTACCATAGCTCTGGTTCTGTCAATAACTGCGACAGCTTGTCGCAGAATTCTATCATACTCTGATACTTGTATTTATATCATGATTTCAGGAATAGATGAAATAATCGTCAATAAATAGAGGTATTCGGTAAATGTTCAAAAATATAAGATGGCATGTGTAGCTGAAGCTTTTCCTTTCATAAGACAAGCAGATGCCAGTCTGTTTGTTCCAAAGAAAAGGGATACGTTGTCTGGCGACTGGACGTATCCCTTTTCAACTCATGACCTAAAAGATTTACGGAAGTGAGAATAGAAAGTGTGCTAAAAAAGTAGTATGAGTGGTTGGAGAGATATATCTATTAGCTTCTTATTCTCACTTGTCTTATTGGTTGGATTACCTATTGAAAACTGTTGCCTCGCGGCAAGAGATTGTCTCTTTAGAACGAGAAGAGCAAACGTGCCTGAACGGTATGGATGTTCTTGTCGTATTGATATTTATCACGATCGAGGCGATTGTAGGTGTATTCCAATAACACTTGTGCGTATTTGTTGAATGAATAGTTGGCGCCAAGTGTTACGGAGTGCATGTTGCCACCACCGATGCTGGTAGATTTGGCAGGATAATCCTGTACTTCACCCGTCGGATAATACTGGTCACGTCCCGGTAAATAGAACTCACCGTCCTTAATGTCATTCATTCCAAGGTAATTGTAACGGGCAACGATTTCCAGTGAGCGGCCATCCCAACCTTTCAGCAAAGCTTCTCCATTGTCATACTTGTAGCCATTGCCGAAGATTTGGTAACCCATTTCTACGTATCCACCGTGGAAGCTGTTTGAAGCCAGGGGATTGCCTGCTTGCCATGATTCCAAGGTAGTCCATGACTGGCTGCCACCGAGCTGGTTCATGAAGAGAGTCATGTCGTCACGGTCTTTGGTGACGTGCTTGTACATGTATTCGCCCCGTGCAAAGAATTTGGGTGTACGGTAGAGTGCTTCAGCACCGGCATCAAACACATTCTTTGCCCAAGGAATTTCAGCACTTGCAAAGTGGAAGTCGTCTACGTAAGTCTGCATGGTAGAACCGAACTTCAGGTTGGTCTTCAATACATTGCCATCTTCTTCACCTGTATTGATACGTGCATAGCGGAAGGTCGCACCAACGTGGAATGTCTGGTCTTCGTCGTTCACCGGACGCCATAACCAACGGCCGCCGAAAGTCACTCCTTGATAGCCGTCCACTTGGTCATTGTACTTGTTTTCGGCAAAGACTCCCTGATTGAAGAAGAAGTTGTTGTTGTATGCTTTGTAGCTGACACCCAGTTCACGTCCGGCTGAAAGAGCATTTGAAGAGGCGGCACGTGAAATGAAGTGCAGACTGCCACGGCTGGTGTTGTTTGCCATGGTTGAAGGATTGTTGTAGTAACCAGCTTTGAACGAGTGGTTCCACATGTCTGTATCCTTCAACGTATATTGCAGGAAGATGTTCTTTTGGGAGAACTTACCCTTGGAAAAATCGAAATCTGCATAGAAGTACCAGTTGTCGTATGTCATGGAGGTACGGATACGCGAGTCGGTGATGGCTACACCTGATTTCAACGGTGTGAAGTCCGTGTGGTAATAAGCGGCATCAGCCATGAAACGGGCACCGACGGTGAATTTCACCTTCTGTTCCTTGTTCTCGTATTTGATGACGGGGTTGGTATCGAAGTCTTGTGCTACGGCTGTGCCGGCAAGAGTCATAGCAACCAGGGTCGAGAATAATATATGTCTTTTCATTGTTTTTTGTCGTTTAAGAGGTTAGTATTCGTTACTTCACATATCCCAGTTTGTCCAAGAGCTGACGAGGATCGGGCACTGTCTGTACGGCGTTTTTGTTGCGTACGCCTTTGTCGATGAAATATTGCAGAGTCAACTCTGTACGGTTGGTGAATGCGCCGTCGAGATAAGGAGGTTCAAAGAGAGAGCCGCCTTCGTTGCCCCAGTTGTATTCACCGAAATACTTGCCCATCTGTTCGCGGGAGTCGAATGAATACGGGTGGTTCAGCATGCCGGACTTCTTGATAAGATAAGCTTGCCACGGAGCGTTCATTTCAGGATAATTATTGGGAGCACCGGCGATACTCGGACCGATGATGTGAGCTTTGTGCTGTAATCCCAAGTTTATGAAGGATGCATAACCTGACGGGGTGTCATAGATAAGGTCTGTTGCAGCCGTGCCTTCCCAGAAGAGGAAGCACATGGGAATTTTGCCTTGGAACACATCTCCTGTACGACGGAGACTTTCCAGCGAGAAGGTTTGCAGGATAACGCGACCGTTGGTATTACCTACATTCACTTTACCATCCTTATAGAAAGCTGTTTCAGTCGAGGGCTTTTCGATGATGTTATAGTCATACTTTGCCAATTCCTGATAAACGTCTTTTTCAAAAGTTGTCGGGTTCAGCCATGATTCCTTGAACTCGATGTAGATACCCGGGCGGTTACCGCTGTCCACGTCATCATTGACATAGCTGAATGTATAGACCAGTTTGTCTCCTTCCGTGTAAGAGTTCGGGTCTCCGGTCTTTGTGATTGTATAAATACGTTCACCTGTACCATTCTCACGGTCCAGCTTTTTGCCTTTTGCATAGTTGATCAAGTCAACCAGGGCCGAGATGTATTGGTGTACACCGCCACGTGCGGAGAAACCTGTACGGCCCTGTTCGGGAGAAGCATCATTGAACCATGTGCCGGCATCCAGTGCCAACAGTTCTTCGTACATATATGATTTGGCGTAGTAAGGAACAAATGCAGCTTTATCCTTTTCGATCTGAGCGTCTGCCTGTGCATCAGTCATTTTGTAGTGCTTTTTATAGAATGCACGCCGTACTTCGGTCGGGAAACTCTCGCCGTATACGTCTTCAATGTCTGTTGTACGGCTGAGGTTGTCGTCATGAAGTGCCAGTACGACTCCGTCTTTTGAGCATTGCAAGTCTGCTTCCAGATAGTCGGCGCCCATTTCACGAGCCCAACGATAAGCAGCCTCAGTTTCTTCAGGAGTCCAGAATGTAGAGCCACGGTGGGCGATGACTGCCATGCGAGGGACATAGTCTCTCACTTTGGCCATTTCGTCGGAGATGTGATTCACTTGCACGCGGTCAACATCTTCGTAGGTGTTAGTAAAGTCTTGGTGTTCACAGGACGCGAACATAGCCATGGCAACACTGCAAGTGAGGCCTAAACGGATCAGATTTCCAAACATAGTTGTTGATATTAGATTGAATTAGTAATGCGTTTTTGGGGAGGGAGGGGGGACGACGGTTGTCAGAATGCCGTCGTCCCGATTTGAGATTTATTTACCTTTAACCAGATATTGTTCTTCTTTATAGGTGAAACTGATAAAGAGGAAGGCGAGGGTACAAGCTGCCAGCATCAGGATGAAATACCAGTTCCATCCGAAGTGGTCGACAACGAAGCCGACGCAGATGTTTGCCAGGAGAGCTGTTCCGAAGAAGTAGCCGAAGAAACCGGTCAGACCGGCTGCTGTTCCTGCTGCATTCTTCGGAGCCAGGTCAAGCGCATGTACGCCGATGAGCATCACCGGACCGTAAATCAGGAAGCCGATGGCAATCAGACAGATGGTGTCGAGCATCGGGTGACCTGCCGGGGTGAACCAGTAGATGAGGATGAAGGCGGCTACCAGCACCATGTAAATCATCGTGGTGATGGCGCGGCGTCCCTTGAAGACCTTGTCGCTCAACCAGCCGCAGAGAATCGTACCCGGGATGGCAGCAAACTCATAGGCAAAGTAAGCCCAACCGATGTCTTTCAGATTATAGCCTTTGACGTTCTGCAGGTAGGTCGGTGCCCAGTCCAGACAGCCATAGCGCACCATGTAGATGAAAGCGTTGGCAAAGGCGATGAACCAGAGTGTCTTGTTGTTCAGCACGTACTTGAAGAAGATTTCCTTCGTGGTGAGCACTTCCTCGCTCTTGGCGCTGTAGTTCTTCGGGTAGTCGTTGCGGTACTTCTCGATGGAGGGCAATCCGCATGACTGCGGCGTGTCACGAATCAGTGCATACGCGATGAGGGCGATGATGATGGCAACGATTCCGGGGAACCAGAACGTGCCTTCCTGCCAGCCGCCGAACCAGATGAGTCCGTAGGCAGCCATCGGGCCGACCAAGGCTCCGCCGACGTTGTGTGCACAGTTCCAGATGGACATCTTCGTGCCGCGCTCCTTGATGGAGAACCAGTGGGTCATGACGCGTCCGCAGGGAGGCCAGCCCATGCCTTGGAACCAGCCGATGCAGAATTGGAGGATGAACATCATGGCGAGTGAGGAGACACCGAGGGTGGTGCCCATCAGCAGGGTAGCACCGGCAGAGAGGAGCAGTCCCAACGGAAGGAACTTGCGTGCATCGCTACGGTCGGACACACTGCCCATGAGGAACTTGGAGAACGCATAGGCGATGGCGTTGGCTGAAATGGCGATGCCGAGGGCGGCATGTTCGTAGCCCATTTCTTCCAATTGGGGCATAGCCATCGTGAAGTTCTTGCGTACGAGGTAGTAGCCGGCATAGCCGACGAAGATTCCGATGAATACTTGCCATCGCAGTGCCTTGTAAGTCGAGTCGATTTGCTCTTTGGGCAACTCGGGCTTGTGAGGAGGAGGAGTTAGAAATGACATGGTATTAATGAGTTTATAGAGTATTGAATGAATATTCGTCTGATGGTTCTTGTGTCGGGAAAGCATCTTACCGGTTTGCTTGAAACGTGGCTTCCACATCGAGTGCCTCGGCCAGGATGGACACCGGGTTCATCACCGGGACGGAAGTCGACATCTCGATCTGCCACTTGCACGTCTCGCAGTCTGTTGCCACGTAGTCGAGTCCCAGCGATTCGATTTGGCGGAAGAGTGGGGCACCGATGCCTTGCGACGTTCGGTAGTTCTCTTTCTTGAATCCATAGGTCCCGGCAATACCGCAGCACTGTGAGTCGAGCATCACGAAGTCGAGTCCCGGAATCATCCGCAGCAGCGACGTTGAGTAGATGGCCCATCCCAGCTTCTCCATGTGGCAGGCGGTGTGGTAGGCAACGCGCTTCTTGTAGTCCTTGCGGAAGACCAGCTTGAGCTTGCCCTCGTCGATGAGGCGGAAGAGGAAGCGGGTCGCCAGCTCCACACGGTTGCGCACGTCGGCATTGTCGATGTGGAGCAGATGGGGATATTCGTCGCGCAGCGTGAAGATGCATGTCGAGGAGGTCCCGATGACGGGCATGTCCTGTTCCACTACCGAGCGGCGGATGGAGGCTATGTTGTGTTTGCCCTGACGGGTTGCCTGGTTGATGAGGCCGTTCGATATCAGTGCCACGCCGCAGCACTTCTCTTTCTCCAGCAGGTGTACGCCGTATCCGGCGGCATTCATGACCTTCACCAGGTCTTTGCCCAACTGTGGGTAGTTGTAGTTGGCATAGCAGCCGTGGAAGTAGCTCACGTGCTTGCGGAAGTTCTGCTGTTGTTCGGCAGCATGCTTGCGGTACCAGCTCTCGAACGTCTGCCGGGCATAGCTCGGGAACACGCGCCGGTGGTCAATCTTCAGGACAGAGTCCATCACTGCCTTTACCGGTTTCAGCTTCAGTGTCATGTTCACCAGCGGAGCCAGCGGGGTCGACATGCGGCCCACGAAGTCGGTGTTGGCAAGCAGCATGTCCCGCAGCTTGGGTGTGTCGGTGTTGTGCTTGATGCGTGCCGACTGGATGATGTCGCCGATGCGTACGCCCGACGGGCATGCCACCTCGCAGCGTTTGCAGTTCAGGCAGTATTTCAGTGACTTCTCGAAGAAGTCGGGGTCCTTCAGGCGAAGCCGTTCTCCATCCGGTCCGGCATGTTTGGGACCGGGGAAGTCTTCATTGAGCGGTACGACCGGGCAATAGACGGTGCACACGGTACACTTGATGCACTGCTCGAAGTTGTTTTCGCTGATGTTATATTGTTGCAAGTTCATGTCTTCCTCATTTATCGTTCAGTAAACTGTCTGCCACATGCAGGGCGCTCATGATGGATACGCCTCCGCCACAGCCTTCGTGCAGGGCGTTGTGACCCGAGAGCACGGACCCCACGGCATGCAGGTTCGTCAGTTCGACCCCCTTGCGCAGGGCACGGAAGCTGTCGGTGGTCATCACACCGAAAGTCATGTAACGCTGCGGAGCGAACACGTCGGCGTCGTACCATTTCGAACGGTCGGCATCATAGAAGACGTCCAGGTCGAAAATCGGTTCGTAGACAGAGTCGGGGCGTGCGATGATGCCGCGGCTGAAGAAGCTGCCCGTGGCAAGGATATAGTGGTCGGCAGTAAGCCGTATGTCGGCGTGGTTGGTGGTGTAGACGGCTTTGACCTCGTTGTTTTCGATGTCGGCGCGGTCTACCGTGTCTCCCAGCATGAATGTTCCTCCCAGATGGACGAAGTGCTTCGTCAGCTGTTGTTGCATCCGGATGCCCGGCACCGAGGGAGGCATGGTGGCAAGCGGACACAGCGGTTTGCCCAGTTGTTCCTTGAGGTACTCCAGCGGAGCGGGGGATGAGAGTCCGAAGACTGCCGGCATCACCACGGCATCAGCCTCTCCGCAATGCGGTTTCAGTTCACGGAGCAGCTCGTCGATGTGTCCGGTGGAGTCGAATGTGCGTGCAATGTTGGCAGAGCGCATTTCCGTCGGGTTGGAACGCAGCTTCTCGATGAAGGGTAGCGTCACTTGTACCGGAGTACAGGACACACCTGCTTTCTCAAATTCATCGGCAATGAACTTCGTGTAGAAGTCCAGGAAACCGGGGAAGTTGACGAGGACCACCCTGTGCCACGGCAAGCGCGAAGGTTCGTCGAAGGTGACGAATTCATCCAGCGTGAGCCAGGTCTTTTTCATCGTCCCCATGGGGGTGAAGTGGTAGTGGTTGCGTGTGGCAGAGCCTGTGAGACCGATGCCGGCACGCTTCATTATTTCCGGAAATTCCCGGTCATAACGGGCTATGTTGTCCGCGCCGATGCGTGCGTAGGGGTGTGGTGATTCCAGGCGGCTCATGGCTTCCAGCGGATGTTCCACCGGAGTTCCGTCAGGCAGTGTCGCGAGCAGGTCGAACGAGCCGGATGAGAAATGCAGGGCACTTTGTCCCGTAGACACCATGGCACATTTGTGTCCCCCTTCTTGCAGGCGGATGCCACAGACCAGTCCGGCGAGTCCGCCACCTATGATGATAGTATCGAACTTCATGGTTTTACCTCCTTCTTATTGTTTCCCAACTGACAATTCCCTTCGTAGACCCATGCCGAGAACTGACTTTCGCGCAGGCTTTCACCCCATGCGACCGGTGACATGCCTTTCCAGCGTTCATTGAGGAAGTCCACCAGTTCGTGCTTGGCCTTTTCGGTACAATTGTGCGCCTTAGCCAACAGTCCGGCAGCCCGGCAGGCACAGAGTTCGCCTTGGCATGTTCCCATGCCGATGCGGGTACGGCGGCGCAACGAAGCCAGGTCGGTTGCATCCAGTGCGCGGAGTGCATAGTTGGCTTCACCCACGCTGACGCCTTCGCATTCACACACGAGGCTGTTGTCGTAGGCATCATGCAGGTCCATTTGTCCGGCGAGTTCTCCGTGACGGCTTTCGGCGGCACGGTAGACGTTTCCGGCAGGGTAGCGTTTCTCTTCTTCCTTCGTGAGGCGGGAGCCGGGCAACGCTTCGTCAGCAGTCCGGCAGACGGCATTCACGCCCAGTTTCTTGCATACGAGGTCTGTCGCCCATTCAGCCATCAGACGGTAGGTGACCAGTTTGCCTCCGGTGATGGTCAGGAAGCCTTCCAGCCCGTCGCGTGAAGCGTGGTCGAGCAAGACGATGCCCCGGCTGATGTTTCGTCCCGTAGGGTCATTGTCAGCAGCGACCAACGGACGGACGCCGGCATAGGCACGCAGGATGCGTGTATCTGCAAGGGCAGGTGCAAGCTTCTCGCCTTCGGTCAGCAGAAGGTCTACCTCGTCGGCGGTGACATGCATGTGGTCTATTTCTTCGTAGGGTATGCGGGTTGAGGTTGTTCCGATGACGGTGATGGTGTCACCCGGAACGAGGATGTCGGCATCGGCAGCCTTGCGGCAACGGTTCAGCACCATGTTGTTCACGCGGTGTCCGAAGATGAGCAAGGCACCTTTGGCAGGATACATGTTCACGGTTACTCCTGCCAGTCCGGCGATGTGGTGCCCCCAGATTCCGGAGGCATTGACCACGATGGCTGCACGGAATTCCGCGCGCTCTTTTGTCTTGGAATTATAGGTCTGCACGCCGACGATGCGGTCCTGTTCGCGGATGAAGCCGGTCACTTCCTGATAGGTCAGGGTGACGGCACCGTGTGCACGTGCATCCAGGATGTTGGCAATGGTCAGGCGGAAAGGGTCAATGGAGCCGTCGGGTACCTTGACAGCACCGGTCAGCGACGGGTTGACCGACGGTTCGAGACGAATCGCCTCTTTCGGGTCGATTGCTTCGGCTTCAATGCCCGCCTTACGGCAACTCTCCACGAATTTGTCCTGATAGGAGAGGTCGTCTTCGGGAAGGGAAATGAACAGTCCGCCGTTTTCCTCCACACAGTGGGAGGCAATGCGGCGTAAGATTCTGTTTTCACGGATGCACTCGGCAGCCGACTCTCCGTCGTTCACCGCATAGCGTGCTCCGCTGTGCAGCAGTCCGTGGTTGCGTCCCGTGGCTCCGTTGGTGTAGTCAAATCGTTCCAGCAACAGGACACGGAGGCCGCGCATCGCACAGTCACGTGCCGTTCCTGCTCCGGTGGCACCACCGCCAATCACGATGACATCGAATTCTGTTCCATTACCTGTTTTTCCCATAATCATTGCTTTCTATGATTTGTTGATTCCTGTTTGTTTCTTGTCTTGTCTTGTTTCTATTTCGAAAGCAAAAGTAGAGATTATTTCTTTAAAACAAAACTTTCTACCTTCTTTTTCGAAAGTGTATATTTTACAAATATTTTCTTTTTTATTGGCGAATATGTGAGGTAATTTATTGTTTAATAATGGAATAAGTAGAAATTGGTTAAAGCAGAATATGTTTTAAAACATAATTTCACAAGTGATATTTCGAAATGTTTTTTCTTTCGTTGTTTTGCTAGGATGCTCTTTCGAGCTTTTATGAAAGTAAGGTTGCGAAACGGGGAAGCTGTTTGGGGATGGGTGCATGCAAAAAACAGAAGGTGTGCCAACAATCCATTTCCGGGAACAGATTGTTGGCACACCTTTTCAATGTGTCTGGGTTTAAAAGTTGGAAGTTAGAGTTGTTCGATGTCTTCTTTGCTAAGTTGGGTATATTTCATAATAACTTCAGTAGGTACTCCATCGGCCTTCATTTGGCGGGCTATGGAAATCTTCTCTTCAGCTCTACCTTCGGCTCTACCCTCGGCTTTACCTTCGGCTCTACCTTTCTCCCTTCCGTTTGCTTCCGCAAAGCTCATGACGGCAAGATTGTCCCGGTAAATCTTGATGCTCTCGTCGTACTTCATGCGGTCCTCTTTGGACAATGAGGCGATGTCGACAATCTGTTCCAGTTTGTCGAAGACGGCTTGACGGGCTTTAAACGGCAATCTTTGTAAGGTCTCCATATTCTTTAATACATATATCCAACGTTCGAAATCGGTCTCACATTCATTCTCCTCCTTGGTAAAGGACGGCAGTTCTAGGAAAATCATGCGCATCCTGTCGCTGAACTGTTCATGGGTGTCGCGGTCGGAGAGGATGACGTCGGTCCGTAGTTTATGGGTGGAGCCTTTCAAAACGAAGTTCATGAAAAAGACTCCATAGACGGCCTTGAGGTCAAACTGCCAGTGTATCCCGCGTTCTCCCTGGCGGGAGATGGTTCGTGACACATAATACAGGGCGCGTTCACGGAAGTAGGTCTGTTCGCGGTTCTGCATTTCCACAATGAACTGTTCCCCGTTCGTATCGGTACAATAGATGTCGTAGATGACGCCGCGTTGCTCCAGCATTTCCGGCAATACCTCCTTGTCAAGGAAGGTGATGTCCTCGATGTGACGTTCGCCGACTAGCAGAGAGTTCAGAAAATCGATGAGGAGGTCTTTGTTGATTTCCTGACCGAAGATGCGTTTGAATCCGACATCTGTAAAGGGGTTGATGAATCTTCCCATGGCTTGTTAAGGTTTAGAAGTTATTGGTTTGTATGCAAAAATAGGGATTTTAAGTTCATCTGCAAATTAAGAGCCTGTTTAAAATACAAAGTTGTTTCTGGGTCTGATATGCCGGAGCATGTCTTTTCGGTCTCTTCCATCCGTTTTTATCCGGCAGGAAGGGGACAGATGAGATATTGCCGTTAGGGTTAATTAGCTAAAAATAGAAGAGCTTTCATTTGAAGGAGTCGGGAAAATGATTTTTCTTTGCAATGAAAGTATACCGTATTCGGGATGTTGCTATGAAAAACATAAGTCCTCATCCTTACTAATTTAGAGATAGTACCTATGACAAAAGAAGAACGACATAATTTGATAGTGGACTATTTGTTACAGCATAACTCTGTATTGGTGAGCGAACTGGCCACGAAGCTGAATGTCTCGTCCGTCACCATCCGGAAAGACTTGACAGAGCTGGAGAAGGAGAAGAAGCTGTATCGGAATCATGGAAAGGCCATTTTAATCAATCCGTATATCAATGACCGGAACGTAAACGAAAAGGAAAAGTTTTATGTCGAAGAGAAAAGACTCATAGGTATTTGCGCCGCGAAACTGATTACGGCAAAGGACTCCATCCTCATTGCTTCAGGAACGACCATGCACTATTTCGCGCGTCAGATTCATGCGCTGGAGCATCTGACAGTCATTACGGCTTCGCTTCAGGTTTCGGAGATTCTTTCGCAGGACCCCGATATCGACATCATCCAACTGGGCGGACTGTTGCGCCACAGCAGTCTTTCGGTCGTTTCGAAATACGCGGAAATGATGCTTTCCAATTTTTCGTGCAGTAAGTTGTATATGGGAGTTGATGGTATCGACCTGGACTATGGCATCACTACGACGGACATGATGGAGGCAAACCTGAACCGCGTGATGATGCAGACGGCGCAGAAGACCATCGTGCTTGCGGACTCGTCGAAGTTCGGCAGACGGGGCTTCAGCAAAATCGGCGATATGGAGGAGGTGGACCACATCATCACCGACAGCCGCATCCCTGACGCAACGGCCAAGCGCATCGAGGAGATGGGCATCGAGCTGACCATTGCCGAGTGAGGCATGGAGCGGGTCAATAGGCTACCCGCCACTCTTTGACGCCTTTGTCATACACATTGACGCGGAGGCTGATGGAGTCTCCCTCCGTGAAACCATAAGATTTTAAGGGTGCTGAAAGATAGACGCGCCGCGGGAATGATTCGCGGTCGCCATTCTGGTTGTGTGCCAGGGTGAGGTAGAGCATCTTGTGTCCGTTGATATTCACCACGCTGTCTTCCACAAAAGCATAGCTGTGCGGTTTGGTCTGCATCATGGGTTGCACCACGATGTTCAGGTAGTTTCCGCCCCGGCTGACACTCTCCAGGTAGAGTGGGTCGGTCACCACCTTCATGCCTTCGTGAGGCTTGAAGGGTGGTTCGGCGTAGATGAGTGTGACGGAATAGACGGCTGTTTCCCCTTTCTCGTCAGGCAGACGGTACATCCCTACAGCCCGGTAGGTTGTGTCCGGTTGCAGTCCTTCGCCGGACAGACGGTTGAGCAGCGTAAGGGGAGATGAAGATGCATCCGGGTGTATGCGGTCAACAGTTGATTCCCCGTTGGTGTAGAGGTCCATGAAGTCGGTCAGGACATTCGGGTAAACAGAGTCGTCATCCTTGTCGCATCCGGAAAAGAGGCATGCAGCAAGGATGACGGCGAATGTGCGGAACGCGCTGCCGAAGTGGTTACTCAGCTTCATGGCTGACGGCGTTCAAATGGTTGATTAACGGGTTGGCATACATGGCCAGGATGCGGTCGCGCAGGAAGGCTTCGTCCTTGTTCGGCAACTCGATTTTTGCCAGCTGTCTGTTGATGTAGTGTTCGAATGTCTGTTTCTCTTCCGGCGTGTAACGGTCGGTGAAACGGGATTCGTTCTTCCACAGGTCGTAGGCGACGTAGTTGCCCGGATAGAAGCGGTAGTTGAGATGGATGCTGCGGTCGATATAGTTGGACACTTGTGTGAAGAGTTCGCATTTGGGGCGGGAGGTATCCAGCGTGTCGAGGAAGTCGTTCAGGTAACCCGTCATCTGGAAGTGGACGCGTCCCTTGTAGCCGAAGATGCCCGTCTGCATGTTGACCAGGTCATCTTGCGGTGTTTTCTTGTATTCCGGGTTATCGCGTTTGATTTGGAATTCCTGTGCTTTCAGGAAGTCGCAGGGGTCATATTCATAGGAGATGGAGGTCGGGACGATGTGCAGCTGTTTCAACCGGTCGATGAAGCTGCCTTCACCTCCCATCGACAACATCTTCAGTACGCTGTCCTGGGTGCGGTCGTTGGAGTCCTTGGCTCTGCCTTCCCGTTGGGCAATCCATACATTTTCATGTTTTTCAGAGATGGCATAGTGGATGTAGCGTGACATGCGCTGCGAAGATTCAAGCATCTGCCGCATGGTGAGCGCACGTTGCACGATGAACGATTTGTTGATGCGTACGATCTTTTTTATCCACGGATAGACCAGCAGGTTGTCTCCGATGGCAATCTCCACGGTGTTCATGCCGTTGTCAATGAGGAGCACCGAGAGGAAGGCTGCGTCGAGCACGATGTCGCGGTGGTTGGATACGTACGTATAAGATAATTTCTTATCAGGAAGTGACGAACAGTCTATGGTCAGGCTGTCGCAGTATTTATCGGCGATGCCTTTCACGAAGTCATAGCCGAAAGCCATCTGGAAGTCCAGGTTGGTCTTGCACTGCCGCATCTTGGCGGCAATCAAGTCAAACGGTGTGTCGGGATACAGATAGTTGACCACCATTTGAAATGCGGGATCAGCGATGAGCTCTTCAAATACCTGCGGAAGCTCTTCCGGCGCATACGGGCGGATTTCGTCAAATTCTGTAGGAATGTTCATAGTATAATCAAGTTTTGTGACAAGAGAAGAAGCTGCAAAGTGTCAGCTTCTTCTCAATGTCATGAGTCTATGTGCAAATTACGTAAATCTTTTTGTTATAGACAAGCGGGGGTTACATGTTATGGAATATAAATTGGGGTGTTTAGAATATATTAGGTCATGAGGAGGCTGACAGACGTTCCGTCAGCTGATGAACTTGTTCTCGATAATGTCTGTCAACACGTCTTTCATGTCAAGCCCGGCGGCACGCACCTGCTGGGGGATGAAGCTGGTAGCTGTCATGCCCGGTGTGGTGTTGACTTCGAGCAGGTTGATTTTGCCTCCTTCGGTGATGATGTAGTCCACGCGGATGATACCTTCGCAGCCCAAGATGTCATAGATGGCGGATGTGAGTGTCTTTACGCGTCGGGTGGTGTCGTCGTCAAGTCGTGCAGGGGTAATCTCCTGCGATTCGCCGTCATACTTGGCTGCATAGTCGAAGAACTCGTTTTTCGAAACCACTTCGGTGATGGGGAACACGACTTCTTTCGTCCGTGTCTTGTAGCAGCCGCAGGTAATCTCTGTTCCTGCCATGAAGGCTTCCACCATCACTTCGTCCGATTCGTGCATGGCTTTTTCGATGGCAGGACGGATTTGTTCGGCTGTCTTCACCTTGGTCACACCGAAGCTGGAGCCGCCCTCGTTGGGCTTGATGAAGCAGGGAAGTCCGATTTTTTCGATGACGTCCTGGTCGCTGATGTCAGACCCTTTGCGCACGAGCAGTGAGTCCGAGATGCGGATACCGAAGCCTTGCAGGTAGTGGTTCAAGGCGAACTTGTTGAACGTGAGTGCCGATGCCAGTACGTCGCAGGTGGAGTAGGGGATGTGGAGCAGGTCGAAGTAGCCTTGCAGCAGTCCGTTCTCGCCCGGTGTGCCGTGGATGATGATGTAAGCGAAATCGAAGGTTATCTTTTCTCCGTTCAGGAGGAAGCTGAAGTCATTGCGGTCGACGGCTGTCTTGTTGCCATCAGGAAGCACGGCTTCCCAACACAGTCCTTTCATTTCGACGATATAGACCGTGTATTTCTCTTTGTCCATAAAAGAGTAAAGTCCCTGCGCACTGCGGAGAGACACGGGGAACTCTGAGGAGTCGCCCCCTGCAACAATTGCAATTGTACGTTTCATAATGATGTGGTAGGATTGAAAGTCGGATTAAAGTTCCCGGTTGCCGATGTAGGCACGCCACTTCTCCAGCAGGAGGGTCATGTCGTCGGGCAACTCGGAAGTGAAGAACATCTGTTCGCCGGTACGCGGATGGACGAAGCCCAGGGTCTTGGCATGCAATGCCTGACGGGGACAGGTCTCGAAGCAGTTGGCGACGAACTGTTTGTATTTGCTGAAATGAGTCCCCTTCAGAATCTCGTTGCCGCCGTAGCGCTCGTCATTGAAGAGCGGATGCCCGATGTGTTTCATGTGGACACGTATCTGGTGGGTACGTCCCGTCTCGAGGACGCACTCGACGAAGGTGACATAGCCCAGGCGTTCCAGCACGTGGTAGTGTGTCACGGCATGCTTGCCGATGGCAGGGTCCGTTGAGACAGCCATCTGCAGGCGGTCCTTCGGGTTGCGTGTGATGTTGCCTTCGATGGTTCCGTTGTCGGTATCGAGGAGTCCCCACACCAGGGCATTGTATTTCCGTTGGGTGGTCTTGTTGTAGAACTGGAGGCCGAGGTGTGTCTTGGCGTCCGGGGTCTTTGCCACGACAAGCAGACCCGAGGTATCCTTGTCGATGCGGTGTACCAGACCGACAGCAGGGTCATTGGGGTCATAGTCAGGATTGTCGCGCAGATGCCAGGCGATGGCATTGACCAGGGTGCCGTGATAGTTGCCGCAGCCGGGGTGTACGACCAGTCCTGCCGGCTTGTTCACCACCAGCAGGTCATCGTCTTCATATACAATGTCAAGGGGAATCTCTTCGGGGATGATGTCGTTGTTGTAGCGCGGACGGTCCATCATGACGGTGAGCACATCGAGTGGCTTCACCTTGTAATTGCTCTTCACGGGCTTGCCGTTCGCCATCATATAGCCGGCCTCGGCAGCCTGTTGGATGCGATTGCGGGAGGAGTTCACCAGCCGTTCGAACAGGTATTTGTCGATGCGTACGGGCGACTGCCCTTTGTCCACGACGACCCTGAAATGTTCGTAGAGCTCTTGCGGACCGTCACCCACCGGCTCGATGTCATCGAGCGAGTCCTCCAGTTCGTCTATATATTCTTCTGCCATAGCTGATTAAAACCAAGACTCATCCTCGCGTGCAGGAGCGTCAGCCTCTGCCGGTGTGTTTCCGTTCTCGTTCATGTCCACATCGAGCGAGTCGCTGACGGCGACTTCAGCATGTCCGCCGACGACCAGTGTCAGCGCGGCACCGACGGGGACTTTGTCTCCCGGACGGAGGTTGGCTCCCCGGTAACGGACGCCATACACCCAATCCTTCTCACCGGATATATAGGCGTTTTCCGTCAGTTGGAAACCGGCAGCCAGGATGCGTGCCTGAGCCTCGCGGAGCGAACTGTTGTCGATGACATCCGGGATGACCCGTGTGGGAGTCCGGTGCGTACAGATGGTCAGGTAGACCTGTCGTCCCTGCTTGACCCGCGCACCCGGTATGGGCTTCTGGTCCACCACCGAGCCTTGAGGCATGTCGGGGGCATAGCAGGAATCTACGATGGCAGGCTCCAGCTGGCTTGCCGTCAGTGTCTGCACGGCTTTCTGGGAAGTCATGCCCTGTACGTTGGGCACACTGATGCTTTCGCCGTGATGGGTATAGAGGTCGATTCCTTTCAGCGCACCATAGATGACCACCAGCACGAACACCACCATGCCGAGGATGTTGAGCCAGAAGATGCGGTTCTTCTTGAAAGAAAAGAATTCTTTGATTGTCATAAATTCAATGAATTGGGTATTTGTCGGCAAAGATAGGACAAAAAACACAAGCAACGTCTATCCGTCCTCTACATTTTATATATAAGGTAAGGATATACAAAAAGAGCATCCGGACGCAGAGTCCAAATGCTCTCTTGTAAGTCTTTAAGCGAAGAACGGTTAGCGCTTGCAGCCGTTGTATTCGTCAGATACGGTCAGTTTCTTGCGACCTTTTGCACGACGTGCAGCCAACACGCGACGGCCGTTAGCCGTAGCCATTCTCTCACGGAAGCCGTGTTTGTTCTTTCTTTTTCTGTTAGAAGGTTGGAATGTTCTTTTCATTGCTATATTCTTTTATTGTTATTATTCAAGTCCTAACGATTCGGGCTGCAAAAATAGAGACTTTTTTTAAATAAACCAAGCCGATAAGTCATTTTTGCTCAAATCTTTTGCGCTTTCTCCCGATTTAGCTTACTTTTGCAGCCGAAACATGTAGCGACTGTCCGGTTCCGTGGAATGGAATCTTCTGACAGTACCTGACGGACATCGACCAGGACCGTGCAAAAACTATCCATAACATAAACATAACTCATTATAACGTATGATTAACGCGCAAGACATCAAAATCGGAACCGCTATCCGCATGGACGGCAAACTCTATTTCTGCATCGACTTCCTTCACGTAAAACCCGGAAAGGGCAACACCTTCATGCGTACGAAACTGAAAGACGTAGTTGACGGTTACGTATTGGAGCGCCGCTTCAACATCGGTGAGAAGCTGGAAGACGTACGCGTGGAGCGTCGTCCCTACCAATATCTTTATAAAGAAGGTGAGGATTACATCTTCATGAACCAGGAGACTTTCGAGCAGGTGCCCATCGCACACGACCTGATCGAGGGTGTGGACTTCCTGAAGGAGGAAATGGTGATTGACGTGGTTTCGGATGCTTCGACCGATACCATCCTGTTTGCTGAGCTTCCGGTGAAAGTACAGTTGAAGATCACTTACACCGAACCGGGTCTGAAAGGCGATACTGCTACCAACACCCTGAAGCCTGCGACGGTTGAGACCGGTGCCACCGTACGTGTACCGTTGTTCATCAACCAGGGTGAGACCATCGAAATCGATACTCGCGACGGTTCGTATGTAGGTCGTGTGAAAGCATAATATACTCATCACTGTGGCAGGACAATCGTCCTGTCCCGATGACGACAGAGCCGTTCCGGTTTGCTTCAGGCGCCGGAACGGCTCTGTTCTTCTTATGACTGACGGACGTCCCCTCAGGCACTTTTCAACACGCGCCATACTGCAGCACTCAGACTGCCGCCCAGCATGGGTGCCACTATGAAGAGCCACAACTGGGCACATGCCTGACCTCCGTCAAGCAGAGCCGGACCGATGCTTCGTGCCGGATTGACCGAAGTCCCGGTGATGGGGATGCAGACGATGTGGATGAGCACCAGCGTAAGACCGATGGCAAGGCCTGCCAGATTGCCTGCCCCTTTCTTTTCGTCGGTAGATGCCAGCACCACCAGCACAAAGATGAACGTGAAGACGGTCTCGGCAATGAATGCCTGCCAGCCTTCACCCGAATCGAAGGTGTTGGCTCCGGTCAGTGTCGGGCCTCCGTGACCGCCGGTGGAGGTCAGGATGGCGAGGATGAGCGCTCCCAGGATGCCGCCGACAACCTGGAAGAACATGTAGAACATGGCACTCTTGCTGCCGATGCGGCGTGACAGCCACATGGCAAGGGTGATGGCGGGGTTGATGTGGCACCCCGAAATGTTGCCGATGGTGTATGCCATGGCGACGACCGAAAGGCCGAATGCCAATGCCACACCCAAGGTACCGGTGCCGGCACCTACTGTCTCTGCGACTCCCCCGGCAAACACGGCGCTGCCGCATCCCATGAGTACCAGAATCATGGTCCCGATCATTTCAGCTAAGTACTTTTTCATAGGCATTGTGTTTTAAAGGTCTCGGAAAGTTACTTAAAAAAAAGCGGACATGCAAACGGACGTGCCGGAAAATTGCGTCCGATGAGAAAAAAGGCGGGGAAATACTAAATACCGTCCAAAATAAAATTAGGCAATGATGTAACTTACGGCATTGCAGAATGTCGCAAATTTGCGATGTGTTTTGAGGCAATATAAAAGCAACATGCTTGTTAAGGCTATCCAGATCTATGTTTCCACGTCATTGTGTGATGTCCCGATGCAACTTTTTTCACTTGCTTGAGACTTCGGAAGAAAATCTCAATCTTCTGCTGTTCTTTATAGAGCGCGACGATTGTCGATGCGGTTAACGAAAAATTGCTGGAGAGCGTCTCCATTACGTGTAGATGTTTCTCATTCCATACAGCAATGCAGCGTAGCTTTTTCGGGTATTTTCCTTTGTTGTGGGAAACCTTAGTTCAACGGTCTTTCGAAATATGGCATGAAGAAAGAGGTCTATACATCCAGTTGCTTATTGACTAGTTCATAGTAAAGTCCATGACGGATAATCAGCTGCTCGTGCCGTCCACATTCTGCCACCCGTCCACCATCCAGCACAAGAATATTGTCAGCATTACGAATAGTGCTTAGACGATGTGCTATCACGACAACAGTTTTTCCTTGATAGAATGCTTGCAGATTTTTCAATATGGTTTGTTCGTTATTGGAGTCTAACGAATTGGTGGCTTCATCCAATAATATATAGGACGGTGCCTTGTATACCGCACGTGCAATCAGAATTCGTTGCCTTTGCCCCGAACTAATACCATTGCCCTCCATGCCAATCTTGGTGTCGTAGCCTAAAGGAAGCGAATGAACAAAGTCCTCAATATTTGCCACATGAGCTGCATAGACCAAACGTTCGTGGTCAACCTTGCCTTGCAAACAAATGTTTCGTGCGATTGTGTCTGAAAAGATAAAGCCATCCTGCATGACGGTTCCACACGCCTGCCTCCATGCCCGGCAGCTGTAATCGTGTAGATCTTTTCCATCCAAAAGAATTCGACCGGAAGTGGGTCTATAATATCCTAAAAGCAATTTCAATATCGTTGTTTTTCCGCTGCCGCTGGCGCCTACAATAGCATTCACCTTCCCGGGAAGAATCGTGAAATTCAATTTGTTGAGCACTTTAGGGGAAGCTGGACCTTCATATTGGAAGGACACATCCCGAAACTCTATCGTCCCAGCTTGAGGTATCTGCCGGATGTGATTGGAATCATCTGGCTCTTCTTCTTCCATATTATACATTTCACCCATGCGCTCTAAACTAATGGAAGCATCTTGCGCACTTTGCACAAAGCCGATGAATTGCCCTATAGGCGCATTAAGTTGACCGATGACATATTGCATAGCCATCATCATGCCCAACGTCATCTCTCCTTCCACTACCATACGAGCAGCCCAATATGAGACTAAAATGTTTTTTACCTGATCAATGAATGTGCCACCAATATTTTGCATTTGTCCCAACAACATGGAACGGACTGAAATGTCATACAAATCAATCTGCACACGTTTCCATTCCTCCAATTTGCTCTGCTCACAGTTGTTCAGTTTGATTTCCTGCATTCCTGTAACCATCTGCACTAACCCGCTTTGATTTTCGGACACTTTCGTAAAATTCAGGCTATCTAATTCTTTCCTCTTTTTCAAGAATAAAAATACCCATCCAACGTAAACAGCACTACCCAACAGGAATATTGACAGAATACTCCAATCATATCCGGCCATCACCACGGAATATACTACAAAAGTAATTCCGGCTATGATGATACTAATTAGCGCTTGTGTTAGAAAGGATTGGATACGCCCGTTGTCATTAATGCGTTGCAAGATGTCTCCTACTCGCTTCATATCAAAAAAGGAAATCGGCAACCGCATCATTTTATATAAGAAATCATAAATGAAAGAAATACTCATCCGCATGGTGATGTGCAACATAATCCATGAACGAAGCATGCTATTGCCTACTTGCCCCAATGTAAGTAACAACTGTGCTATCAGCAATAACAAGATGAGATGCAGATTTTTACCATTGATACCTTGATCGACCACTGCTTGTGTAAGGAACGGGAATGCCAAACTAATTAAACTTCCCAATAGCATTAGGAAAAAGAACTTTAAAATTGAAATACGAAAAGGCTTCAAATAGCTCAACATATAAGTAAATGTCAAGCGTGTTTCTTTTTCTTCCTGCTGTTGATAAAATCTCTCGGTTGGTTCCAATGCTAACACAAAACCCTTACTTTCCTTTTCATCTATGAGCCACCCGGACAAGAAGTCTTCTTCTCTTAGTTGAAAAAGTCCTCTTGCCGGGTCAGCTACATAAATTGTCGTTTTCTTTGTAAAGCGATGTTGCTTTATCCTGTAAACAACCACAAAGTGGTTTTTATTCCAGTGCACGATGCATGGAGATGTAATAAGCTTAAATAAGGTATTACGGTCTAATTTCAAAGCAAAAGTCTCCATTCCCAAACTCTCTGCTGCCTGTTTCAAACCAAGAAAAGATGTCCCTTCGGACGAAATATACGTTTTCGCCCGGATCGTTTCGGATGTGAAGTGTTTACCGTGATACTTGGCAATCATCCGCAAACAGGCTGCCCCGCAATCGGAGCTGTCAAGTTGTTTGTAGAATGGGAACTGCATTTTATACTATACCCATAAGTTTTAGCCAACCTTCCGGAGCTTTTCCATGATTTATTATCGTGATTTCACCGTCATTTAAAAACACCTGAAATGTACAATAACATCTCAAGCATACATAATATGGCGGAAATATTCTCAGTGGTCCTGTGGCTATCCTAGAACTTTCGCCACAATCAGGACATACAAATGCTACCCCGCTATTCATACCACCTTGAATCTTAGATAAGTAGTCATTAGGTATTACATAACCTTTAAATTCACTTTTTGTTTTCATGGCCTAATCATTTTTAAAAGTTATACATATATCTTTCCTTGGTCCTATTTCAATCTTCCACCATCTCCCGCACCGACAGCTTTCCGCACTTTTGCCCATTGGTTTCCCCATTTGAGGACATAGCGCAGGCTGATGCCTATCTTGTGAGGA
>NZ_JAMBLN010000004.1:0-171098 GCF_023337025.1 Mediterranea sp. ET5 | reverse complement strand
AAAGTATTATACTTAGCCTACCAAAGTATTATACTTAGCCTACCAAAGTATTATACTTTGGTATGTCAAACTACTATGTTTGCCAGATCAAACACTTGTGTTTGGTGAGTCAAACTAATGTGTTTGATGAATCAAACACTTGTGTTCCATCCGTCGGACAACAGTGTTTGCCGGGAAATAGTACCTACCGATTCACTCCCCACTCACTCCCCTTCTATTAAAAAATTAAAATACACACCATCCGCCGTATAACCTTTTGCACTCCTGGCAGTCTATTTACACAAATCAAGAAAAACAATACCGGATAGATAATATAATGACTATGAAAAAAACAGTAGCATGGGGATTCATGCTGGCAGGCTTGCTCGGTACAGCCAATGCAGCATACGCACAATATCCCCAAATCACTCCCGAAGCACAGGCAAAGTACAAAGAGATGATTACAAAGGCATACGCACATGCCGACTCTGCCTGGGCTAAAGCACTCCCCATCGTGATGAAAGAAGCCAAAGAGGGACGCCCCTATGTGCCCTGGGCTTCAAGACCTTGTGACCTTCCGCAGGCAAAAATTCCGGCATTCCCCGGTGCTGAAGGTGGAGGTATGTACAGCTTTGGCGGACGAGGCGGACGCGTCATCACCGTGACCAACCTCAACGACAGCGGACCCGGCTCACTCCGTGACGCATGCGACCAGGGAGGTGCACGCATCATCGTGTTCAACGTGTCGGGTATCATCAAGCTGGAGACTCCCATCATCGTACGTGCCCCCTACATCACCATTGCCGGACAGACTGCTCCCGGTGACGGCGTAGTCGTTTCGGGACAATCGTTCTGGGTGGATACACACGACGTGGTCATCCGACACATGCGCTTCCGTCGGGGTGAGACCATGGTGTGGCACCGTGACGACTCCTTCGGCGGCAACCCCGTGGGCAACATCATGATCGACCACTGCTCCTGCTCCTGGGGACTCGACGAGAACATCTCCTTCTACCGTCACATGTACGACCCCAGCGAGGGACAATATAAAACAACGGAACTGAAACTCCCCACCGTCAACGTCACCATCCAGAATACCATCTCCGCCAAGGCACTCGACACCTACAACCATGCCTTCGGAAGCACCCTCGGCGGTGAGAACTGCGCCTTCATGCGCAACCTCTGGGCCAGCAACTCCGGACGTAACCCGTCTGTGGGATGGAACGGCGTGTTCAACTTCGTCAACAACGTAGTCTTCAACTGGGTACACCGCTCTTCAGACGGCGGCGACTACACGGCGATGTACAACTTCATCAACAACTACTACAAACCGGGTCCTGCAACCCCGAAAGAGGGCGCCATCGCCTTCCGTATCCTCAAACCGGAGTCGGGACGAAGCAAGCTCGACCACAAGGTTTACGGACGTGTCTTCGCTGAAGGAAACATCATGGAGGGCAACGAGCGTGTGACCCGCGACAACTGGGACGGCGGCATCCAGATCGAGGACCAGGAGAACACCGAGGGATACACCGAGCTGATGCGTGCCAAGGCTCCCTTCGAGATGCCTCACCTGACAATCCTCAACACCCGTGACGCATACGACTATGTGCTCCGCAACGTGGGTGCCAACATCCCCTGCCGCGACATCATCGACCAACGCATCATCGACGAAGTGCGCACCGGCAAACCTTACTACGTGGAGAAACTGCCGAAAGAGAATCCTTACGGCGACGTATGGGGACTGGCCGAGAAATCGCAGAACGAGGACGGACTGTTCAAATACCGTCGTATGGCGAACGACTCCTACAAGCTCGGTATCATCACCTCACCGGCACAGATGGGCGGATTCCCCGAGTACAAGGGTACCCCGTATGTTGACACCGACGGCGACGGTATGCCCGACGAATGGGAAAAGGCCAACGGACTGAACCCCAATGACCCGAGCGACGCCAACGAGGACTGCACCGGCGACGGCTACACCAACATCGAAAAATATATCAACGGCATCAGCACAAAGAACAAAATCGACTGGACTGACTTGAAAAACAACTACGATACTTTGGCTGAAAAAGGAAAATTGATGTAATTTTGCAACGGATGAAAAAGATGAAACACTCCTTACTGCTTTTTCTTCTGCTGTGCATCGCCGCAACGGCATCGGCACAGCGAGTGGAACTCAACGAAGAGGGTCGTGACGCGGCTTACGTGAAGACCATCTGTGAACGTTCGCAGAAGATTGTCGACAAGCTGGCACTCACCGACGGGGATGTGGCACTCAACGTGCGCAACATCATTGCCAACCGCTACTTCCTGCTCAACGACATCTACGAGAAACGGGATGCCGCTGTCAAGGAAGCCAAGGAGAAGCTGACCGGCGATGCCAAGAATGCTGCAGTACAGGCAGCCGAGAATGCCAAGGACAGCGAACTCTTCCGCCACCACTTCGAACTGGAGTCCGGACTCTCGCTCTTCCTCGACGACACACAAATCGAGGCAGTGAAGGACGGCATGACTTACGGCGTGGTCAAAGTGACCTACGACGCACAGTGTGACATGATACCGACACTGAAGGACTACGAGAAGAAACAGATACTCGCCTGGCTGAAGGAGGCACGCGAGTATGCTATGGATGCCGAGAACTCCAACAAGAAGCATGCAGCCTTCGGCAAGTACAAGGGCCGCATCAACAACTACCTCTCCAAGCAGGGCTACGACCTGACCAAGGAGCGCGAAGCATGGTATGAGCGCGTCAAGGCCCGCGGAGGGAAGCTGTAAAACAAACACAGGCTATTCAACCTACAACTAATAGGAAATAAGCACAGATCTTTAAATGTTATAATTGATTAGTTAGACTATCGAGCCGCCCCGGTTGTGAAACTACGGGCGGCTTTTTTTGTGGACTCATGCCGAGCGTACATAACAAAAACTCCCGGACTTCTCGCAAGCCCGGGAGTTCTCCTTAATCATTTCAAATCTCTCAAATTCTAGTAAATTCTTACTTCACTACGTGAAAATTGACAAGTAACTAAAAATGTTGTAAATCCCTATGCACAACATTCAAGCACTTGATTAAAAATCGAAATCTTTTTACCTTTTACTACCTATTGAACTTGCTCTTCGCAGAGCGTCTTTTGTTCGTTTGTTATCCTTATAACCTTTAATCACGATGCAAAGATAAGGGCATTTGGAATTATCAACAAGCGAAAACATGCTTTTCAACATAAAAAGCCCGTTTTATTGACCTACATCAAGCAAAGAGACCCAAAAGACCGTTTTCGAACACGGAAATTGTACCTGATTTTTAAATATCCTTACATTCAGCAGCTCCTGCATATCTGTCATTTCGTACAGACAGACCTGCACGGTGGGTGAGGATGCGTCCGCCTGACAACGGACAAACGGGGCGGAAAAGGGAGAGAAATGCCACAGAAGTAGCCATTTAGATTATTTCCGGGGGAGAGAAACTTCATTCTTCGCCCGAAACATCTATCTTTGCACATTATTAGTAAAGAAGGGGCGGAATCGTCGGCTGACGGCAACGCTTCCGCTGAACAAGAACGTAACACCAAAACAAATACATCGCAATGGAATACAATTTCAGAGAGATTGAGAAGAAATGGCACCAACGGTGGGTCGAACGACAGACTTACCGCGTGACAGAAGACTCCACAAAGAAGAAATTCTACGTCCTCAACATGTTCCCCTATCCTTCGGGAGCGGGACTGCATGTGGGACACCCACTCGGCTACATCGCTTCGGACATCTACGCACGCTACAAACGCCTGCAGGGCTTCAACGTGCTCAACCCCATGGGCTATGATGCCTACGGACTGCCTGCCGAGCAATATGCCATACAGACGGGACAGCACCCCGCCATCACCACGGTGAACAACATTAACCGTTACCGCGAGCAGCTCGACAAAATCGGCTTCTCCTTCGACTGGAGCCGCGAGGTGCGCACCTGCGACCCGTCGTACTACCACTGGACGCAGTGGGCGTTCCAACGGATGTTCGAAAGCTACTACGACAACCGGCTCAACCGCGCCTGCCCCGTCAGCGAACTGGTGAAGGCGTTCGAGACTGCCGGAACCGAGGGCGTGGACGCTGCGTGCAGCGAGGAGCTGAGCTTTTCAGCCGACGAATGGCGAGCCATGGACGAGCGTCAGCAACAGGAGACACTGATGAACTACCGCATCGCCTACCTCGGCGAGACGATGGTCAACTGGTGCCCGCAGCTGGGAACGGTGCTTGCCAACGACGAAGTGGTCGACGGTGTGTCGGAACGTGGCGGATACCCCGTGGTGCAGAAGAAGATGCGCCAGTGGTGCCTCCGCGTGTCAGCCTATGCACAGCGTCTGCTGGAAGGACTGGACACCCTCGACTGGACCGACTCGCTCAAGGAGACGCAACGCAACTGGATCGGACGTTCCGAGGGTACGGAGATGCGCTTCCGCATCAAGGACAGCGAGGTGGAATTCACCATCTTCACCACGCGTGCCGACACCATCTTCGGTGTGACGTTCATGGTGCTCGCTCCTGAAAGCGAACTGGTGCCACAGGTGACCACCGACAGCCAACGTGCCGAGGTAGAGGCTTACCTGGAGGCAACCAAGAAGCGTACCGAGCGCGAACGCATCGCCGACCGCCGCGTGACGGGTGTGTTCTCGGGCTCGTATGCCGTCAACCCGATGACGGGCGAAGCCATCCCCGTGTGGATAAGCGACTACGTACTTGCCGGATACGGTACGGGAGCCATCATGGCAGTGTCTGCGCACGACAGCCGCGACTATGCCTTTGCCAAGCACTTCGGGTTGGAAATCCGTCCGCTGATCGAAGGCTGCGACGTCAGTGAAGAGAGCTTCGACGCCAAGGAGGGCATCATGACCAACTCGCCGCGCGAGGGAGCTACGGGAGGATGCGGACTGGTGCTCAACGGACTGACGGTGAAGGAAGCTATCGCACGCACGAAGGAGTACGTGAAGGAGCACAACCTGGGACGTGTGAAGGTGAACTACCGTCTGCGCGACGCCATCTTCAGCCGCCAGCGCTACTGGGGTGAGCCTTTCCCCGTATACTACAAGGACGGAATGCCCTACATGATCGACGAGGACTGCCTTCCGCTGGAACTGCCCGAGGTGGCGAAGTTCCTCCCCACGGAGACGGGTGAGCCGCCGTTGGGCCACGCCACGCGCTGGGCTTGGGACACGGTGAACCGCTGCGTCACCGAGAACAGCCGCATTGACAATGTGACGGTCTTCCCCATTGAACTGAATACCATGCCGGGCTTTGCAGGCTCGTCCGCCTACTACCTGCGCTACATGGACCCGCACAACGACCACGAACTGGTGTCTCGTCAGGCGGACGCCTACTGGCAGAACGTAGACCTCTACGTGGGCGGAACGGAGCACGCCACGGGGCACCTCATCTACTCGCGCTTCTGGAACAAGTTCCTCTTCGACCTCGGCGTGAGCGTGAAGGAAGAGCCGTTCCAGAAACTCGTCAACCAAGGCATGATTCAGGGACGGAGCAACTTCGTCTACCGCATCAAGGATACCAATACCTTCGTCTCCCTGGGACTGAAGGACCAATACGACGTCACCCCCATCCACGTGGACGTGAACATCGTCTCGGGCGACGTGCTCGACCTGGAAGCCTTCAAGGCCTGGCGTCCGGAATACGCCACGGCAGAGTTCATCCTCGAAGATGGCAAGTACGTCTGCGGATGGGCAGTGGAGAAGATGAGCAAGTCGATGTACAACGTGGTGAACCCCGACATGATTGTCGAGAAATACGGTGCCGACACGCTGCGCATGTATGAGATGTTCCTCGGTCCCGTGGAGCAGTCGAAACCCTGGGACACGAACGGCATCGACGGTGTACACCGCTTCCTGAAGAAGCTCTGGTCGCTCTTCTACAGCCGCAAGGACGAGTTCCTTCCGACAGACGGCGAACCGACGCGCGACGAACTGAAGTCCATCCACAAGCTCATCAAGAAGGTGACGGTCGACATAGAGAACTTCTCCTACAACACCTCGGTGAGCGCGTTCATGATTTGCGTCAACGAGCTGAGCCAGCTGAAGTGCAACAAGCGGGCTGTCCTGTCCGACCTCGTGGTACTGCTTGCCCCCTTCGCACCCCACCTCTGCGAGGAGCTGTGGGAGGCTCTGGGACACACGACGAGCGTCTGCGACGCACAATGGCCCGTCTGCAACGAGGAATACCTGAAGGAGGATGTAGTGAGGTACACCGTGTCGTTCAACGGCAAGGCACGCTTCACGCTCGACTTCCCTGCCGATGCCGACAATGCCACCATCGAACAGACGGTGCGCGAGCATGAGGCTTCGCAGAAGTACCTGGAGGGGAAGACCATCCGGAAGGTCATCATCGTACCGAAGAAAATCATCAATATGGTACTCGGGTAGACCTGACAAGGGGGAACAGACCCGACATCTTATGTAACTACAATCTTTAAACATCAAGTATAGTATGAACAAATTCAAACCAATTCGCATCACCAACATGTGGACAGAGATGAAGGACTATCTGTTCATCACACTGGGGTTGATTCTCTACTCCTTCGGGTGGGCGGGATTCCTCATCCCCAACAAGATCACTACGGGTGGCGTGACGGGTATCTCCGCCATCGTGTACTATGCGACGGACATCCCCATCCAGAACACGTACGTGCTCATCAACATTGTCCTGCTCATCTTTGCCCTGAAGATACTGGGGTGGAAGTTCTGTGTGAAGACCATCTACGGCATAGCCGTGCTCTACGTGCTGCTGTGGTTCTTCCAGCGCATCATTGTCGACGACCAGGGACAGGCTCTCTCGCTCGTGGGCGACGAACCCTTCATGGCGTGCATCATCGGCGCCGCCCTCTGCGGTATCGGACTGGGCATGGCGTTTACCCACAACGGCAGCACGGGCGGAACGGATATCATCGCCGCCATTGTGAACAAGTACCGCGACGTGACCTTCGGACGCATGACGATGCTCTGCGACATCTGCATCATCTCTTCCTCCTCGTTCATTCCCGGCTACACCATCGAGAAGATGGCATTCGGTTACTGTACGCTCGTCGTCATCGGGCTCTGCATCGACTACGTGGTCAACAACGCCCGCCAGTCCGTGCAGTTCCTCATCTTCTCCAAGGAGTATGAGAAGATATCCGATGCCATCGTCTTCCAGGCACACCGCGGCGTGACGCTGCTCGACGGCACCGGCTGGTACAGCAAGAACGGCGTCAAGGTCATCGTCGTACTGGCGAAGAAACGCGAGTCGACCAACATCTTCCGCCTGGTCAAGGCGATAGACCCGAATGCCTTCATCTCCCAGAGTGCCGTCATCGGCGTGTTCGGCGAGGGCTTCGACAAGATAAAAGTGAAATAACCTGCTTTCAATGACTTCATACTGTACATACTAAACCTGTATTCTGACAGCCGCAGCTCCCTGCCTTGGGGGTCTGCGGCTTTTTGTTCAACCAGACACACCCATCATGGAAAAGAAACTTGTATTTGCCACCAACAATGCCCACAAGCTGGAAGAGGTGTCCGCGATGCTCGGCACGTCGGTCAGCCTGATGAGCCTCAACGATATCGGTTGCCACACCGACATCCCCGAAACGGGAACCACCCTCGAAGAGAACGCCCTCATCAAGGCGCGCTACATCCACGAACACTACGGCATGGACTGCTTTGCCGACGACACCGGACTGGAAGTGGACGCACTCGACGGCGAACCGGGCGTCTACTCGGCACGCTATGCCGGAGGAGCAGGACACGACTCCGTGGCGAACATGAAGAAGTTACTCTCCCGCATGGAAGGGGTGACCGACCGACGTGCCCGTTTCCGCACCGTCATCGCCCTCATCCTCGACGGGGAGGTGCATGAGTTCGAAGGCATCGTCTGCGGAACCATCGCCACGGAACCACACGGCGACGGAGGTTTCGGCTACGACCCGGTCTTCATCCCCGAAGGCTACGACCGCACCTTTGCCGAACTGGGCGACGTGAAGAACCACATCAGCCACCGTGCGCGTGCCGTGGAGCGTCTGGTGGAGTTCCTGCGGAGGGGCTGACGACTCCATCCAGCGTCCGTCCTTATCGACATCCCCTGTCAGCAAACCTGTTAACAGCGCACGGACGGTAACTGTTGAAAAGCTGTCTGTCAATCATTTGTCGGCTGTTGAAAGTCTTGTAGACAGTTGTTGATAAACGGAAGTATCCTTCCTCCCGACACTAAATGGACGTACCCCGTCGTGCGTCCCCCTATCCATAACCCCACGGGACGGTCCGTCCGGGTCGCCCCGACAAACACAAACTTATCATGATGTTGAAAGAAGAAATCAACCGGTTACGTAAAGAGAAGAATGCCGTCATCCTGGCACACTACTACCAGGAAGGCGAGATCCAGGACCTTGCCGACTTCGTGGGCGACAGCCTCGCCCTCGCACAGTGGGCATCCCGTTGCGATGCCGACATCCTCGTGATGTGCGGCGTACACTTCATGGGCGAGACAGCCAAAATCCTTTGTCCCGACAAGAAAGTGCTTGTCCCCGACCTGGCAGCAGGCTGTTCGCTCGCCGACAGTTGTCCTGCCGACCGCTTTGCCGAGTTCGTACACGAACATCCGGACCACACGGTCATCTCCTATGTCAACACGTCCGCTGCCGTCAAGGCACTCACTGACGTGGTAGTAACCTCGAGCAACGCGCGTCAGATTGTGGAAAGCTTTCCGCAGGACACGCCCATCATCTTCGGTCCCGACCGGAACCTGGGCAACTACATCAACGCCGTCACAGGACGCCAAATGCTGCTCTGGGACGGTGCCTGCCACGTGCACGAACAGTTCTCCGTGGAGCGCATCGTGGAGCTGAAGGCAGCTTATCCCGATGCCGAGGTCCTTGCCCATCCCGAGTGCAAGGGTGCCGTCCTCAAGCTGGCGGACGTCGTCGGCTCCACGGCAGCCCTGCTGCGCCACGCCGTGAAGAGCGACCGTCGGCGCTTCATCGTCGCCACCGAGTCCGGCATCCTGCATGAGATGCGCAAGCAGTGCCCCGACAAGGAGTTCATCCCCGCCCCTCCGAACGCCGGGACCTGTGCCTGCAACGAGTGCAACTTCATGCGGCTGAACACGCTCGAGAAGCTCTATGCCTGCCTGCGCGACGAGTCCCCCGCCATCGAGGTGTCTCCCGACATTGCCGCGCGTGCCCTCCTCCCCATCGAGCGCATGCTGGACATCTCCGCCCGCCTCGGGCTTTGACCCCACCCTTCCCCCTCTCTGCTCCACGGACGCTGCCACCCCGACCGGGTGCTCCCTCCGTGGAGCTTTGTTTTCCACTCCCCCGTTATCGACATAACATCTTATTATTATTCTTTATTCTTTCTTTGAAGAAGAAATATGATGATAATGATGGAGTGTTGATAGTGTCGGAAGAAAGTGAGCCTTTTACTTGCACAGGAAGTTATAAGCATCCGGTACGAGGTTATGAAGAGCTTATCGACACAGTATAAATGGTGAAAGGACTTGATACTGAGCTACTATCCTTCCCTTATTGACAAAGCGTCGATAACTCCTGTTGTCAATAAGTTTTAGGCTGTCGGCAGCCGTCAGGTGTGTGAAAAGGCTGTTGAAACATGTGTTGCAACTTCTGCCGGAAATAGTTGCTCATTCCGTTTCCGTGCCGGTATAGACATTCCGCCGAGAACTCCAACATTTTTCTCCCCCATTGTGTGCACATTATTTCGACAGGGTTTGAACACGCTTTTGACAGGTTATCGACAGGAGGACGGGAGCTTCAGGTCCGTCGGTCAATTCTTTGCAGTCCATCCTTTCTTATTGCCGGAATAGATGTTACTTTTGCATCAGATAAACAAATCATCCTTCATGAGAAAGCTGAAGATAACCGAGATGAACCGTCTGACGGTGGACGAGTTCAAGGAGTCCGAGAAGATGCCGTTGGTGGTCGTACTCGATGACGTGCGCAGCCTGCACAATGTCGGTTCGGTGTTCCGCACGTCGGACGCGTTCCGTGTGGAAGGCATCTGCCTGTGCGGCATCACGGCAACCCCTCCCCAGCCGGAGATACACAAGACCGCGCTGGGAGCAGAAGACAGTGTGGCATGGACCTATTATAAAGATACGCTGGAGGCTGTCTCCCGGCTGAAGCAGGACGGCTATACGGTCCTTGCCGTGGAGCAGGCGGAAGGCAGTACGATGCTCGACCGCTGGTCTCCCGAGCCGGACGGACGTTATGCCGTGGTGCTGGGCAACGAGGTGAAGGGCGTCCGTCAGGAGGTAGTAGACTCCTGCGACGGCTGCCTGGAGATACCCCAGTACGGGACGAAGCACTCGCTCAATGTGTCCGTCACGGCAGGCATCATCATCTGGGAGTTCGCCAGGAAGCTGCTCATCGGCTGACGTATATCAACAAACTGTTTATAACCTTATGGCAACAATCGCTGAAAAGATGGCTTTCATCCTCCTCCTGTCTTGCGCGATTCCGGCAGCAGCACAGAAGAGGAACGTCCCTCCCCCGGCACGGCTTACCGTCAGCCGGACGGTGTACGAGGGCGACAGCATCACACGCGTGGACTTCTATCCGCTGCGTGTCTATCCGCCCCTGACGTTCAAAAGCCGGCGGAGCGAGCGGGCATACTATAAACTCGTCCGCGACGTGAAGCGCACGTTGCCTCTGGCACGGATGATTAACCAGATACTGATAGAGACCTACGAATACATGCAGACGCTGCCCGAGGGAAAGGCACGCGAAGAACACATCAAGCGGGTGGAGAAAGGATTGAAGGAACAATACACCCCCATGATGAAAAAGCTCACCTTCTCCCAGGGAAAGCTGCTCATCAAACTGGTCGACCGGGAGTGCAACCAGACGAGCTATGAACTCGTGAAAGCCTTTGTCGGTCCCTTCCGTGCAGGCTTCTACCAGACTTTTGCCTCCATGTTCGGCGCGAGCCTGAAGAAGGAATATGACCCCGACGCAGACGATGCGCTGACCGAGCGCGTCATCCTCATGGTGGAGAGCGGACAGCTCTGACCCGCCGGAAAGTGCGCCCGCACTTGAAATTCAGCCCTGAAACTTTTGCTATCTTACGGACTAAGGCTAACTTTGAACAGTGCTTGGTCAACATGAACGCATCGTGACGTTCATAACCGGGCATGACATTGCCAATCCGGGTACTTCCACTTTAACCTAATCCTCATGAATAGAGAGCTTTCAGTCCGATTCCTACGACCGTCCGCCTTCCTGTTGAAAGGCTTGTTGATAAGTGTGCTGTTGCTGTCAATGTCTGTTGATAAGCTGTGCGCACAGACCATGAAGTGGGAGGACTTCCTCGAACGGCTGACGGTGGACGAAGAGACGTCCGCAGACCAATGGGACGAACTTGCCGAACTCCATGCACACCCGTTCAATCTCAACACGGCGACACGGGAACAGCTCGAACAGCTTCCCTTTCTTTCCCCGGTTCAGATCAGCCATATCCTGACTTACCTTCATACGTATGGTCCCCTGATGGACTTCTCCGAGCTGCAGCTGGTCGCAGGCGTGGACTACGAGACACGTGCCATGCTGTCGCTGTTTGTCGTCTGCCGTCCGGTGGAGGAGAAAGGTGCCGTCTCCTTCCCCTGGCGCGAGGTGTTGCGACACGGACGACAGGAAGCAGTGGCACGTGTCGATATCCCTTTCTATTACCGCAAAGGCTATTACACCTATCCGCCCGAGGTGCTGCAACGCTATCCGAACCGGCGTTATCTGGGCAGCCGGTTCTACCACTCCTTGCGCTACCGTCTGGCGTCCGGTGAACGGCTGACGGCAGGGTTCACCCTGGAGAATGATGCCGGAGAACCCTTCTTCGCGGCAGGCAACAAAGGCTATGATTATGCTTCCGCCTACGTGCTCCTGCACGATGTCGGTCCCCTGCACACGGTGGCGCTGGGCGACTACCGCCTGCGTTTCGGGCAGGGGCTGGTCGTAAACACACGCTTCGCGTCGGGAAAACAGACCGTCATGGACGGAGCAGGCAGCCGCAGCGAAGGCATCACCCGGCATGCCTCGACCAATGAGCAGGATTACTTGCGCGGATTGGCGGTCGCCTGGCAGAAGGGAGGCTGGGGACTGGCAGCCTTCTACTCGTTCCGTCGTCAGGATGCCACCCTGAAGCATGGGTTCATAACTGCGTTGAAAACTGACGGACTCCACCGTACACGCTCCGAGATGGAGAAGAAACACGACGTACATAATCAGCTGACAGGAATCCATTTATCATACGACGCTGTCCGTTGGCACATCGGACTGACAGGTGTTTATACCGTTTTCGACAAGGTGTTGAAACCACAGTTCTACTACCAGCAGCATGACCCTCGCGGGCGGCAGTTCGCAGCCGTCGGTGCCGACTACCGGCTGGACCTGCACCGCTGGTCGTTCGCGGGAGAGACGGCAGTGAGCGGGAATGGAGCGGTGGCGGCACTCCACACGTTGGCTTACCGTCCGCTGACGGCACTCCACCTGCTCCTGCTCCACAGACACTATGCGAAGGACTATGAGGGCATCTTTGCACGTTCGTTCGGCGAAGGGAGCCAGGTGCGCAATGAAGACGGGTTGTACGCCGGGTTGGAATGGCTGCCGGGAAGAGACCTGAAACTGACGGCATACACCGACTGGTTCCGCTTTCCGGCTCCGCGCTACCGGGTCTCCTTCCCATGCAGCAAGGGCACGGAAGCCTTCGTGCAACTCGTCGGGAAGTGTGGGAAGAAGAGCGACTGGCTGTTGCGCTATCGCTACAAGCAGCGTGAACGGGATGTCCTGGCGGACCGGAAGGAATCAGCGGAAGGACCGGTTACCGTCCGTCGGCATACGGGCAAGGGACAATGGCGGTGGCAGGCAACGTCGGCGTGCCTGTTGAAAACGACGCTGGACTATGTTCAAAACGGGGCGTCGGACAAGGGAAATGAACAGGGCTACCAGCTGACACAGGCAATCGACCTGAAGCCTTCTGCCGGAGAATGGGAGTGCGAGGCAGGTGGAGGCTATTTTCATACAGACGGTTATGATACAAGGATTTATGCCTACGAACGCGGCTTGCTCTACACCTACTCGTTCCCTGCATACGAGGGAGAGGGTGTCCACGGATACCTGTGGGGAAGGTACGATATCAACAGTTTGTTGACAGTCATTGTCAAGTATGTTTATACCGGCTATTTTGACCGCGACCGCATCGGCTCCGGAACGCAGGAAATCGAGGGGAGGAACAAGCAGGACCTGTATGTCCAACTGAAGGTGACGTTTTAAGTCTTATGAACTTTAAATATCGATTCAACATGAAACAGTTTTTAGTGACGGGAGTCCTCATCGCTCCCGAGAAAATCAACGATGAGTTGCTTCAGACCCACATGGCATACACGCAGCAGTGGATGGATGCCGGACGCATCGTGATGAGTGCGCTCTATGCCGACATGACGGGCGTGGTGAACATTGTCTTTGCGGATACGCAGGAGGAGGTCGAGGCGTTCTACGCGAACGAGCCTTTCCATCGTGCCGGAGCGCAGGACTATGTCGTCCGGGAAATCAATATCCACTACGGAAGGTTCTGAGGCTCGAACTTGAGGTACGGCGGATGTAGGCATTTCCTTGGTTTTATCCCGGGAAATGTCTATTTTTGTATCGCCTTCCGCAGCAATCCGCCTGCAAAACTCCCCCTTACCCCTCTTTTTCCCCATCATCAGACTCCCCTCTTGCTCATCTCGTCACAAGGAGATGCGCTTCCCCCTGTCTCCCTTTTCAGCAATCCGTTGTCACTCCGTGCATAAGCCCTGTTTCTGGCATGCTCATCTCGCCGCGTCGTCTTGCTCAAAGCGTCACTACCGTCTTGCTCATCTCGGCAAAAGGAGATGCGCAAGGCGTCGGTGTGGGGTTGAGGAAGGTGTTGGTGAGAGGATGAGGAAGGAAGAAAAGGGAGAAAGGGAAGGTAGTTCTTCAAATCAGGTTTCATGTCTGTTTGGAGATGGATAAGGTAAATACGCATTTTCCCTCCCTCCCCTGCACGACTTTTCCTGAAAAAGCCGTTTCTTTGTTCCGCGAACTTAATAAACTGATGCTACTATGTCAACCATTATCTATCCTGCTCCCATCTTCGGACCGGTACACAGCCGCAGGTTGGGAGTCTCACTGGGCATCAACCTGATGCCTGCCGACGGCAAAGTGTGCACGTTCGACTGTGTGTATTGTGAGTGTGGATTCAATGCCGACTTCCGTCCGCGTCAGCGAAGACCGACAAGGGAGGAAGTGCGGGAGGCGCTCGAGGCCCGTCTGCAGGACATGCAGGCGAACGGACCGGCACCCGACGTGCTGACCTTTGCCGGGAACGGAGAGCCGACCGCCCATCCGCGTTTTGCCGGAATTATCGACGACACGCTGGCGCTGCGCGACCGTTACTTCCCGAAAGCGAAGGTGAGCGTGCTCAGTAACTCAACCATGCTCTTTCGTCCCGAAGTGGTGGAGGCACTCAAACGTATCGACAACAACATCCTCAAGCTCGACACCGTCGACCCTGAATACATCCGCCGGGTGGACCGGCCGACGGGAGCCTATGATGTGAACGAAATCATCAGCCGGATGAAGGCGTTCGAGGGGCAGCTCATCATCCAGACCATGTTCATGAAGGGCACGCACGACGGACTTTCGGTGGACAACACGACGGACCACTACGTCCTCCCCTGGCTCGATGCCGTGCGCGACATTGCTCCCCGTCAGGTGATGATTTACACCATCGACCGGGAGACACCCGACCAGAACCTGCAGAAGGCAACTCCCGAGGAGCTGGACCGCATAGCCGCCCTCGTCCGGGAAGCAGGCATGGAGGTCTCCGTCTCCTATTGAGCACCCGGCAGGCATTTGTCTGCAAGTCCGGAGAGCCAAGCTACTTGCACGGACGGACCGGATTCCCGCCTTCCGGCGTCCGTTGACCAACAAACGAAAAGCCCCATCTTCACAGACAGGGCTTTTCTACTTTTTGAACTTTTGTCATACAAACGTAAGAGGCATCTTACGTATTATTTCAAGTCTTTCCCCCTTTTCACTCCGCCAGAGGGTCGAACGTACCGTCAGCACCGCCACGGTTGATGTCGGTCCAGCCGACGGTCTGTTCCAGTGTCGTGTTGTTCTGCATCATGTTCTGCTTGAAGCCGATGAAGTAACAGTTGGGCTTGAAGCGGATGACGTTCTCCACGGAGTTGCCGTCGGCGTTGTAGTCCTTGCGCGTCAGCTGGTTGTTGCGGTAGAAGTTCACCAGCGAGAGGACGTTCTTGTCGGTCAGTTCCTTCACCGGTTCGGCAGCGTTGCCTGTCAGCTCTGCCGTCAGTCCGGCACGGGTCAGGTTGATGGCAGACGGACGCAGGGTGTAGAGCGGGTCCGCGCCGTTCTTTTCCTCGGCAGTGAATTTCGCCGTGTAGACCTCGATGGTGTGGCGGCGTGTGCCGTTGAGCGGAGCCACGCCCAGGTACTGGCAGGTGTTCCCGCCGAAGCCCGTGAGCTTCCACGATGCCTTCAGGGCCTCCTGACCCTGACCGCCGTCCCAGAGCATCCAGCGGCGCATGTCGTCAAAGCGTTTGCCCTCGTAGGCAAGTTCCAGCTGACGTTCGTAGAGGATGGCTGAGAACAGACGGGCACGGTCGCTCCGGATGGAGGCATCGAGTCCGTAATCCTTCGCTGCCAGCTCTGACGGATAGACACGCGAGCGGATGCGCTTCAACGCCTCGTAGGCTTCGTTCATGTGTCCGGCGTCGCCCGTACCGCATGCAGCCTCGGCAAGGTTGAGCAGCACCTCGGCATAGCGTATCTCCATGTAGGGAGCGGCAGACTGCTTGAAGCCGGACGGGGCGCCGTTGGACGCTGCCTGGATGTTGAAGGTGTAGAGCGGCGTCTCGTTCACATCGAGGTCGTCGCTGCGCTTGTTGACATACACGCCGGTATGTGAGCCGGCAAGTCCGTCGGCGGTAAAGCCGCTCTTGCCGGGGTTCTGCTCGTTGCTCTCGTCCTCGTACCAGGCATAGTTCCACAAGGCATAGTCCTCACCGTTGTACGGATAGTCGAACACCTGTCCGTTGTTCCCGGCAGGTTTGCTGTTGGCGGACGGGTTGCCCGTGAAGCGCCAGCGTACGCCCGGGAAGGCGAAGGTGCGGTAGAAACGCGGGTCGCGGTTGAGGAAGAAGCACTGCTTGTCGTACGTGTAGGCCGACTCGCCTGCGCGCTTGCCGTCTGCCATGGGGAAGAGGTCGACGATTTCGGACGTCGGTGTCAGTCCTCCGCCGCCCATGGCGTTCTTCGGACGGACGGTGTGTTCCCAGTTGTTGTATTTATGGTAGTCGGATGCTTCGACCCACGGAATCTTGTTGTACAGGGTGACGAAGACCGCTTCGGACTTCGAGCCGTCAGAGCCGGTGTAGTTGACGAACATCTTGCCCCAGTTCGTGGCGTTCACGCCGGGGTTTCCCTCGTAGGCAAGGCCGAAGACACCGCTCTCGTCGAGCTTGTCGATGGCAGCCTTGTTTGCCTCGTAGGCGTCTGCCCACCGTTGCTTGTCGTCGGCGCGGTTGAAGAGCGGGCTCGCCCACAGCAGCAGGGTGCGTCCCTTCAGTGCGAGCGCCGTCCCTGCGGTGACCCGTCCGAAGTCTTCCCCGGCATAGGGCCATGCTGCCGGCAGGTAGTCGGCGGCCTTCTGGAGGTCGGCGCAGATGAAGTCGATGCACTGCTTCGTGGTCGAACGGGGTACGACGAGTTCGTTTCCGCCGTCATTGCCTACGATGGGATTCTGCACGTGGTCGATGATGGGCACACCGCCGTAGACTTTCACCAGGCGGTAGTAGCACCAGGCGCGGAAGAAGTACGCCTGGCCGAGCAGTTCGTGCTTCTGCTCCTCGTTGAGGGACTTGCTGCCCTCCACTCCCTCGATGATGTAGTTGCACTCGCGGATGCGTCCGTAGGGGCTGACGTTCTTGGTCTCGCGGAAGATGAGGTCCTGCACGTTGGTATAGTCGACGATGGTCTCCGGGTTGACAAATGCGGACAGTCCGGCGAACTCCTCGGTTGACTTCGAGTAGATGTCCGCCACACCCGTGCTGGGCGTGTCGTAGTCTATGCCACTGGCGGAGACGGGCAGCAGGAGGTTGTAGAGGTAGTCGATGCGTGTCTTTGCACCGTCGTAGTCTTCATAGATGGTAGCGGCGCCGAAACTGCCGTAGGACTTCTTGTCCTGCAGGAACTGGTCGCTGCAGCTGCCCAGGCAGAGGGCTGCACACAGGAGGGCGGCGGCGCCCTTATAGTTGTAGTTGTTCATAGTGTCGTTGTTTTTAGAATGAGATGTTTACGCCCAACGTGTATTTGCGCAGGTTGGGATACTTGCCGTATGCTCCTGCCCACGGGTTCATGAAGTGGTCGGGATAGGGGCTGGTGAAGCTGATGGCATTCTGGCACGTGAAGTTCAGTCGGCAGCTCTCGATGCCCACAAGGGATGTCCAGTCCTTGGGCAGCGTGTAGGCAAGGGTAATGTTGCGCAGGCTGATGGAGGTTGCGCTCACCTTCCAGAACGTGGACGCCTGGCTGTTCACATCCATGTAGCGGAGGTTCGGGAACCGTGCGTCGCGGTTGGCGGGTACGGTGACGTTGCCCTGGGCGTCCTTGATGTCCTCATAGACGAACATGTCGCTCCAGAACGAGGGCATGTTGGTGTAGAGCACGTCCTTGTAGCCTTTCTTCAGGTAGTATGCCGACTTGTCCACGAGGTCATAGCCGCCCCAGTTCGCGTTGAACTGCGCGCTCAGCGAGAGGGACTTCCACTCGGCGCCGAGGTTCACGGTGAAGCCGTAGGTGTTGCTAGCCCGGTGGGAGATTTCGATACGGTCGTTGTCGTTGATGATGCCGTCTGCCGGCTGCCAGGTGCCGTCCTGGTTCTGTGCGCCGCGTATGTCGCGGTAGATGAGCATACCGGGGTGCACGTCCTTGATGGTGTTGCCCAGGTAGTTGGTGATGCCGTAGGTCGTGAAGTACTCCTGAATCTCCTGGTAGCTGCGGAACATGCCGATGCACTCATAGCCCCACGTGCCGCGGTCGGAACGCTCATTGGGACGGGCGCCGTCCAGTTCGATGCGGTCGGGCCATGCCATCTTCTTGATGCGGTTGTCGCTATAGCCGGTGTTCACCTTCACGTGGTACTTGAAGTCCTTGCCGATGTTGTCGCGCCAGCCCAGTGACAGTTCCACACCCCAGGCGTCGATGGCGCCGAAGTTCTCTGCCGTCGGCTGCGTACCCACGGTGGACGGGAAGTTGGAGGCTCCCGTACGGTTCATGAACATGTCGCGGTTCTTGTCCAGATAGGCGTCGAGGTTCACCGACAGGCGGCTGTTGAGGAAGCGCATGTCGAAGCCCAGGTTCGTCTTGTAGCTCTTGTCCCAGTGTGCGTCGGGGTTGGGGGCATCGCCGGTCTTGGAGCCCGGACCCTTGTCGCTCATCTGGCTGTTGTTGCCGAAGACGGCTCCCTTGCCCTGGTCGACGTTGTAGAGCTGGGTCCACCGCCACGGTTGGATGTTGTCCTTACCCAGGATACCAAAGGAGAGGCGCACCTTGAGGAAGTCCATGAACTTCACGTGGTCCTTGAACCAACCTTCTTCCGACACAACCCATCCGGCGGAGAACGACGGGAAGGTGCCCCAGTAGTTCTTCGGGGCGAACTTGGTCGACGCGTCGGAGCGGATGAGGAATTCGAAGAGGTAGCGGTCGGCATACGAGTAGTTCAGACGTCCCACGTAGGAGAGCATGCCCGACTCGCTGCGTCCGAAGTTGGCGTAGGGAGAGCCGTAGGCTGACTTCGAGGAGCCGTCGGTGAACTTATAGGGGTCGCTGACACGGGCGAGCACATCCTCCGTCTCCGCCTCGCTCTTCTCGATGGAGAACAGGGCGCTCACGTTGTGCAGGCCGAACTCGCGGGCGTAGCTTGCCGTGAGGTTCACCTGGTAGTTGTCGCTCTTGATGTTGCTGCGGCTGAGGTTGTTGCCGTTGTTCACCTCGATGGGGCGCAGGTTGTTTTCCGAGTAATCGGCGTCAGCGCCGGTGTAGAGGTGCGCTCCGCTGCCGGTGCGGTTGAGCATCTGGTAGACGGTCACGCTCGTACCGGTTTCATTGCCCTTGTCGTTGCTGATGCTCCTGGAGTAGGTAGCCTTGAGCTTCAGGCCCTTGAGGAGGTTGCTCCAGCCGAAGTCGTACTCCACGGAACTGTTGATGGTCATGTTCGACGACTGGTTCTCGATGTTGTCGGGCGAGTTCTGTACGGCGCTGAAGTTGTAGAGGTTCAGGTCCGTCGGAGGCTCATTCTGCATGCCCGACTGCACGAGGGGCATCCCGCCGACGTAGTCGGGCACCCAGCGCGGATGGGTCAGCAGCGTGTTGAAGTCCAGGTCGGTGCCGCCGCCGGAGAGTCCGTTCTTTGCCTTGTTGGTCTCGCCGTAGTCGCCCGACAGCTGGAGCGAAGCCTTGAACCACTTGCTGATGTTGGCGTTCACCCCGGCACGGAAGTTCCAGCGGTCGTAGTTCAGGCGGCCGATGTTACCGTCCTGGTCGAAGTAGGAGATGCCGGCGAAGTAGGTGGCTTTCTCCGTACCGCCGTTGATGTTGAGGCTGTGGCGTTGGGTGAAGGCAGCCTTCCACTCCTGGTCGAGGAGGTCATAGTTGAGGCCGCGCATGGCAGCCAGTTCGTCTGCCTGGAAGAGGTCCTTCTGCACTTCCGACGACTCTTCGTCGGTGGAAGTACGCGCTGCGCGTATGGCGTTCCAGATGGCGCCCTGGTCATAGGCGGACAGCATCTTCGTGCGGTAGACGGCGTCGGTGACACCGAACTGTCCGCTGTAGGAAATCTTCGGGGAGCCCACCTGCCCGCGTTTGGTCTTCACGAGCACGACACCCTGTGCGGCGCGGGCGCCGTAGACGGCAGCCGAAGCGTCCTTCAGGACGGTGATGCTCTCCACCTCGTCGGCGTCGAGGTTGTTGAACGCCTCTTCGTCGGTCACGAAGTCGTCGATGACATAGAGCGGCGACGCGCTGGTCTCTCCACCCTTGCCGGCATAGGCGGAAGCCACCTTTGCCTGGCGGATTTGCAGGGTCGCAGCCTCACCGGGACGGCCGAAGCCACCGCTGGAGCTGAGTCCGTTGATGAGTCCGCCCAGGGCGGCGCTGAGGTTGCCCACCGAGAGGTCCTTGATTTCGTCGGGCTTGATGACTTCGATGGCACCCGTGACGTTCTTCATCTTCTGAGTACCGTAACCCACGACGACCACTTCGTCGAGTTTCATCATGTCCTCGCGCAGGGTCACCTTCATGCCGTCCTGCGGAGCGACGGTCTGGGAGATATAGCCTATGTAGGAGATGACGAGTTTGGCATTGGCAGGCACCTGCAGGGTGAAGTGTCCGTCGATGTCGGTGATGACACCTGCGGTGGTGCCTTCAGCCTTGACCGATGCACCGATGACGGGCATGCTCGTCTCGTCGACCACCGTACCCTTGATGGTCCTTGTGTGCTGTTGTTGGGTTGCCGGGGCATTGCTTCCGTGTGCTTCCAGGGGAGAGAAGGACGCGCACATTGCCGCGAGGCATACACTGTAGAGAATATATCTTGTTTGCATAAGAATTCAGGTCTTTAATTCTGTTTCCGCGGGCGGGACGGCTGGAAGACGTCGGAGGAATGCCGGGTCTGCCGGGGCGTCGGGCGCGAGCGGAACTTCTGTCTGTTATATATAAGGTAGGGTGACAGCCCTGTCCGTTCACTCGGCGGAGTCGTCCTCCGTGTCGGCAGGCAGCCAGCGAGGGTCGCCCGTGCGGTTGGCAAGCTGGTCGGCGCCCGTCACGGTAAACTGTCCGTCGCCGTTGTAGACGAACGGTTCGGTCGTGAGCGTGGAGGTGTCAAACTTGTCCGTTCCGGCGGCACCGTTCCACCAGTAGGTGTTCAGGCGGAAGTTGTGCACCATGTTGGCGTTTCCCATAATCTTGTTGGTGAAGTTGTTGTCCCCGGTGTTGCCGCTGTCCACGATGATGCTCTTGGCAATGTTCAGTGTCATCGTGTTGCGTCCGCGGTACTGGTTCCAGTTGACGAAGTCCTTGCCGTTGGAGACGTTATAGAGCGTACAGGAGTTGATGTTGAACGAGCCGCCGACGTAGCCGGTAATCTTGTCGGGTCGCGACCCGTTGATTTGAGCGAAGAACTTCCCTGCCTTCACCGTGCTGTAGAGCGTGCTCTCCTTGAGCGTAAGGTTGATGGTGCTGCTCTTCTTGAAGAGGACGAGGACATCCGTCTGGTTGATGCGGATGTAGCAATCGTTCACCGAGAGGTTCTCCACGGCGTACTTCTGCTTGTTGTTGTCGTAGATGAGGTATTTGTTCACGTCCAGGATGCGGCATGACTGGAGGGCGATGGGGTCCTTGATGACATACTCGCCGCTTGCCACCTTGGTCGATTCGTCAGGAGTCGTGCTCAGGGCGAGGAAGGCGCCCGAGGTGTTGGCGTTGCAGTCGAAGTCGATGAACTTGACCTTCAAGCCTGCCGCCGTGGCGAGGGTCCCGTCCGCACCGCAGGTCACCATGGGGTGCTTCACCTTGTTGCCGCGCAGGGTGATGCGGTGGCTGCCGAAGTCGGTCTCTCCGCTCATCGTGTAGTGTCCGCCGGGGACGAGGTTGTAGGCGAGCTCCTCGCTGCTGTCAGGGATGGGGTTCTGCTTGAACCACTCCGTGAGGTCGGTTCCGTCGGGGATTTCCGCATAGGTGGCAAGGAGCGTGGAGTACGACAGTTCGGTCGCCTTCTCGGCAGCCTTGTTGCCAGCCTCCTCGTTGCCGAGCGAGCGGATGTAGAACTTGTAGCTGGTGTCCTCCTTGAGGGCGAATTTTTTCGAACAGCCGTCGATGGTGTCCGGACGGCCTACCGGGACGGGATTTTCGGGGTCGTCGACGTTGTAGGCTGTGAACTCATAGCCGCCTGCACCCATGACCACGGGCCACTCGACAGTGACCTCCGTACCTTCGGGATTCTGGGTGAACTTCACCCCGTCGGCAGCCGGCGACGTCAGGGTGACGCCCGACACGCCCGACGAGAAGGTCCAGTCGTCGTCGTACCCGTTGATACAGGAACCAAGGAGCAGCGTCGTACACGCAGCCGTCACACCACACATACTCCTCAGAGATAAGAAACGATTCATTTTCATACAATTATATTTAAGTTAAATAAAGTCCGTCAGAGTCTGAAAACAAAACTGTCAGGGGGATTCCCTTCATGCGCCGTGAGACGCCCGGATGTTTGGAAATATGTGATGGTAGAGTAAGTAATTTCGCAACATCGGTTTTGGGTATTTGCGTAGGAGGTACATCGTGGCGTCCGGTCACGTCGGTCGTCCCTCTGACAGCACTACGAAGTTAGGACGAAAAAGGGTGGTACGGGAGTATTTTTGGTTCAAAAGAGTAGAGAAATGTTGTATAAAGGCCGTGTTTTGCCCCGAAGAGACTCTTTTGGCTGTGAATAAATGTAAAACAGCGAACAAATAGTCACTTTGCCACGAGTCCGTCCACCGGTGTGATTTCTCCCGTTGCAGCCTGCCTGCGACCCAGTCCGGAGCGTTCGTAACGTCCGATATTATTGAAATGAGATGTCGTGTTTTCTGAAGGACCGATGCGTCCGTTGAACGCTGCCGGAATGGCGTTTTGCAAGTAATTGACAGTCAGTGGCTTTCGTAGGGGGATATTCCTGGCTTCGTACGGACGCGTGACTACGACCGTACGGACGCGTCCGTACGAGCGTGGCGACGCGTCCGTACGAACGTGGGAACCCATCCGTACGGCGCAACGCCTGTTTTCCCACGAAAAGAGGTAGGGATAGATGGACTCCGGTTGTCAAGATTTGTTGGAAGAGGGGACGAAGGCCCCCATTGTCAATTGTCAATTATCCATTGTCCATTGCTCAGAGCTCCTCCAGTGCGTAGTACTGGTAGTCGCGCAGGAGCGTCTGCAGGAGCGGTTCTCCCGGACGGGTGTCAGCCGGCAGACGGAGTGTCCCGATGATTTTGCGCGACAGCTGGAGGATGCGGTCGTCACGGTCCTTGCCGCGCGTGTCGAGCGTACGGGTGATGACGTTGACCTGCTCGAGCGACAGGTCGGCCGCCTGCACATAGGTGGGCCGGTAGTCCTCGCTGACGTAGGCGAACTCGTCGAGACTGACGTGCAGATGGTGGTAGTCCTGCTCCTTGATGACCACGGTCCCGGCTGCCAGGTCGCCCAGACGTTGGTGATTCTTCGTCGAGAGGGCGGAGATCAGGCCGATGGCGCCGCCGGAGCCCACGTCGACGGGATAGAGCAGCCAGCGCAGGAGGTAGGAGCCGATGGTCGGTTCGCTCCCGTCCACCCGGGTCACACGCAGGTGCATCAGGCGTTTGCCCACGCTCTGCCCGTTGTTGAGCACCTCGCAGAGCAGCGAGTAGAAGGCGAGGAAGGCGAGGGCAAGGAGGATGACGGCGGTCTCTGCCGCTCCCGTCAGCTTGAGCATCCGGTCCAGCGTGGAGAGGCCGATGAGGACGACGGCAATCAGGGCGTCGTCGATGAGCAGGGCGAGCAGCCGTGTGCCTATGCTCGCCGGGGTCTGTTCGATGCGGACGTATTGTCCGGTGATGATGTCGTGTGACATAGGATAATCTGTTTAGGGGACGGGTGCCGCCGGGTGTCATGCCGCTGTCGGCAGGACAGGCGGACAAAATGCGGACGGATGCACAAACTTATGCCCCGTGGTTTGCAAATGTATAATAAAACCCATACATTTGTCCACTCCATCATCCAGAAAAAGCCGGAACCGTGAAAGAAGTCGTCTTCATACGTCAGAATATAGAGAAGTGGCGCCGGGCAGAGCAGGTGGTCGAGAGTGCCGCCTCGCAGTCGCCCGACCACCTGGCGGATGTCTATGTGGACCTCACGTCGGACCTGGCTTTCGCGCAGACCCACTACCCCCGTTCGCGCATCACCCTCTACCTGAACAACCTGGCGTCCTCGCTCCACAACGAGTTGTACCGCAACAAGCGGGAGAAGTGGAGCCGCATACTCACCTTCTGGCACACCGAGGTGCCGCTGGCGGTCTACGGGGCGCGGCGCGAACTGCTCCATGCCTTCCTCATCTTCCTGACGAGTGTGCTCGTGGGCGTCGTCTCCCAGCTGGGCGATGAAAACTTCGCACGCACCATCCTCGGCGACGGGTATGTGGACATGACGCTGCGCAACATTGCCAAGGGTGACCCCATGGCGGTCTACAGCGGCGGCGAAGAGGGGTCGATGTTCCTCGCCATCACCATCAACAACGTGCGCGTGTCGTTCCTCTGCTTTGCCGCGGGGCTGTTCACCAGCATTGGCACGGGGTGGCTGCTCTTCACCAACGGCGTGATGGTGGGCTGCTTCCAGACCTTCTTTGCCCAGCACGGGGTGCTCGGCGAGTCGATGCTTGCCATCTGGCTGCACGGGACGCTCGAGATTTCCGCCGTCATCATTGCCGGAGCGGCGGGCATCACCATGGGCAACGGGTGGCTCTTCCCCGGCACCTATCCGCGCCTGGTGTCCTTCCGGCGTGCCGCACGGCGCGGGATGAAGATTGTGGTGGGCACCGTCCCCGTCTTCATCGTGGCAGGGTTCATCGAGAGCTTCCTCACGCGCCACACCCATGCCCCTGCCGTCCTGCGCTTCGGGCTTATCGCACTTTCAGCTGCCTTTATCGCATACTACTATATCTACTTACCAAAAAAACGTATTTATGGAAACAATGAGAGAATCCGGAATCGTGCTGTATAAACGGCGCGACTTCGGAGAGAAATTTACCGTCACGTTCCAGTTCATCCGTGAGAACTGGAAACCGTTGCTGAAGTACCTCACGGCATTCCTCCTGCCCATAGCCATCCTGCAGGGCTTCAGCATGAGCGCGTACATGGACAACGCGTTCAAGGCAGGTCTCTACGCTTCGTCCGGAGCGGAGGAGAATGGCATGCTGGCTCTCCTGGGACTCCCCTACCTGTTCCTCATCGTGTTCTCCCTGCTGGGCGGAATCCTGCTCTACGCGGTGTTCTATGCCCTGTTCATCACTTATGACAGGCGGGAGAAAGGTTTGCGGGGCGTCACCTGGAGTGCGCTGTCAGCCGAGTTCCTGCGTTGCCTGAAGCGGAGCGCCACGTGCTTCGGCTTCATCATCCTGCTGATGGTGCTGTATCTGGTGCTGATGGTCCTGCTCGCTTCCCTGTCAGTCGCCACGCTCATCGTGACGGTTCCCCTACTGCTGGCAGGGCTGGTCCCGCTCATGATATTCTATCCCGCCTACATGCTCGACGAGCGGTCGGCAGGCATCTGGAACACCTTCCTGTGGAGCATGCGCAACGGCTTCAAGTGCTGGGGAGGCACCTTCCTCATCCTCTTCGTCTGTTACCTGCTGACGAGCGTGCTGGGCGGCCTCCTCTCCGTGCCGATGTACGTGGTGCTCATCGTCCGTGCCTTCCTGGTAGGAGCCAGCGGACAGGTGGCTGACGGCGGCATGCTGTTCGACGTGCTGCAGTACTTCACGTCCGTCCTGATGCTCTACGCCTCCTACCTCTCGACGGTCGTCGTGCTGCTGGGCGCGACCTACCAGTACGGGCACATCCGCGAGAAGATGGACGCCGTGACCGTGGACGAGGACATCGAGAACTTCGACAAGCTCTGATACCGCATGCACCCGGCAGCTACCGATACCTTGACTTGCGACACCGCCCGGCTTGCCCGCTGGTGGACCGACCCGGCGTATGACTACGAGCGTGCCCTGCATGCGGCGGAAGGCACGTGGTGGGACCGCCTGCGCTCCTGGCTGGACTGGAAGCTCAGCGAGTGGTTCGACTGGACACTGACCGACTCGGAGGTCAACTGGGTGTTCGTCGCCGCCGCCCTCGTGGTCCTCCTGCTGATTGTCGCCTACCTGTGGTGGAAGCACCCCGGGCTGTTCCGCCGGGTGGGACGTGCCGGAAAACCCTCCGCAGCGACGGACGAGGACACCATCTACGGCATCGACTTTCCCGAGGAGATACGCCGTGCCACGTCGCGCGAGGACTATACGGCTGCCGTGCGCTACACCTATTTATATATGCTCAGGCAGCTCGACGATGCCGGACTCATCAGCTGGCAGAGCTACAAGACCCCCACCGACTATGTCTACGAACTGCGGGAGGCGGACAGCGCCGAGGACCTGCGTGCGCTGACCAACGGTTTCCTGCGCGTGCGCTATGGCAACTACACCGCCACGCGCGCCTTCTACGACGGGATGTGCCGTTTTCGCGACGCGCTCGTCCGTCGGCTCCTGCACACGGAAGGAGGTGAGCCATGAGGCGCGGCACGCTCATCTACATCGGCTGCATCATCGCCCTCCTCGCGGTGGGACTCTGGTTACAGCTCACACAGCCGCGACCTGTCGACTGGACGGCGACCTATGACCACAAGGACACCGGACCCTTCGGCTGTGCCGTGTTCGACTCGGTGATGGCGTTCACGCTCCCTGCCGGCTATCGCCCCGTGGCGGAGACTCTGGACGACTTCCTGGAGAACGACACGGTGGGCGGTCAGAACCTCCTCTTCGTCAGTGGATACTGCTGGCTGAGCGACGAGGACGTGGACTCCCTTTTCCTCCGCCTGCACCGGGGAGCCAGCGTGCTGATGGCAGCCGACTGGTTCAGCGACGCCCTGCTCGACTCGCTGGGCATCACCGAGGCTGACGGCTTCGTGCTGGACGGGCTGGACGGGGTTCCCTCACTCCGCCCGGCGATTGACACGCTGGAGTGGGTGGAAGAGCCGGGGCGCTATCCCCGGCGCGACTTCCCGGTGCGTTCCTCCTTCCAGTCGACGGGCTTCCAGCCGACGGACAGCCTCGGGCGTTACCCCTTCCGCGTGCTGGCATGGCAACACCACGACCGGGTGTATGCGGCGGACTCCGGCTACGTCGCCCGGAGGATGAACACCGTCAGCTTCCGCGTCGGCAAGGGTGAACTGACGCTCATGCGCTCGCCCTTCGTCCTGACGAACTACGGCATCCTCCACCGCGACCTCAAGGACTACGTGCTGCGCCTCGCCGACCGCCTGAAGGACGCTCCGCTGGTGCGGACCGATGCCTACGCCTTCAGTTCGGGAGGCATGGACTGGAACAGCCTTGCCGATGGACGGGCGCGGGGACCGTTTGGCTACTTCCTGAGCCATCCGCCCCTGCAGTGGGCGCTCTACGTGTCGCTGTTGACCGTCGTGCTGCTGTGCTGCTTCACCGCCCGGCGACGTCAGCGTCCCATCCCCGTCATGTCGCCTCCGGAGAACCGCAGCCTGGAGTTCGTGAAGCTCATCGGCACGCTCTACTACCAGCGTGAGACCCCCTCCGCCCTGCTGCGCAAGAAGTATGTCTACTTCGCCGACGAGCTGCAACGCCGCACGGGGGTCGACCTGCTCTCGGAGACGTCCGCCGATGAACGTGCCGACCGCCTGGCGGAGAAGACCGGAGCCGACCGCACACAGCTCCTGGCACTGCTGACGCGCCTCGATGCCATCCGCGCGGAGAGCCCCCTGCGTGCCGACGACGAGGAGATGAAACGGCTGGTCGACCGGATGAATGACCTGCTCGCCGCGGTGTCCTCGCCCGGTGCCCCGTCAGCACCCGGACGGCAGACGCCTTCCGCCGGAAAAGAAACCATACAATCACAGAATGAACCAGACTCCCTGTTCCCCGCACGGGACCCCCTCCCCACGACAGAGGACAGGAAGGAACAATAAAGCTTATGGAAGAGACAAAACTGGAACCCGCAGCCGCGCACGATGATGCGCCCCGTGCGGAATACTTGCAGGAACGCATCCGCCTGCTGAAGGAGCGGATAGCTTCCGTCATCGTCGGCCAACGACAGACGGTCGACCTGTTGCTCACCGCCATCCTCGCCGACGGTCATGTCCTGCTCGAAGGCGTGCCGGGCGTGGCGAAGACCCTGCTTGCCAAGCTGACGGCACGCCTCATCGACGCCGACTTCAGCCGCATCCAGTTCACGCCCGACCTCATGCCGAGCGACGTGCTGGGCACGTCGGTACTCAACATGAAGGAAGGCGTGTTCGAGTTCCACCGCGGCCCGGTGTTCGCGAACCTCATCCTCGTGGACGAAATCAACCGTGCCCCGGCGAAGACCCAGTCCGCCCTCTTCGAGGTGATGGAAGAACGCCAGGCGACGGTCGACGGGGTGACCTATCCCATGGAGGAGCCTTACCTCGTCATTGCCACCCAGAACCCCGTCGAGCAGGAAGGGACCTACAAGCTCCCCGAGGCACAGCTCGACCGCTTCCTGCTCAAGGTCACCGTCGACTATCCGTCTGCCGACGAGGAACTGGAGATCCTGCGCCGCCACCAGGAGCGGCATGACCTGGTGAAGCTGACGGACATCGCCCCCGTGCTGACCCGCGCCGACGTACAGGAGTTGCGCCGCAGGACAGACAGCCTCTACGTGGAGCCGTCGCTCCTGAACTACATCGTGCAGATTGTCCGTCAGACACGCCTCAGCAAGGCAGTCTACCTGGGCGCGTCGCCCCGTGCCAGCGTCGGGTTGCTCCGCGCGTCGAAGGCGTACGCCTGCCTGCAAGGACGCGATTTCGTGACTCCCGAGGATGTGAAGTTCGTGGCGCCCTACGTCCTGCAACACCGCATCGTGCTCACCGCCGAGGCGGAGATGGAGGGATGGTCGGACGTGAAGGCGGTCCGCCGCCTCATAGACAAGGTAGAAGTACCCCAATAACCCTTCCGCCCATGTTTCTGACCCGTAGGTTCTATCTCGTGGCACTCGCCGTCGTCCTGCTGCTGGGCAGCGGCTACTGGGCTGCTCCTCTGTTCGGTGCGGGGCAGGCAGCCTTGTGCCTGTGGGTGGCGGCGACGCTGCTCGATGCCGGACTCCTCTACGTTGGGGGCGGCAGGCTGACGGGAGAGCGGCACTGCGCCGAACGCTTCTCCAACGGCGACGAGAACCCCGTGACACTGGAGCTGGCGAGCACCTACCGGCAGACGCTGCGCCTGACTGTCATCGACGAGATTCCCGCCATCTTCCAGCGGCGCGACCTCTCGTTCACCCTGACGTTGCCTCCCCGCGGCAGCCGTTCGCTGACCTACACGCTGCACCCCGTGCGCCGCGGCATCTACGGGTTCGGTCACATCCGCCTCTTCGCCCGTACCCGGCTGGGGCTCGTCGAGCGGCGGTTCACCACCGGACGGCCCGTCGACGTGAAGGTCTACCCCTCGTACCTGCTGCTGCGGCAATATGAGTTGCAGGCCATCCACAACCGCCTGGTCGAGCAGGGACAGAAGCGCATCCGCCGCGTGGGGCACCAGACGGAGTTCGAACACATCCGCGAGTACGTCCCCGGCAACGACTACCGCACCATCAACTGGAAAGCCACCGCCCGCCGCCACCAGCTCATGGTGAACATCTACCGCGACGAACGTTCGCAACAGGTCTACAGCCTCATCGACAAGGGGCGCGTGATGCAGCAGGCCTTCGGCGGAATGATGCTCCTCGACTATGCCATCAATGCCGCCCTGGTGCTGTCCTACGTGGCAGTCCGCCGGGAGGACAAGGCGGGGCTGGTCACCTTCGACCACCGTTTCGACACCTTCGTCCCGGCATCCCGTCAGGAGGGACAGATGACCCTCCTCGCCGACTCCCTCTTCAAGGAGAGCACGTCGTTCCGGGAGACCGACTATTCCGCCCTCTGCGCCCACCTGGACAAGCGGGTGACCAAGCGCAGCCTCGCCATCCTCTACACCAACTTCATGACCCTCGTCGAGGTACGCCGCCAGCTGCCCTACCTGCAGAACCTTGCACGCCGTCACTGCCTGCTCGTGGTCTTCTTCGAGGACGACGAGGTGAAGGCGTATGCCACCTCGCCTGCCCGGACGACCGAGGACTACTACCGGCACGTCATCGCCGACAAGTTCGTCTACGAGAAGCGGCAGATTGTCGCCCTGCTCCGTCAGCACGGCATCACCGCCCTCCTCACCTCCCCCTCCCGCCTCACTGTCGACGTGGTCAACAAGTACATCGAGCTGAAGCGGCGCGGCATCTGAGCCGGCTGACGCTCCCCGTCGGTCCCTTCCGCAGTAACAGACTCTCCTGTTTTCACCTCCCGAACCGGGAAATCGTCACATTTCCGTGCTTTGGGTGGCAGAATCTGTAATTCGGGTACTTCCAGCGTACGATTTTTACCTAACTTTGCCACACTACGTGATACGGTCCCCGACCGACTAACCCTTATCCTTTTAAACGAGTATCCATTATGTTACGCAAACTCAGACTAACGCTTGCCGTCGTCTTCTTCGTCTGCATCACCCTGCTTTTCCTCGACTTCACGGGGACGGTGCATGCGTGGTTCGGCTGGATGGCACGGATGCAGTTCCTGCCCGCCGTGCTGGCAATGAATGTGGGCGTGGTGCTTGCCCTGCTCCTGCTGACCCTGGTCTGCGGACGGGTCTACTGTTCGGTCATCTGCCCGCTGGGCGTGATGCAGGACATTGCCGGGTGGCTGGGCGGACGCACGAAGAAACGCCGCCGCCGCTTCACCTACTCACCCGAGAAACGCTGGTTACGCCTTGGCGTACTGGCACTGTTCGTCATCGCCCTACTGGCAGGAGTCGGCTCGTTCGTGGCGTTGCTGGCTCCCTACAGCGCCTTCGGACGCATCGCCCAAAACCTCTTCGCCCCCTTCTATGCGTGGGGCAACAATGTCTTGGCTTATCTGGCGGAACGCGCCGACAGCTACGCCTTCTATAAGACGGGTGTCTGGCTGAAGAGCCTCCCCACCTTCCTCATCGCTCTGGCAACGCTCGTCATCCTCTTCATCCTTGCCTGGCGGAACGGACGCACCTATTGCAACACCCTCTGCCCTGTAGGGACCGTGTTGGGCTACGTCGCCCGCTTCTCCTGGTTCAAGCCGGTCATGGACACCGGCAAGTGCAACGCCTGCGGACTCTGCTCCCGTTCCTGCAAGGCATCGTGCATAGACTTCAAGAATCACCGCATCGACTACACCCGCTGCGTGGCATGCATGGACTGCCTGGACGTCTGTCGTCAGGGCGCCATCACCTACGGCCACAAGCCGGCACCCCTCCGTGCCCCTCTCCGGACGGAGACCTTGCAGGCGGCTGAAGCCCCCGCCCCTGCCGGAACGGCGGAAGGCACCCGGACGACCTTCTCCCGGCGCTCTTTCCTCTCCGCCGCCGGACTTGCCGTCGGCTCGGCAGCCCTGGCACAGGAGATGAAGGTGGACGGAGGCTTTGCCACCATCATCGACAAGCAGGTCCCCCACCGTGCTACCCCCATCGTGCCCCCGGGCGCACTCAGCGCGGCCAACTTTGCCCAGCACTGTACGGCGTGCCTGCTCTGTGTCTCGGTCTGCCCGAACGAGGTGCTCCGTCCCTCGACCGACCTGATGAAGCTCATGCAGCCCGAGATGAGCTACGAGCGCGGCTACTGCCGTCCCGAGTGTACGAAGTGTGCCGACGTCTGTCCCGCAGGAGCCATCCACCCCATCACCACCGCCGACAAGTCCGCCACGCAAATCGGTCATGCCGTGTGGATACGCAAGAACTGCATCCCCCTCACCGACGGTCAGGAGTGCGGCAACTGTGCCCGTCACTGTCCCACCGGAGCCATCACCATGGTGCCCTCCGAGCCTTCGCGGCCCGATTCGCGCCGGATTCCCGTGGTCGACACCGAGCGTTGCATCGGCTGCGGCGCCTGTGAGAACCTCTGTCCCGCCCGTCCCTTCAGTGCCATCTATGTGGAAGGACACGTGCGCCACCGGACCGTCTAGCATGCAACATCAACCCTCAACCCATTAAGAACATGAACGAAAAAGATATGTCCCGCCGCGACTTCCTGAAGATTGTCGGCATCAGCACCGCCACCGCCACTGCGGCGACCCTGGCAGGATGCGGACCGAAAGGCGCGGGAAACAACGAAACAGGTGCCGGCACCGTGCCCGTGGGCAAGATGGACTACCGCACCAACCCCAAGACAGGCGAGCGCGTGTCCCTCCTCGGCTACGGCTGCATGCGCTGGCCCACCCTGCCTGCCCCGGAGAAGGGGGGCAACGTTATCGACCAGGACGCCGTGAACGAACTGATTGACTACGCCATGGCACACGGCGTGAACTACTATGACACCTCCCCCGTCTACGTACAGGGATGGTCCGAACGTTCCACCGGACTCGCTCTCAAGCGGCATCCGCGGGACAAGTTCTTCGTTGCCACCAAGCTGTCGAACTTCTCCAACTACACCCGTGAGAACTCCATCGCCATGTACCGACGGTCGTTCGAGGAGCTTCAGGTCGACTACATCGACTACTACCTCCTCCATTCCATCGGGAACGGAGGCATCGAGACCTTCCGCAAGCGCTACATTGAGAACGGGATGATAGACTACCTCATGGAGGAGCGCAAGGCAGGACGCATCCGCAACCTGGGCTTCTCCTTCCACGGCACGAAGGACGTGTTCGACGAGGTGCTCGCCATGCACGACCGGGTACACTGGGACTTCGTGCAGATACAGCTCAACTACCTCGACTGGCGCTATGCCTCGGGCAACAATGTCAACGCCGACTACCTCTATGCCGAGCTGGAGAAACGGCACATCCCCGCCGTCATCATGGAACCGCTTCTCGGCGGACGCCTCTCCAAGGTGCCCGAACACATCGTGGCTCGCCTCAAACAGCGCCTTCCTGAGCTGAGCGTCGCCTCCTGGGCGTTCCGTTTTGCCGGGACACCGGCAGGCGTACTGACTGTCCTGAGCGGCATGACCTACCTGGAGCACCTGCAGGACAACCTGAAGACCTACTCTCCGCTGAAGCCCGTGACCGCAGAGGAGCACGAGTTCCTCCAGCAGACGGCCGACCTGATGAAGCAGTACCCGACCATCCCGTGCAACGACTGCAAGTACTGCATGCCCTGTCCCTACGGAATAGACATCCCCGGCGTACTGGTACACTACAACAAGTGCGTCAACGAGGGTAACCTGTCCACGACGTCCGGAGACCCCGATTACCGCCGTGCCCGCCGAGCCTTCCTTGTGGGCTATGACCGCAGCGTGCCCCGTCTGCGTCAGGCTAGCCACTGCATCGGCTGCCGTCAGTGTGTCGAACACTGTCCGCAGGCAATCGACATCCCTGCCGAGCTGCATCGCATCGATGATTATGTGGAACGCCTCAAACAGAACACCCTATGACGCCCCTTGACACCCTCGTGAGACGCCTCCATGAAGGCGGCTGCACCCTCGTCGTGGCACAAGGCGACGACGTCCGCCTCTTCACACGTCGGGGAGTGGCGGACCTGATGGACCTGACCGACAACGACCCCGCCTTCCTGCACGGCGCACTCGTGGCAGACAAGGTGGTGGGCAAGGGCGCCGCGGCACTCCTCGTCAAGGGAGGCGTGGCGGCACTGCACACCGACCTGATTTCCCGTCCCGCCCTCGACCTGCTCAGCCGGGCAGGCATCGACGTGACGTATGACACCCTCACCGACCACATCGTGAACCGTGACGGGACGGACTGGTGCCCTGTCGAACGACTTTGCCGTCCGCTGGACAACATCGACGAGATGGTCGACGCCATTCGCGCGTTCATTCACCGGAAACAAACGACTTTTTAAACCGAAAGAAACTTATGGAAACAACAAACGTACGACTCTACTCGCTGCCCTGTGACAGCATCAAGACCTATGTAGCCGTCCTGCTCTTCGTGGCAGGCAACATCGCTCTGCCCCAACTCTTCCACCTCGTCCCCCAAGGTGGCGTGACGTGGCTTCCCATCTACTTCTTCACCCTGGTTGGTGCATACAAGTTCGGCTGGCGCGTCGGACTGCTCACGGCGGTTCTCTCCCCACTCGTCAATTCGTGGATCTTCGGCATGCCTCCTGTGGCTGCCCTGCCCGCCATCCTGCTGAAGTCCTGCCTGCTGGCCCTCCTCGCCGGAGGAACCGCTCACCGCTTTGCCCGTGTCAGCTTCCCTCTCCTTCTGGGTGTGGTGCTGGGCTACCAGGTGCTGGGCACCCTGGGCGAATGGGCGTTGAAGGGCGACCTTTTCCTTGCCCTGCAAGACTTCCGCATCGGGCTTCCCGGCATGGTGCTGCAAGTCGTGGGCGGCTACCTGTGTGTGAAATACATCCGTTGAGAATCTGAAGCCGATACATTATTCATTCTTTAAAATCGAAAAACCATGTTTGGAATAGGAACTCCCGAACTCATATTCATCATCCTCATCGTGCTGCTGCTCTTCGGTGGCAAGAAAATCCCCGAACTCATGAAAGGGCTGGGCAAAGGCGTCCGCAGCTTCAAGGACGGCATGAACGGACTGGACCCCGATGCTCCGTCCGAGAAGAAAACCGACAAACCCACCCCGGAAGAGCCGAAACATGACGGACAATAACTCCGCGATGACCTTCTGGGACCATCTCGACGTGCTGCGCGGCTCCCTCCTGCGCATGGCGGTGGTGACGGTGGCATGTGCCGTCGTCGCCTTCGCCTTCAAGGATGCCGTGTTTGCCGCCATTCTGGCACCGAAGCACGATGACTTTATCCTCTACCGTCTGCTGGCTGGCGTGAACAGCTGGCTGGCAGATGGTTCACCGTCGTCGTTCCACGTCGAGCTCATCAATACGGGGCTGGCGGAGCAATTCAAGATTCACGTCAAAACCTCGCTCTACGTCGGTCTCATGGCTGCTTCTCCCTATTGTCTCTACGAGCTGTTCCGCTTCGTCTCCCCCGGGCTTTACCCGAAGGAACGTCGTTACGGGGTGCGTGCCGTGGTGTCCGGTTACGTCATGTTCCTGCTCGGCGTGGCGCTGTGCTACTTTCTCATCTTTCCCCTGACGTTCCGTTTCCTCGGTACCTATCAGGTCAGTCCCGACGTGGAGAACCTCATCACCCTGCAATCCTACATGGACACGCTGCTTGTCATGTGTTTCCTCCTGGGCATCCTCTTTGAGCTGCCCATCGTGTGCTGGGTGCTCGGCAAGTTGGGCATCCTCCGTCGGACGTTCATGCGCCGTTACCGCAAGCATGCTGTGGTAGTCATCCTCGTGGTGTCCGCCATCATCACTCCCACATCCGACATCTTCACCCTCTGCATCGTCGCTCTCCCTATCTGCCTCCTCTACGAGGTGAGTACTTTCCTGGTGAAAGATTGATTCCCCACAACCGTTCATACATACATCCCCCGAACACATTTCGTATGGGGACTCATTGTCATGCGTGGGTGTGGGGAAACAATTTGTAAAGCGTTACATCAGGTTCCGGTTTACCTACCGGCGGTAGTAGCTGCGCACGCGCTGTTCCACGTTGCGGCGGAGGCAGTCGGCGTAGAACGTGAGTTCCTGGAGATGGTAGTTGCCTACGGGGAACATGGAGCCGAGTGACGGCAGGTAGTATTGTTGTGGGTTGAAGCCCTCGACGAGCAGTACGTGCTGTTTCGTGTCCACACGGACGGTGACGGTGTCGTTGAGATAGGCAGGACTGCCGTCCGTCTTCCAGTTCACGGGATTGATGCACAGGGAGCCTTCTCCCAGGACGGGACAGACCGCTTTAGGGCTTGCCACGGAATTGTAGCAGACGGTGACGCCCGTGTCGATGGAATCGCGTGCCGCCTGGATGGTCTTGAAGTAGCTCGCCGTACGTTCGCTCACGTTGTAGCCGATGACGTAGGCTGCCACCATGCGGCTGTGTACGTCGGCTGGCATGTCCTTGAGCAGTTCGACCACCGCCTTGGCACCTTGGCTGAAGCCTGCCAGGATGAACGGACGACCTCCGTTGTCGTGTTCAAGGTAGTGGTCAAAGGCACGTTTGACGTCGCTCATGGCATAGGGGAACCGTTTTTCGACAGTGTCCTCCCCTTCCATCCACGATTCCAATGTAATCTGGCGGTAGTAGGGAGCATAGAAGTTGTTCGTCGGGGCAAATATGTCAGCTGCCAGTTCCAGTGACGGACGCAGTGCCTCGCGCTGGTCGGCGTTGTAGACGTCTTCAAAGTGCATCGTGTTTCCCTGGCTGTCGTGCCAGTCCCACACGCACGTGGGAGCGATGTAGAACACGTCGGCTGTGGAGTTGTTGTCCCCCTGCGGAGCATTCAGCTCCTTGTACCAGGCGTTTTCTTCGCCATAGTCAGGTGCCGACGGCATCAGGTAGTGCGCGGTCTTGTCCGAGCACCCCATGCACACTAAGATGACAGTGAGCAGGATGTGAGAGAGCTGTTTCATAAGTGTTTCTTCACTATTCGCCTGCAAAGGTAGTCATATCTTTCGGAAAGTGCAAACAAAAGTTATCGAATCTAAAGAAAAAGTATGCGATCAGGATTGCTCCTTGTGGTGGGAACACTTGTCCGGCGGTCAAGATTTGCCGGACCTCCGTTGCCCGTTGTCGGCGGAAGCGTTACCTTTGCAGGCTGAAACCTGATCCGAACGAAAAGAGCATGGAACTGAATCAACATACTTTGCCCAACGGACTGCGCATCATTCAGGCACCATCGGCTACCCCCGTGGCATACGGAGGCTTTACCATTGATGCCGGGACGCGCGACGAGGCGGATAACGAACAGGGCATGGCGCACTTCGTGGAGCACCTCATCTTCAAAGGGACGGAGAAGCGTCGTGCCTGGCACATCCTGAACCGGATGGAGCGCGTCGGGGGAGACCTCAACGCCTTCACGAACAAGGAGGAGACAACCATCTATACGGCTTTCCTCGCCGACGACTTTGCCCGGGCAGCAGAGCTGCTTGCCGACATCACCTTCCACAGTGTCTTCCCGTCTCAGGAAATCGGACGCGAGGTAGAGGTCATTCTCGACGAGATACAGAGCTACGAGGACAGTCCGTCGGAGCTGATATTCGACGACTTCGAGGAGCTGCTCTTCCACGGACATCCGCTGGGGCGCAACATTCTGGGTGACCCGGTCCGCTTGCGTGGTTTCGGTTCAGCCGACGCGCTGGGATGGACACGCCGCTTCTACACGCCTTCCAACATGGTGTTCTTCCTGCGTGGCAATGTGGACTTCCGTCGGGTGGTGCGTACGCTGGAGAAGCTGACGGGAGACCGGGAGCCGGGCACGCCCAACCGACGTACCCTTCCGCTACCTCCCTACGAACCTGCTTCACAGACGCTGCGGCGCGACACCCACCAGGCACACGTCATGCTGGGCAGACGGAGTTACGACGCACACAGCAACCGACGCACGGGACTGTACCTGCTCAACAACATCCTGGGAGGACCGGGCATGAACAGCAGGCTGAACGTGGCGTTGCGCGAGCGTCGCGGACTGGTCTACAACGTGGAGAGCAACCTGACGTCGTACACCGACACGGGGGTGATGAGCATCTACTTCGGTTGTGACCCTGCTGACGTGGGTACCTGCCTGGAGCTGGTCTATAAGGAACTGGCACGCCTGCGCAACGTCCGGTTGACGGACGCCCGGCTGTCAGCAGCCAAGAAGCAGATCATCGGACAGATTGCCGTGGCGAGCGACAACTTCGAGAACCTGGCACTCGACATGGGGAAGACGTTCCTCCACTACGGGCGTTACGAGGACAGTGCCGAGCTGTATGCCCGCATCGAGGCACTCACTTCGTCCGAGCTGCTAGACATAGCCAACGAGATGTTTGACGAGTCGACGCTGTCGACCCTCATTTATACATAGGACTGAACAACACAAAGAGGGAAGAACGGAACATGGCCCCAGAGGCATGTATGTTCCGTTCTTCCCTCTTTTCCGTCTGACAGGGACGGTTCAGTCGAGCACGCTACCCCGTGTGAGGGCATAACGTCCGCCTCCGGTGAGGCAGAGTGCACCGGCTCCGAGCAGGTAGAGCATGGGCAGTTCGACAGTCCATCCTCCCGTCATGGGGTCGACCGCAAAGAATTGCGGCAGGTGTACCATGAGGATGGCAACCACCATGTTGCCGGCAAAGACGACGGCAGCGAGGCGTGTCCACAGTCCGATGATGAGCATCAGCGATGCCACGACTTCGCCCAGAAGGGCACCGTAGGCAATGAAGGAAGGCAGCCCCATCCCGGCGAGCATGTCGCCGATGAAGCCCACCCCGTGAGTCAGTTTATGTACACCGTGGAAGAGCATCAGCCCGCCCATTGTCAGGCGCAGCACGAGCAGTCCGAGGTCGTTGCAGCGCAGGAAGTCTTTGTTCAGTTTCATACGTATTTCTCCTTTTATTAACTTGTTACGGCTGCAAAGATAAGCTACGGACAGGAATGTGTGCATTGATGAAGGTCAAGAAATGAAACTCAAACCGGCCATTAGACCGCTTAAGTCTGATGACCGGTTAGGGGTTTATGCGTAGTTCTTCGAATGTTGTTTACTTGAAGACCAGCTCTGTGTTCTCGAACACACGGATGATGTCTTCGCGTGTATCAGCTTCAGAGATGGCTTCCTCGAAAGCTTCGGTGTCCGGCTCGAAGCAGACGACGTTGGCACAGTCGAGCACGTGTGAGAGGATTTGTGTGGCTTCTTCCTTGCTGAGCAGCCCTTTCTTGACGGCTTTCTTCAGGTGTTTGTTTACCTTTTGCACGGCATTGTAGATGACGGGCTTGTTGAACTGTACGTTGGTTGAAGCAAAGCCGATGCTCTGTTCGCTCACCAAGGTATAGTTTTTCAGGAAGGTGTTCCATTTGCCTTCTACGGGTTGTCCCAGGTAGTGGCTCTGTGCGTAGTCTACCTGTGCTTCGGGGATGTTGCCATAGACGGTGAACGAGAAGTGGGAACCGGCAGCGGTCTCCACCTTGTCGGGGTCATTGGGGCCGCAGGTGTTGGCTGCGTTCATACTCAGGGCGATGCCCCATGTCAGGCTGAGGAATACGATGAATGTTTTCATTGTTGTGTGGTTTTAGTGATTGTTTGATGAGGATGTTTTTTTATCGGATAAAGGAGGATGCCTCCCCGAAGGAAAGTGAGACGAAGGTCATCACGTCGGGAAGGGCGGACTGCCAGTAGAGCCAGTTGTGTGCTCCGTCACGCATTCGGTACTGGAAGGGAATCTGCTTCTCGCGTAGCAGCATGTAGAGAGCGAGGTTGCCTTCATAAAGGTAGTCGTCATCACCGCAGTCGATGTACCAGCGTACGCGGGAGATGGCTGACAGCTGTTCCGGAGTGGCGTTGCGGATAAGGTCGAGCGGAGCGTTCTCCGGTTGCATGGCGGACGTTGCCCAGGCACGTACCTGCGGATACTTGTCCATCCAGCCGCTGTCGTTGTTGCTGCGGGTGGGGAACGTGACGAGTGCACTCAGCGGACAGGCGGCAGCAAACAGTTCGGGATGACGCAGGGCGTAGACCAGCGTTCCTCCTCCGCCCATCGACAGTCCGGAAATGGCACGGTGCATGGCATCGGGCAGGATGCGGTAATGGCTTTCCATGTAGGGAATCAGTTCCTGAAAGAAATAATCCTCGTAGGGCCATCCTTCCCGGTTGAAGTAGCCCGGACCGTCGGTGCCGGCATCGGGCATGATGATGACCATTGGACAGGCCCGCCCTTCGGCAATGACCCGGTTGGCGATGGCCTCGACGTTGCCGCGCTCGACCCACCCCTTGGTGTTCGTGTTGCCCAGTCCGTGGAGCAGGTAGAGCACCGGATAGCGGCGCAGGGTATCGGTCTCATAGCCTTCGGGGAGGTAGACGGAATAGTTGCGGTCACCCTGCATGAGGGTGCTCGGCATGGTGAGGTTGTAGACCCGTCCGCCTTCCGAGGGAATCTCCTGCGCCCGTAAGAGAGCGCAGGAGCCTAACATGAAAAGTATAACAAACAGAAGCCTCATAGTCTTGTCTCCTTTCTTTATCAGCGTTGCCAGAATAGTTTGATGTCATAGTCGTCGCCGCCCATGTGTTCCACGGCAGCCTGATAGCCCTTCATGTTCGAGCGTTGGAGCGAGGCAGGGTAGAGCAGGCGATGGGGAATCTCATTGCCGTCGGGTACACCGTCGCCGCGCGGGATGGCGGGAAGTCCTGTCCGCATGTATTCAAACCACTGCTGCTGGTCGCAGAAGAAGAGGGCGTAGTATTTCTGGAGCATGATGCGTTCGAGAGTGCCGTCGTAGGCAGCGGCAGGGTTGTCGAGGTATCCGGCGGGCATCTCCACGCCCCATTGTTCGATGGCAGCCTGCACGCCGCGATTGTAGGCAGGTCCGGCTTCTGACGAAGCGATGATGCCGCGTTGGGCAGCCTCGGCACGGATGAACTCCACTTCGGCATACGACATCAGGTTGATTTTCATCGGTGCGGTAGCAATGGCGACGTTGAGGCCCGACACGTCGTAGTCGGGAGCTGTCTCATAGCCGCTCGGGACACCTACATATTCGCCCGCTTCAGTCGGGGTGGTGAAGAGTGCCACACGCGGGTCGCCCCAGGCATTGAGGTTGTCGACAAAGAACTGTGTGGCGCTGCGTGCGATGTAGAAGTCCTGCGGACGGGTCACGGGGCCTTCCTGCGGGAAAGTGCCGCTGATGGAGAGCAGTGCACCGTCGTCGTTCGACTCGAAGACAGGATACATGTCCGGGTTCTCCAGAATGCTCTTCAGCTGGTCAGTCTCTCCGGCACGGAGCAGGACACGTAGCAGCAGAGAGTTGTTGAACTTGTGCCACTTTGCCACGTCAGAGCCATAGAGCAGCTCGCCCGAGGTGTTGTAGGTCAGTGCCGTGCTTTCGTCGTAGAGGTCGTTTGCTTCTTTCAGCCCCTCGATGATGGCGGTGTAGATGCTGCGCTGGTCGTCAAAGGCAGGCTGTGTGATGCCCTCTTCGGCACGACATGCTTCGGAGTAGGGAACATCGCCGAATGTGTCGACGAGCATCTGCATCACCCATCCTTGAAGCGTGAGTGCGATGGCACGGTAGTTGGGCACGTTGTAGACGGCAGCCTGCTTCTCGATTTCCTTGATGTTCGAGAGGCACGTATAGTAATTGCTCCACACGCCCGTTCCGGCGCTTTCGGTGAAGTAGTAGCGGCTGTATCCGCCCGAGCTGCTTGATGAGGAGTATTGCATCAGTTCACCGGTGAAGCTGTTGTAACGTTGCCAGTTGTAGATGGCCATGTCGTAGAGCACGGGGTCGAGCATGGTGCCCGGATTGACCGTTTCCAGCAGGTCCGGGTTCTTGTTGATGGCGTCGAAGTCGCTGCACGCAGTGAGTACACCGGCTGAAGCCATGCAGGAGAGTATCAGGGTTTTCAGTTTCATGAGCGTAAGCGTTTAAAATTCCACGTTGATGTTGAATCCATAGCTGCGTGTGGAGGGCAGCTGTCCCATCTCGACGCCTTGCACGATGCTGGAGCCGTTGAGGGCTGCCACTTCGGGGTCGAAAGCAGGGAAGTTACTCAGGATAAAGAGATTTCTTCCATAGAGGGCGAGGACTGCCTTCTTGAAGGGGGTCTTGGCGAGGAACGATTGCGGGAGGGCATACTCGAAGCGCATTTCGCGGAGCTTCAGGAAGGAGGTGTCGAAGGTATTCTCCTCGACATTGGCACGGCGGTAGTAGGTGTAGTACCAGCGTTCGGTGGTTACGGGGATATCGTTGGGACGATAGGTACCGTCGCCGTTGTCAATGACTCCGTCGCCAATCATGTAGACACCGCCGATGGCAGGCAGTCCGGCAGCAGCCAGGCGCGGGTCGTCACCGGCGATGTAGTAGTGTGTGCCGGGCAGACGTCCGTTGAGGGTATGTTCCAGCTTGCCCAGTTCGGTGAGCTTGTGGTGGGTCTGTGAGTAAGCCATGCCCTTCCACTGTCCGTCGATGAGGAAGCTCAGCTTGAAGTTCTTGTAGCGGAACTCGTTGTAGAAGCCGCCTTTCCACTTCGGGGTGGCAGTGCCGACGTATTCGATTTCGGTGGATTGTACAGGCAGGCCGTTGGCGGGGTCGATGAGCACGTCCCCATTCTCGTTGCGCACGGTCTTGCAGCCCCAGATATCACCTACGCTGCCGCCCACTTTGCCTACGAGGTAGGCTGCACCCACCTGCGAGATGATCTGGTAGTCGTCACTGCCCTCGGCAAGTTCGAGGATGCGGTTCTTGTTCTTCGACCAGGTGATGGTGGTGTTCCACGTGAAATCACGGGTTTTGACCGGAGTTGCATTGAAGGTGACCTCCACGCCGCGGTTGCGTACTTTGCCGGCATTGATGATGGCACTGGTGTAGCCGCTGGAGGCGTCAAGCGGTGAGCTGATAATCTGGTTTTTCGTCACGTTCTGGTAGTAGGTGAGGTCGATTCCGATGCGGTTGTCAAACATGCGGAAGTCCGTACCCACCTCAAAGCTGGTCGAGATTTCAGGTTTGAAGTCGGTGTTGTAGAGCGTTGTCGGGTTAACGGCTGAGCCGGGGAAGTTGCTCGTCTCATAATACTTCATCGTGCTGTACGGGTCGGTGTCGTTGCCCACTTGTGCCCAGGAGGCACGCAGCTTGAAGAAGCTGATCTGTTCGGGCAGCGTGAAGATATCCGTCATGCTGGCACTTGCCGACACGGATGGGTAGAAGAACGAGCGGTTGTCTTTCGGGAGGGTCGACGACCAGTCGTTACGTCCCGTCACGTCGAGGAAGAGGAGGTTCTTCCAGTTGAAGTTTGCCGAGAAGTAGACACTGTTGATAGCCTTGCGGATACGCTCTGAAGTGACGAAGGGGCTTGACACGCCGTTGGACAGCTTGTAGATGCCCGGAGTGACAAGTCCCGTCACCGATGCACCCAGGTAGGAGTAGTTGCGGCGCATCAGGTTACCGCCCACGGAAGCATTGATGGAGAGCCCGTTGGCATAGGAGTCGTGGTAGGTCAGCAGGACGTCGCTGTTGATTTCATAGTCAGTCACCTTCTCCTGTTTGTAGTAGCCGTCGGCAAACACGATGTCGCTGATAGGGCGGCGCTGTCCGCGTTCGTCGGCGTACATCTGAATGCCCGAGCGGACCATGAGGTCGAACTTGGGCGAGAGCGTCAGGTTGGCGGTAAGGCTATTGATGAATTCGTCCTTCTTTGAGGAGTTGGTCGACTCGTAGAGGATGACGTAGGGGTTGGCCAGATAGGTGGTGAAGGGCATCAGCTGACGCAGGTTCTCCTGTCCGCTGTACCAGCGCGGCTTGAACCAGTCGAGGTCGATGTTGGCATTCTGGAAGATGAGCCAGTAGGAGATGGAGTTGCTGTTGTAGCCCAGTCCCGGCGTATTGTCAATCTTGCGGTGGGTATAGCTGGAGCGCAGGTTGATGCTCAGATTGCGTGAGATTTGCGTACGTGCACTTACGGAAGCCACGGTACGGTTGAAACCCGTGTTGGGAAGAATCCATTTGTTGTCGGTGTAGGTCACGGATGCACGGACGGAGTTGCCGTTGCCCCAGTTGTTGCTCACGGCGACACTGTTGGTCGAGGTCACGCCCGTCTGGAATAGTCCCGTACGGTTGTCCTTGTAGGGGACCCACGGAGTGGGGTTCGCACCCATGGCTTGCGTTTCGGGGTCGTATTGGTAGAATGATTTGTTCGGGTCGAAGCGCGGACCGAAGTCGGCAACGGAGATGTGTCCCGTGTCACTCATGCCGTTGAGCTGTCCGCCCGACTGGTAGTAGAGGTAGTAAAGCTCGTTGTCCTTGTTGAAGGCGGGGTATCCCTGTCCGAACTCATACTGGTAGTTGGGGAAGTTCATCGCCTGTTCGAAGCTGGTGTTCGAGTTGAACGACACGCCCAGTCCTTTGGAAGCGGAGTTGGCAGTTTTCGTAGTAATCATGATGACACCGTTGGCGGCACGTGAGCCATAGAGGGCAGTGGCACTGGTGCCCTTCAGCACCTGGATGCTCTCGATGTCGTCGACGTTGAGGTCGGAGAATCCCGTACCGAAGTCGACCGGAAGCTCGGTGTTGGCTCCTGCACCGTAGGCGAAGCCCGAGTTGGTGATGGTGTTGCTCAGTGGCACGCCGTCTACTACGATGAGGGCGTTGTTTCCATTCTGGTTCAGTGACACGTCGCCACGCAGGTTGATGCGCGACGTTCCGACAGGTCCGCCCGGAGTGACGATGTTCAGTCCGGCAACCTTGCCGCTCAGGCTCGATGTCCAGCTGGCAGGCATGGCGCTGCTCAGCATGTCGTTGTCCACTTTGGTGGTGGAGAAGCCCAGTCCCTTCTCCTCGCGCTTGATGCCGAGGGCGGTCACGACCACTTCGTTGAGTTCTTGCGACTCTTCTTCAAGGGTGACATTCAGAGTTTGTTCGCCTTTCCAGCGGATGGTGCGGGTGATGAAACCGACGTACTGGAATTTGATGACCGCCTGCTTGGTTCCGGCAGGCAGTGACAGCTTGTAGTTGCCGTCGATGTCGGTGATGGTGCCTTTGTTCTCTTGTCCTTCGATGGCGATGGTGGCACCGATGAGAGGTTCGTGTGCTGCGTCGGTCACTTTGCCGGTCAGTACGCTCTGTGCGTAGGTCCCGGTAGCGATGAATAACACGATGAACAGACACAGAAGCCTTTGGAGCGTGCCCGACAGCACAACTGTTCCGTTGCGATGCATTCGCTGACTTCTTTTCATTTTCATGAGTAGGTTGGGTTTGTTTATAAGAGGTGTTAAATGGATGCCGCAAAGGAAGTATGTCGGTGTGACAGGCTTATATCAAGTGGATTACATGGAGGCATCAAAATTGTTACATGTTGTGCAACAGATATTTCAGCGTCTGTTTCCTTCTCCACTTCATCTTTGCTACATTTGCAGGCAAACAGACAACGAACGATTTATGATGAGACTCAAAAGCATGGTTGCCGCTCTGGTGATGGTCCTCTGCGGCGTCGTAGCGTCGGCACAGACCGACTCTACCTTCTTTGTGAAAGGTTCCATGGGGCGGTTGGCTGCCCACTTGCAGCTGCCTGCATTGTCCCAGGGAGAAAAGTGTCACGTGGTGGTGATTTGCCACGGATTCACGGGTAACATGGAGGAACCGCTCCATCGGGCACTGGCAGCCCGTCTGCTGGAGGAAGGCTTCGGGGTGATGCGCTTCGATTTCAATGCTCACGGACGGAGCGAAGGCAAGTTTGAGGAGATGACCGTCCTCAACGAAATCGACGATGCGATGGCGGTCATTGCCTGTGTGCGCAAGCTCCCGCAGACCGACGGCATCTCTCTCCTCGGGCATTCCCAGGGAGGTGTCGTCGCAGCCATGACTGCCGGACGGTTGGGAAGCCGTGTCGTGCAGAGGCTGGTGATGATGGCTCCTGCCGCCGTCCTGCGCGACGATGCCTTGCGTGGCAATACGATGGGCGCCATGTACGACCCGTGGCATGCCCCGGAATATGTGCAGCTACCGTCGGGTGTCAGACTCGGACGTGCCTATATCCAAACAGCCATCAGTCTGCCTGTCTATGAGACGGCGGCACGCTATGACGGTCCTGCCCTCGTCATCCACGGTATGGACGACCGTGTGGTGCCTTACACCTACGGCGAACGTTTCCAACGCGAGATGACTTTTTGTACCCTCAACCTCATTCCCGGCGAGAATCATGGTTTCGGTGCAAACCTCTCCTACGCCGTTTCATTGGCGGTCGACTGGCTGAAGGCTCCTATGTCCCGTTGAACAAGTCCGATTTGCTTGGTTAGGTAATAGAATACTAAAATGAGAAGCTTATGTTAATGCTTAGTATGGTATACACGATTGCACTGATTGTTGCAGGAATCTTTGCCATTTGGATTCACACCAAACGTGGTAAGAAGTGGCTGAAAGACTTATAAAACAGAGGCACAAAGATACGGAGAATATGAACCGAAGTCATCATTCCGTGTCTTTGTGCCTCTGACTTGATATCCCATCACCTCCCCTTCAGTATCTTCTTGATGTCGTTGAGCTTGTTGAGCGCTTCGAGCGGCGTGAGGTTGTTCACGTCGAGGTGGAGCAGCTCGTCGCGTATCTGGCTCAGCACCGGGTCGTCGAGCTGGAAGAAGCTCAGCTGTACGCCTGACGGGGCGGTCTCTACCTTCGGCACTGTGCTGTGGGCGATGCCCTGCTGACGGTTGTCGCGCTCCAGCTGCTTGAGGATCTCGTTGGCACGGTGGACGATGCTCTTGGGCATGCCCGCCATCTTTGCCACGTGGATACCGAAGGAGTGCTCGCTGCCGCCACGCTCCAGCTTGCGCAGGAAAATCACCTTGTTGCCCACTTCCTTCACCGAGACGTTGTAGTTCTTGATGCGTGGGAAGGTCTTCTCCATCTCGTTCAGCTCGTGGTAGTGCGTGGCGAAGAGGGTCCGTGCCTTTGCCTTCGGATGTTCGTGGATGTACTCCACGATGGCCCAGGCAATGGAGATGCCGTCGTAGGTCGACGTGCCTCGTCCCAGCTCGTCGAAGAGCACCAGACTCCGTGGCGACAGGTTGTTCAGGATGTTCGATGCCTCGTTCATCTCCACCATGAAGGTCGACTCGCCCACCGAGATGTTGTCGCTCGCACCGACACGGGTGAATACCTTGTCGACCAGACCGATGCGGGCACTGTCCGCCGGGACGAAGCAGCCTATCTGTGCCAGGATGGTGATGAGTGCCGTCTGTCGCAGCAGGGCGGACTTACCCGCCATGTTCGGACCGGTGATGATGATAATCTGCTGGCTCTGTGAGTCGAGCAGCACATCGTTTGCCACGTAGTTCTCCCCTACGGGCATCTGCCGTTCGATGACCGGGTGACGTCCCTGGCGGATGTCGATGACGTCGCTCTCGTCGATGACCGGACGCACGTAGTGATTCGCTGCCGCCACGTTGGCGAACGAGAGGAGGCAGTCGAGCCGGGCAATCTGGTTGGCGTTCACCTGGATGGTCGGGATGTATTCCGTCAGTGCCGACACGAGGTCGGTGTAGAGCTTGTTCTCCAGGATGAGTATCTTGTCCTCCGCTCCCAGTATCTTCTCTTCATATTCCTTCAGCTCCTGCGTGATGTACCGCTCGGCGTTGGCAAGGGTCTGCTTGCGTATCCACTCGGCGGGTACCTTGTCCTTGTGTGCATTGCGCACCTCGATGTAGTAGCCGAAGACATTGTTGTAGCCGATTTTCAGGCTGGGGATGCCCGTCTCCTCGCTTTCGCGCTGCTGGATTTGCACCAGGTAGTCCTTGCCCGAGAAGGCGATGTGGCGCAGGTCGTCCAGCTCCTGGTTCACCCCGTCGGCGATGACGCCTCCTTTGTTGAGCAGGACGGGCGGGTCGGGATTGATTTCCCGGGCGATGCGGTCGCGCATCACCTCGCAGACGTTGAGCTGTTCGCCGATGCGGCGCAGGCTGTCGTTCTTCGCCTTCTCACAGGCACGCTTCACCGGCTCGATGGCTTGCAGTGCCGTGCGCAGCTGCACCAGTTCGCGTGGGTTCACCCGTCCGACTGCCACCTTCGAGATGATGCGTTCCAGGTCGCCCACCAGGCGAAGCTGTTCCTCGACCAGCTGTTTGAACTCCGGTTCGCGGAAGAAGTAGTCCACCACGTCGAGCCGTTCGTCTATGGCCTTCTTGCTCGTCAGCGGGAAGACCACCCAACGCTTCAGCATGCGTGCCCCCATCGGCGAGAGGGTCTGGTCGATGACGTCGAGCAGGCTTGTGCCTCCCTCGTTCATGCAACTCACCAGCTCCAGGCTGCGCACGGTGAACTTGTCGAGCCGCACGTAGCGTTCCTCCTCGATGCGTGCCAGCGAGGTGATGTGGCCGATTTGCGTATGCTGCGTCATTTCGAGGTATTGCAGGATGGCGCCCGAGGCGATGATGCCCATCTTCAGGTGCTCCACGCCGAAGCCCTTGAGGTTCTTTGTCTCGAAGTGCTTGAGGAGCTTCTGCAGGGCGGTCTGCTCGGTGAACACCCAGTCGTCCAGCTCGAAGGTGACGAACTTCGACCCGAAGTTGCCTTCAAACATCGGACGGCGTCCGCGCTCGAAGAGTACCTCCTTGGGAGCAAAGTTGCCCAGCAGCTTGTCCACGTAGTCGGTTGTCCCTTCGGCGGTGAGGAACTCCCCCGTGGAGATGTCGAGGAAGGACACCCCGCACGCCTGCTTGCCGAAGTGCACGGCGGCGAGGAAGTTGTTCTCCTTGTAGTTGAGTACGTTGTCGTTGATGGACACACCCGGGGTCACCAGTTCGGTGATGCCGCGCTTCACCAGTTTCTTGGCGAGCTTGGGGTCTTCGAGCTGGTCGCAGATGGCCACGCGCTTTCCGGCGCGTATGAGCTTGGGCAGGTAGGTATCGAGCGCATGGTGGGGGAATCCCGCCATCTCGACCACTTTCGACTGTCCGCCATTGGCACGTTTGGTGAGGGTGATGCCCAGTATCTCGGAGGCGATGATGGCATCCTCCGAATAGGTTTCATAGAAGTCGCCGCAACGGAACAGCAGGACGGCATCGGGATGCTGTGCCTTGAACTCGAAGTACTGTTTCATCATCGGCGTAAGAACCACGTCGTTTGCCATGTATAGTATCTGTTTTTAGCGCAAAGATACACGACAATCGACAATTGGCAATTGACAACCGGCAATTCTTTCGCGAAGCCCCGTTGTGTCCTGTTGCCTGTCACGGGTAATGATTCCCGGTCTGCCGTTCCCTCCCCCACCGTTCATTGACAAATTTCGTCCGTGTGCCCACACGGAGTAATAGTAATATATTATGTATATATAATAATTATGTAATATCTATCTTTTATCCTGATTAATGATTTTTCCAACTTCTTAAAAACTTTGATGTTATAGGTTTTATTTCTTAGGAAAAATGTTGTCGGATGTTAGCAGATGCTATACATTTGCTGCCATAAAATTTTATCTTATGTCACGGCTAAAAATGAGTGCAGAAACGACGGTTGACTCTTCCAGAGTGGAGGTTCCCTCCTTCCCCGAAAGCATCCCGGAAGGCAAAGGGGGTGAAGTATGCCGTAAAATGCTCCATTACTTGAACCAGAAGCGCGTTTATCTGGACCGTAACCTGTCATTGGCAAAGTTCAGTTCAATAGTGGGTACGAATACTACCTATCTGTCAAACGCCGTCAATCAAATCTTCGGATGTAACCTTAAATCACTCCTCAACTGGTACCGGGTGCAGTATGCCAAGCGGATGTTGACGTGTTACACGTACAAGCTCAAGGACATCCCCTTCATCTGCGGATTTTCGTCGAAGAGCACCTTCTACGTCGCCTTCCGCAAATATGAGGGTATCACGCCTTACCAGTATGTCCTGGAGCGTCGCCCCGACAGATTGGAGGAGTTGGAAGAAGTGTCCGACGGACGGACCTCGAAGAGCACAGCACAGCCGGGACTCCCATCCTCACAGTACGCTCACACCTGACTCCGACAATCCGGGCAACCGGCAATTCCCTCAGCCGGTAGCAACCACGAATAAGTAAGAATGAGAACTAAATTAATTGTTAAATCTTTAAATTTAAAGTTTTAGTTATTATGAACAAAAAGTTTATGAATGCACTCCTGTTCAGCGCAGCCTTGCTCTCAGCAGGGGTGGTTACGTCATGTAAAGACTACGATGACGACATTGATGAGCTTCGCGAGCTGATCAACCAAAACGCGACTCTCGGTGAGACTTTACAGACGCAACTGAACACATTGCAGTCAGCCGCACAAGCTGCTCAGACCGCCGCAGACAATGCTGCTGCCGAGGCTAAAGCTGCCGCTGCTGCTGCAGACGAAGCTAAGGCACAGGCTGCTGCTGCACAATCGGCTGCAGAACAGGCTAAGGCTGATGCCATCGCTGCTGCCGCTGCTGACTTGGAAGCTTACAAGGCAGAAGTGACAGAGCTTCTGGGCGCAAAGGCTGATGCTACGGCATTGGATGAACTGGATTCCAGACTGGCTCAGGAACTGGCTGATCTCGCTGGAAAGATCGAAGGTATCGAAAGCGGATTGGCTGACGAAATCACCAACAACCTGGATCTCCGCATCACCAGCAACACCAACGAAATCAACAACATCAAGGACCTCTTGGCTACCTTGACTGCCGGTGCTACTGACTTGGAGGTACAAAAAGCAACGTTGGAGAACTATGCTGCACTGTTGTCTGAGAATGGTTTGCAGGCTGACATCACTGAAGTTAGCGGCCGTATCGATAACGCTGTGGCTGAAATCAACACGTTGAAGAGCAAAGTTGAGGCTAACACAACTGACCTGAATGCTGCCAAAGCTGACATCAACACGTTGAAGAACGATGTTGCCGGCATCCGCTCAGACATCACTGAAATCAACGGTGACTTGGCTCAGCTTCACATCCTGGTTGCTGCCCGTCTGAACAGCATCACGTTTGCTCCCAATGCATTCGTTGACGGTGTAGAGGCTATCGTATTCAACTCACTCGAATATGGTGATATGAGCAAGTTCGATGAGAAATATGACCTTCTCGACGAATACAAGGATGTTGAAACCATCACGTATGAAAATCCGGATGGTACAACGACAGAAGTGAAAGTTGACATGAGCGGTAACAACGGTATGCACGCAGACTTCATGCCGGCTCAATATTCTACCGCTGCCCTCGCTACTGCAAGCTATCACTTCAATCCTTCCAGCTTCAACCTCGACAACGCTGACTATCAATATATCGACCGTCAGGTAGAAGTGATCACTACCCGCTCGAACGTAGCCGCTACGAACTTGCTTCAGATTGAAGGCACTCCCGTGGCTAACGTAGAAAAGGGTACGGTTGACTTCCAGCTCCGTCGTCTTGACACTCCGAACACCAGCGATGGCAATGCGCTCGACAAGGTGAACACGGTTGCCCTGCAAGCTACTTTGAAGGGTGATGCTGTTGACGAAGGCGAAAGCAACGTAGTCATCACTTCTCCGTATGTTCGTGTATATGACGATGTAGTTGACCAGAGAGAACTCTTCATCGCTGACAAGGAGTCTCTGGAAACTGTAGGTGACAAGGCTCACTTCGCTTCTGTTGTAACTATGGCTCAGGCTGAACCGGTTCGTTACGAAATGATTTATGACAAGGAATTCAACTTGAAAGAGCTGATTGCTACTTGTCTGAACAAGGAAGACGATGATGCTGACCTCCACAACGCATTGGACATCGAGGCTTACAAGTTGAGCTATCGTTTCGCTGTTGCTGAAACTGAATACAAGGTAACTACCGGTTCTACGACTACCAACCAGCAGACTGTCGTTCAATGTAAGGATGCTGAAAACGGTATCTTCGTTATCACTGACGGCTTCGGTCGTGAAAGCATCGGCCGTACCCCGATTCTCCGCGTAGAATTGGTTGACGAGGCTGGTCGCGTTGTTCGTCGTGGTTTCGTGAAAGTACAGGTTGTTGCTGAAAAGGCTGATAATTATACTGCTGGTATTGTTAAAGACCTGATCTTAGGATGTGAAAACGATGAAACAACCTTCGAACTTGATGAGGAATGGATGCGTGAAAACGTTTACCGTCAGATTGAGTCTTCTAGAGGTGATGTTTCCTTGAGCCACGAAGAATTCTGGAACATGTATGAATTCGATAAGACTATTGGTGGTCAAGTAACGAAAGACGGTGAACCTTGGTATGGTGAAATGCCTACTGTAAAAGATGGTAGCGCAACTGCCGGTGTAGCAACTAAGAAAGTTGTTTGGACTCTTCAACATGACCAAGTTGGTCCTATTGGTGACGGTGCCGTATTCATCGGTTCTGTAACTTTGAAGAACAAACTTGCCGCTTCTGAATTCCCCGAATATATCACATTGACCATGACTGTAAATGTGACATTGCCGGTTTTGAATCCTGAATTCACCATCAATAAGGTTTACTGGAACGAGACTCAGACTGCATTCGTATCGAATGTAAATCGTCCTGCCAGCGAAACCGACTATGCTAGCAACTGTCAGTTCCAGACCAAACTTTCTGATGCATTTGCAACTGTGAAGTTCGACGAGAAACTGCCTGAGTGCCACGCTGAATACTTCCGCTTGGCTGGTATCTACAACGGTGAGAAGAAGATGACCACCGGTGGTGTTGAAATCGAAGGCAACACGGCTGCTGACCAAATCATCACGCTTAAGAAGGACAACGAAGCCATCAAGGCAGCCCTCAACAGCGAAGATGGTTTGAATGCAATTGTTGAATACGTAGTTCAATTTGATAACGGTGACGTTGTAGTTGCTAACACCTTCAACGTTGAGTTCGTAACTCCGGTTAGCTTGAACATGCCTGAAGGCAAGACCGTAATGGATGCCAAGACGGGTGGTGACGTGGTTGACTTCGGCGGTTACCAGATGTTGACCGACTGGAGAGGTTACACCATCACTGCTCCTGAAACTACTACTGAACTCGTTCAATGGGGCTTCTGGAAACACAACCGCAGCGCTCACAAGACTATTGTAATCCCGGGTTGGGTAAAAACCATCAAGCCTGCTTACTGGGATATCAAGTTGAAGGATGTTGAAATCCTCTCTGGTGAAAAGGTTTATGGCGGTAGCGTTAAGGTTACTTACAATTGGATTCTGACAAACGGTGTCATCTATCGTGGTGAGAAGACTGTTGAAAAGACCTACGAAGTTAGTGGATATGATAGCGAAGCTGCTGTACAACAAGCTTTGAATGCATTGGTAACCGAAGGTATGTATTCTACAAGACCTGAAGGTGAATTTGGTCTGGAATATCAATTCGCTGGTCACGTTGCTGATGCTTACAACTACACAGATGAAATTGTAGCTACTATTACAACTGTGAAAGCTATTGAGTCTATCAAGTACTATCCGGCAATCACGAAGTCTTACGCTCCTAAGGTCATTGTAGAAAAGGCTCACACAGCTGTGAAACCGAACTACGAAGGCAAGGCTGGTGATATCGTAGGCTGCTGGCAGTGGATCGCCAAGGAAAATACTCAGGTAGTAACCTCTTACGGTGCATACTGGGACTTCTACGGTGTATTCGGCGACTTGAAGCTTGATACTGCAAACGCAACTACCGACCTCGACTACAATGGTGGCAAACTTCCGTCAACTGTAACATTGACTCAAGTAGGCAACACCGTTAAGTACGAGAACGTAGGTACTCCGGTTGGTTACAGCTATAAGATCAACATCCCGGCTTCTATCGAATACGGATGGGGTGTAGCTGAAACTACTTTGACTATCACAGTCAATCCCGCAGGTGCTGGTGAATAAGTTCTGAACTTATTCTGACTATTCATACGAAGGGCGATTCCCGCAAGGGGGTCGCCCTTTGTTCGATTTGTCAAAATGTCAAAGTGTCAAACGAATCGCCCGAGAAAGGCCTTCCTTGCACCAAAATACGAGTTGGTGACCGGGAAGGGCCTTCTCGGGCGATTCGCTAAATACACATTGTCGCCGATGGAGGCTGTTCCGTTTCGTTGTGTCTGCCCGGAAGTGTGCGTGGTGTGCAAACAGGCAAGGTATAGGGGTAAAAGATGTGCCATATAATAGTTTGAAAAATGATGCGTCCGCAGACCTTCTGGAGAGCCAATGTCATTATTTTGGAATTGGTTTTCCATATTCTTTACATCGAATCGCGAAACAATATTGTTTGAGTCGTGAAACAATATTGTTTGACGAACCAAACACAAGTGTTTGACGGGTGAAACAATATTGTTTGGAACGTCAAAGAGAAGTGTTTCGTGTGAATAAAGCAAAAATGAATGGGCGATAAGGAAGGAAATTGCAAATCGGATTTAACCTTTACGCGCTGGTTTGCCCGTTTTTTCAAAAGTACGCGTTAGCTGAAAACGTCCAATCGGGAAAATGTGGAAGGAAAACGGCGGTTTATCCTTCCATAGTGTCAAAGGCAGCAGAACGGACAGCCCGCGCTGCCCGTTCTCGTCGGGTGACCATGCACTGACCAAAGTCGGAAGTGTGCAGGGTCTTTCGCTTTCTCTTACATCGGATGATGCGTGCATCCGATAATTCCCCTAATCTAACGTATATGAATTGTAAAAATATGATACTAATTCTCTGTTTGGCTCCTATGAATGATGGGATTAGGATGTATCAGAGGAAGGACCGGCGGGAAGGGACAACGGGCTGCAACGTCCTTGCAGAGGGACTTCCGTGTAGCAGGGGTCAGGCGGCTGTGCAGATGCGGGCAATAGCCGTACCCACTACCACACCCCTTCGGAGAACCCTTTACCGGTGAGCAGGATGGACTGCCGCAACGTCGGGGCAGGTGACCATCCGGTGACCGGACCTGTTACTCCCACTCCGGGTCAAGCTCCAGTGTAGGCAGGCTGTCGACCGCCTTCCGCTTGAGCTCGTCGGCGATGTGGATGTACTTCTCCGTGTGGCGGATGGTGGAGTGCCCTGCCAGTTCGGATGCCGTCTTGATGTTCGCCCCGTTGAGGAGCAGGTTCGTCACGAACGAGTGGCGGGCACAGTGGAAGGTGATGTGCTTGTCGATGCCCGCGCTGCGCATCCACCGCTTGAGCACCCTGCCCGCGTAGGAGTACGAGGGGAGGACAAAGAGGCGTCCGTCTGTCGCAGGACGACGGGCACGGAGCAGTGCCAGGGCGGAGTCGTTGAGTGCCAGGTGGAGGACCGCCTTGCTGGAGTGTCCCTCCACCTTCTGCTGCACCAGGTGGAGCATGCGTCCTGCCTCGTCGACACTCTCCGTCCGCAGAGCCACGACGTCACACCAGCGCAGCCCCGTCATGCAGGCGAAGAGGAAGGCACGCTTCACTTCGGCGTGCAGGCAGGGCACGGTGGCGAGGCGGCGTATCTCGTCCTGGGTGAGCACCGCCTTGGTGAACTCGTTCTGCTGCACGAGGCGGACGTGTGCGGCGGGGTTGACCTCCATGTAGTGCTGCTCCACGGCGAAGTCCAGGCACTGCTTGAACTTGTTGAAGTAGCCCGTCGGTGTGTGCCCCGAGAGGTGCTCGCGCAGGTAGTCGTAGAACTTCAGGCAGAACGTCCGGTCGATGCGCCAGGTGTAGAGCGGACGGTTGGCGGTGAAACGGACGAGCTGTGCGAAGGCAGCCTGCACCATCTTGATGTCCTTGCGCCGGTACTGGGCGATGAAGGCGGTACAGACGTCGCGCAGGTCGGTGTGCGCGTTCCCCTTCGTGGTGCGGATGCCGCTGCGCTCGGTGATGAGCTCCAGTTCGCGGCGGCTTCGTACGGCGAGCGCCATCTTCATCTTCTCGCGGTTGAGCTTGCGTGTGGCGGTGTCGACGGGGTCCTCCAGTGTCAGGTGGAGCGACTCGCGCCAGCGTTTGTGTCCGAAGCTGAAGTTCAGGTAGAGCGCCACGCGTCCGCCTGCCAGCTTCCGTTTTTCAACAGTAATTCCCATAGTGGTAAATTGATTAGGTGATTGTTCCGCCCCTGCCCGTCCCCTCCCACGCGGAGGAGGCATCGGGGGCTTTCGTGCGTTTATGATATGGGAATTATGCGAGAAGTCGCTCCGATGGACGGAGGAATCGGTGTACCCGTCGCTTGTCAGGGTGAGGGGCGGACGGACGCATCCGCACCGGAAAACCGACTTCCGGAGGATGGGGACGGAACCCGTTGAGCGGTCCGTGCTTGTAACGCAAATGTCCCCGAAATGTAACCGTCCGGACATCGTTCCGTCATACCCTCACCCTACTTTTGCGCGTGCTTTCAGGAAACTCTAACACCTTTTAAAGAATAGTATGATGAGAACAAGACTTCTTGACTGGACGCGGCTCGGCGTGTGCCTGCTGCTCGTGAGTGCGGGCATGGCAGGCTGCGGCAACGAGGCCGGTTCCATGAATCCCCTCAACGGTTCCATCCCTGTGAAAGGGATTGTCCTCCCCTCTTCCGTCAGTGTCGGACGGGACGAACTCCTCTTCCTGCGTGGCAACGGCATCCTCACCACAGACCGGCTGGAGCTTGCCTCCGCCGACCGTACGTTCACCGTCAGTGTGGCCGAGACTTCCGATACAGGCTTTGCCGTCAGCCTGCCCGACGACTTTGTTTCGGGCGACTACCGCCTCGCCCTCCTGCGCGACGACCAGCGGCTGGAGCTGGGCAGCCTCAGCATCAACCTCACCGCCTCCATCCTTGTCCCCGACCGGGAAGGCATGACCGTGAAGGGTGTGGTGGCATGCGACGGGCAGGGCGTGGCAGGCGTGGTGGTGTCCGACGGCTTCGAGGTGACATCGACCGACGCCGACGGCATCTACTACCTGCCTTCGGAGAAGCGCAACGGCTATGTGTTCATCTCCCTCCCCTCGGGCTACGAGGTGGAATGCCGCAACGGCAACGAGCCGCAGTTCTTCAAGCGGCTGACGGCAGCTGCCGGGGTATCCGAACAGCAGGACTTTGCCCTCCGTCGGGTGGACAACGACCACCACAAGCTCTTTGTCGTGACGGACTTCCACCTTGCCAACCGCAATGACGACCTCAAGCAGTATGACGACTTCGTGACCGACATTAACGCGACCATTGCCGCAGAGACTGCCGACGGCACACCCGCCTACGCCATCGACCTGGGCGACCTGAGCTGGGACCTCTACTGGTACTCCAACAGCTTCGCCCTGGCACAGTGCCTCACGCAGGCAGACCGCATCGGCTGTCCGCTCTTCCACTTGCCGGGCAATCACGACAACGACCCCTACAAGGCAGACGACTGGGATGCCGAACAGCCGTTCAAGGACGATGTCTGTCCCACCTACTACTCGTTCAACCTCGGCCGCGTGCACTACGTCCTGCTGGACAACGTGCGCTACATCAATACCGGCGGCGCGGAAGGAGTTGTCGGGGAGCGCGACTATGAAGGGGTCATCGTCGACCCGCAGATGGAATGGCTGCGCAAGGACCTCTCCTACATCACCGACCCGTCCACGCCCATCGTCGTGGCAATGCACGTCAATCTCTACCGCAATCCGCTCATCGCGGGCGGCAGTCAGCTGGACCTGCTCTCGCTCGACAACGGCAGTGAACTCCAGAGCCTGCTGGCACGCTTTGACCGCGTGGAGGTGCTCACGGGGCACACCCACCTCAACTTCACCGTGGAGAAGGACAACCTGATGGAGCACAACGTGGCTGCCGTCTGCGGCACGTGGTGGTGGACCGGCAAGGACGGCTATGCCGACAACTACATCTGCAAGGACGGTTCACCCGCCGGCTATGCCGTGTGGGACCAGAACGGGACCGACAGTCAGTGGTACTACAAGGGGACGGGCGAAGGACGCGACTATCAGTTCCGCACGTATGACCTCAACGAGTGCCACATCACCGCGGCGAAGTATGCGCCCGGCGCGTCGGAGGAAGACCTGGCACGCTATACCGGCAGCTACGCCACCGCCCGTACGGACAACAAGGTGCTCATCAACGTCTGGGGCTACGACCCCGCCTGGAAGGTGGAGGTGAGCGAGAACGGTGTCCCGCTCGCCGTGACCCGCGTCTCCGTCAAGGACCCGCTGCACCTCATCTCCTACGAGGCACTGCGTCTGGACAAGGGTGCCACACCGACGTCGTCCTTTGAGACCGACGCCACGGGCCACATGTTCGAGGTGACGGCATCGTCTGCCACCTCCACGCTCGACATCCGCGTGACCGACCGCTTCGGCCGCGTCTATACCGAGCAGATGATACGTCCGAAAGCCCTGAGCACGGACATGAAGTAAGGGTACAAACGAACGAACACATACACTTAGACTATGAAACAAGCAAAATGCAACTTCCGCCGGGCAGGACTGCTCTTCGCAACCTCCCTGCTGGCGTTCCAGCTGTCTGCCCAGGAAAGGGAACTGACGGGCAGCATCTTCGAAGCCGACGGCGTGACCCCTCTCATCGGTGCGACAGTCAAGGTGAAGGGGAGCAATGTGGGCACGGTGTCCGACCTCGACGGGCACTTCCGCCTGCGTGTTGACGGGAAAGATGTGGTGCTGGAGGTCTCCTACATGGGATTCGTCCCCCAGGAGGTGAAGGCCGACGCACGAGGCAACCTGCGCGTGGTGTTGCAGGAATCGTCGGTGATGCTCAACGAGACGGTAGTCACCGCACTCGGCATCACCCGTGAACAGAAGTCACTGGGCTACGCCGTGTCCAAACTCGGCGAGGACGAGGTGACCAGCAACCTGTCGAACAACTGGCTCAATGCCCTCGACGGCAAGGTGGCAGGCCTGACCATGGCTAGTGCCGGAGCCGGACCGGGAAGCTCGCTGCGCGTGACCCTGCGTGGCGACCAGTCGCTCAACTACGGGTCGAACGAAGCCCTCTTCGTGGTGGACGGCATCCCCGTCAATTCGGGTACGACACAGACGAAGGCGGTGAGCAACTATGCACAGGCTGACGCCCCCGTGGACTTCGGTAACGGTGCCAGCGACATCAATCCCGAGGACATCGAGTCGGTGAGCGTCCTGAAGGGTCCGGCGGCAACCGCCCTCTACGGTTCGCGCGCTGCCAACGGCGCCATCATCATCACCACGAAGAAGGGACGTACGGACAAAGGCATCGGGGTGACCTTCAGTTCCTCCGTCGTGTGGGAGCAGGCAGGCTATTTCCCCGAGTTCCAGAAGGAGTACGGTTCCGGTTCGGACCTCGGTCTGCAGCCCTTCTGCTTCTGGACACTCCCTGCCGAAATGACTGCCGACGGAGTTGCCGTCAACCGCCACATCTCGCGCTACGCTTTCGGTGAGAAGTTCGATGCGAACAAGCTGCGCTATCAGTATAACTCCAAGAACTGGGAAACCGGCACCTTCACGCCGACCCCGTGGGTCTACCAGGACGACTGGTACACCGGACTCTTTGAGACCGGCCTGACATTCGACAACTCGGTGAGCATCGACGGCAGCAACGGCAAGGGGACGAGCGCCCGCCTCTCCATCACCGACCGGCGCAACGACTGGATCCTGCCCAACACGGGGTACGAACAGCAGAGCTTCGCCCTCTCGTTCACTTCCGAGTTGAACAAGTACCTTACCATCAATGCCAAGGCGAACTACTACCACAAGACGAGCGACAACCTCCCTGTGAGCGGATACAGCTCCAGCTCGCCCATGTACCAGCTCGTGTGGGGCTACAACAACAACAGCATGTCGCAGTGGCGCGACGAGTACTTCCAGGGCCGCTACACCCGCGCCAACTGGGAGAATGCCGAGGGTACGGACGGCAACAGCCTGGTCTATCCCTCGGGCGACGGCTCGTGGAACCCCTACCGTACGCTCTATGAGGCCCTCAACGGGATGGACAAGAACCGCTTCTTCGGCAACCTGGGCATCACCGCCAACCTGCTGCCCGGTCTGACGCTCAACCTGCGCGGCGGTGTGGACTTCTCGGATGAGTTCCGTACGCAGCGCCGTCCGAAGTACTCCGAGTGGAAGGACGGCTTCTACCGCGAACAGGACCTGCGCAGCTATGAGTCGAACATCGACTTCCTGCTCCGCTACACGGGCGACGCCTTTGACAAGCGCTTCGGCTACTCCGTCGCTTTCGGCGGCAACCGGATGTACAGCAAGTACTACAACAACCGCATCACCCTCGAAGAACTCGATGTGGAGGGCGTGTACAACCTGAGCAACGTCCCCTCGGACACGAAGCCGGAAATCTATACGTACCGCTCCGAGAAGGCCATCAACAGCCTCTACGGCATGGCGTCGCTCAGCTGGGACGACACCTACTACCTGGACATCACCGGACGCAACGACTGGTCGAGCACGCTGGCGCGCAGCAACTGCTCCTACTTCTATCCGTCGGTGTCGGGAAGTGTCCTGCTGAGCAACGTGTTCAATTTCCGCGACCACCTGCCTGTGGTGGACTTCATGAAGCTGCGTCTGTCGTGGGCGAACGTGGGTAATGACACCAGTCCCTACTCGCTCGACCAGTACTACTCCACCACCGACTATTCGGGCGGCTATACCCTGCCGGGCACTATCCCCGACCCGCTCATCAAGCCCGAGAACGTCGAGAGCTGGGAGACCGGCCTCGAGATGAGTCTCTTCAAGAAGCGCGTCACCTTCGACGTGGCCTTCTACAAGTCGAGCACGACCGACCAGATCGTCTCCGTCGCACTGGACCAGATTACGGGTGCTACGGGCATGAAGATTAACGCCGGCGAGATACAGAACAAGGGCATCGAGATCAGTGCCAACTTTGTCCCGGTAAAGACGAAAGACTTCACGTGGTCGTTCGGCCTCAACTGGTCGCGCAACTACAACAAGCTCGTCAGCCTGCAAGATGACTGGGACCCCTCCACACCGCTCCAGACCGACATGGGTACGACCATCGGCGGACGTACGTATGTCTATTCCTACGTGGGCGAAGAGATGCACATCATCTACGGACGCGGCTTCCAGCGTGCTCCCGAAGGTTCGTTCTATACCGACGAGAACGGCAACCGCGTCGACTGTTCGGGCATGGTGCTCGTCGACGAGAAGACCGGTTACCCGATGCTTGACGACAACCCCACGCGGCGCATCGGCAAGGTCAACCCCGACTGGCGTGCCGGCATGACGCAACGCTTCCGTTACAAGGACTTCACCCTGAGCGCAACATTCAGCGGACAGTATGGCGGCCATGCTTTCTCGGTGACGAACTTCTCCCTGGCCTACCAAGGCAAGCTGACCAACTCGCTCGAAGGACGTGCCGACGGGCTCGTGCATCCGGGTGTGAACGCCATTGTCCAGGAGGACGGCTCGGTGGCCTATCAGAAGAACAACACCATCACCGAGGACATACAGACCTACTACAACAAGTACATCTGGAACCGGGACAACACCGAGATGAATACCTTCAGTACCTCCTTCCTCAAGCTCAAGGAGGTGCGCCTCGACTACCAGGTGCCCGCCTCCTTCCTCAAGAAGACCAAGGTCATCCAGCGTGCCAACGTGGGCGTGTATGCCACCAATGTCTTCTGCCTGACCAGCTTCCCGCAGTATGACCCCGAAGTGGGTATGCTCAACGGCAGCGACATCTACAAGGGCATCGAGGCGATGTCGTTCCCCATGACGCGCACTTATGGTCTCAACGTGAAACTCGCATTCTAACCTCAAAGCACAGATGACAATGAAACCACTCCATACATTCGTGACCGGCTGCCTGCTGGCGGCTTCGCTTCTGGGCACGTCGTGCACGACAAACTTCGAAGATATCAATACGAACCCCAACAAGATGACCGTGGGCGATATCGAGGCGAGCCGCATGCTCGAACCGATTATCTACGGCGCATCCAAGCAATGGCAATACTACACGTGGTACTGGAACGACGAGCTGATCCAGTTCACCGCCTTCACGGGCGGAACGACCCGTCAGGAGCACCGCTACTTCATCTCCGACCAGGACTGGAAGGGCGTCTGGAACTTCTACAGCAGCTATGCCAACAACACGCTCCACATGGCTTCGCTTGCTGCGGAGGACGGCGACGTGGCTATCCAGGCGATGGCGCTCACGCTGAAGGTACTCTTCATGTCGAACCTGACCGACATGTTCGGCGATATCCCTTACTCCGAAGCCTTCCAGGGACGTGAGGAGGGAGGCACGAAAACACCGAAATACGACTCACAGCAGGAGGTCTACGAGCAGATGTTCGCCGACCTCGAAGCCGCGAACGAACTCTATGCTACACAGCCCACGATGCTCGACGGCAACCTGGACGGGCTCTACGGCGGCGATATGGCAGCCTGGCGCAAGTTCAACAACACCCTCTACATGCGCCTGCTCTGCCGGGTCGGCGGACGTAGCGAGATGAACGTGGGACAGCGGATGCGTGCCCTCCTTGCCGACCCGGGCAAATACCCGCTCTTCGCTTCCAATGCCGACAATGCCCGGGTGGACTATACGGGCATCAAGCCCTATGTGAACTACTTCACGGACGAGACCGAGAACGAGTTTACTGCCAGCGGACGCAAGCTCACCGAGCAGTTCATCAAGATGACCGTCATCAGCGAGAACGGCATCCAGCTCTATCAGGACCCGCGCCTGCCCATCTGGGGCAAGAAGCATCCGAGCCGCGACACGTGGAAGGGGACCATCTCGGGCTGTACCAATGCCCAGCAGAGCGATGCCGACAGCGGAGCCTCGCGCCTGAACTACGAAGTGTTCTGCCGGGCACTCTGTCCTTCATTCTTCCTGTCTTATGATGAGCTGGAGTTCATCTTTGCCGAGGCAGCCCTGAAGGGATGGATTGACGGAGGCGAGCAGGCAGCACGTACCTACTACGAAGCAGCGGTGACCGCCTCGATGGAGAAGTGGAACGAGCTGGGAGCCTATTCGCTGACGCCTGTCACCATCACGGCGGACGATGTGGCAACCTTCCTGGCATCCGACCTTGCCTCCTGGGACGGACACACCAACAAGGAACAGCTCATCGGCGAGCAGAAGTACCTCGCGCTCTTCTGGACCGGCATGGAAGCCTATCACGAGTATCGTCGTACGGGCTATCCGGTGCTGACTATCGGTGAAGGAACCTTCAACGACCATATCCTCCCTACCCGCTTTGCCTATCCTGCTACCAGCGTGGCGACCAATGCAGCCCATGTGGAGGAGGCGCTGCAGCGCATGGGAGGCGAGAACAACATGAAGACGCCCGTGTGGTGGAGCAAGCAGGCCATCGGACGTTGAGCGGCATGAGACATAGCATAAACCGATAAAACACAGAGAAAGTCATGAAATCACTGATACACTATTTCCTGGGAGGGCTCTTGTACGTGGTTGCCGCCTGCTCTTTTGCGGCGTGCGATGACGAAGAGACTTATCCCGACAACCCCTATCTGCACCTGGAGAACGAACAGACCACGTTTGAGGCGGGTGCGTCGAAGACCGAATATACCGTGACCGTACGTTCCAACTGTCCCTGGCAGGTGGTGTGCCGCACCGAAGGTACCGACTGGGTACGTGCCTTCCCTGACGAGGGCGACAAGGACGGACACTTCAACCTCATCGTGAGTGCCAACTCCGGCTTCCAGGCACGGCAGGCAGAGTTCGCCCTCGTCGTGGGTGAACAGGAGTATCCCATCCTGCTCTGCGTCAACCAGGCGGCAAGTGTGCCTACCATCACCGTCGGCGATGGCAGCGGTACGGTGCGTGTCCCGTCGGCAGGCGGACCGGTCACCGTCACTTCACAGGCGAATGTGGAGTGGACCTGCAGCGTCGATGCGGCAGCACAGGACTGGCTGCGCTTTGACTCCATATCGGCGCAGGGGCTCATCTGCCTGACGCTGGCGCAGAACAACGGGCTGGAGCGCACGGGCATCCTCCATTGTACGTCCGACGCCGAGCCGTCGGCGAATGTCGACATCAGCGTAGTGCAGGCTTCGGGCAGCATCCTTCTGCAGGAGGACTTCAGCTGGCTGAACTACGGCACGGCAATCACCTATGACACCGACGGGCAGGTACGTATCGACTCCTGGACTGCCGATGAGCTGGCGCACGGATGGACCTCCACACCCAACTCTGCCAGCAAGGACGAGCCGCTGGTCTATGGTTGCCTGGGCTTCGTCAAGCTGGGCAAGACGAATTATGCGGGTGACCTCGTCTCGCCGAAACTGAAGGTCGACGGTACGGTCAACGTGAAGGTGACCTTCAAGGCGTGCGGATATGTCTCGAAAGGCGGGACGCGTGATGACAACGAACTCTACGTCTCGGTCATCGGTCCGGGTACGGTGAAGGCAGACAATCCGTTCATCATCGACAACTATCCCAACTCGAGCAAGAATGAGTATGGTGAGGGGTACGACGTCTGGAGCCCCGACATTGCCGAGCGCTCCTTCACCATCGAAGGAGTCACGGACGAGACCCAAATACGCTTCATGGCGGGCGTTTCGTTCGACCTGCACGGGGTGGGACAAGGCAAGAACCGCATCTTCCTTGACGACATCACGGTGGCGATACTGGAATAGTACCGTAGCCTTCACACAATGAATTATTCGGACACGATTGTTTGTTCTTTTCAGAAAACGGCGTATCTTTGCCGTGCCCCTTGGGCAACACATACACAATCTAATCATTAATACAAGCGGAAAAAGCGACTCCTCCATCACGCCGATGGAAAGAGTCGCTTTTTTTCATTGTTTTCCGTTGCCGGGAGAAGGCGTCCGTCAGTAGACAATCTTTGCGCCGACGAAGAAGCTGCGGGGTGTTGACGGACCGTAGATGTAGGCAGAGTCGCGGTTCCAGCCCGTGTCGAGGTCTTTCTGGAAGGCGTCGGTGAGGTTCTGCACACCGGCATTCACCTGGAGGGTGAGGTGCGAGCCGACGGGGAAGTCATAGCTCACCTTCGTGCCCAGGGTGAAGAAGCTGCGCGTGTCGACCGCCACGGGTGTCTCCGTGCCCGAGCCTGCATTGTGCCCCACGAGCATGCTGCCCGTGTAGTTGCCCGTCAGCGAGACCGAGAGGCGGCTGAGCGGCGTCAGCGTGGCGGTGAAGTAGCCGTAGGTGTCGGGCGTGCGCATCATGCGGCGGTACAGCTGTTCGGGGACGTCCTCGTTCCAGGCGATGGCCTCGTCGTAGAGGCTCCGTTGCAACGTCAGTCCTGCCTGTACCTGCAGCAGCCGGTCGAACGCCACCTTGCCTTCGAGGTTGATGCCGTAGACCTTTGCCCCGTAGGCGTTGTAGCGCTCCTGCACGCTGTTTCCGTTGGCGTCCTTCTCTTCCAGCTGACGCAGGGCGAACACGTGGGACAGCTTGGTGTAGAAGCCTTCGACGAGCAGGTTTGCCTGGATGGCGTCGCCGAAGCGGCGGTAGAGGTCGGCGGAGAGGCTGAAGCTGTTGGAACGCTCCTCGCGCAGCCCGTCGGCAAGCACCGTCACGAGCCGGCTGCCACCCACCATGCCCACGTGGAGGTCCTCGTCGAACGTCTGCGGGGCACGGAAACCGCCCGAGTAGCTCAGTCGCAGGTTGACGTCATCCGTCGGGTTAAAGCGCACGTTGACGCGGGGGCTGAAGATGAGGCGGTCGATGAAGTTGTGCTTGTCGAGCCGTCCGCCCAGGAGGAGGCTCCACTGAGGGGTCTTCCATTCGTTCTGGAAGAAGAAGCTGCCGATGTGTGCCTTCTGCTCCAGCCGGTGGTCATAGCCCTTGATGACGTCGGTCAGCCTGTCGGTGTTGTACTCCGCGCCCAGCGTCAGGTCGGCGGGCATGAAGAGCAGACGGGGGAAGGAGTGGACGTACTGCGTGCCGAGGATGTAGTTCAGGTTGTGTGTCGTGCCGTACGCCTTGGCAGCCGTCTCGATGTCGTCGGGCGTGCCCTCGCCGATGCCGCCGTAGTAGCTCTTGCGAGTCGTTGCCTGGAAGGAGAAGTAGGCGTTCACGCGGTCCTGTCCGTCGGGGGCGAGGAAGTCGTACGCCAGTCCGCCTCCGTGGATGTTGTGCTCTGCCTGTTCGGCGACGTTCGCCTCGTGGGGTGGCAGGTCGAAGGCGTTTCCTCCGCGGCGGAAGTCACTGATGCCGTGGTATTGCAGCGTGAACTTCGAGGACGGACTGACGCGCAGGAAGCTGTTCAGTCCCAAGGTCTGCGAGCGGAGTACCGGTAGCTCGGTGTAGCCGTCGCCGTTGGCATCGTAGCCCTGGCGGTAGCGGTTCTGTCCGTATGCCATGAAGCCCGCCCGTGCATCGTCGGTCAGAAGGGAGACGTTCGCCGTGGTCGTGTTGTCGAAGGCATCCCCTCCCCCGATGGCAGTGAAGGTGTGTCCTGCCTCCGCCCAGTTGCGCACGGGTTCCTTGGTGATGATGTTGATGGTCCCTCCGATGGCAGAGGCGCCGAAGAGTGCCGAACCGCCGCCGCGCACCACCTCGACGCGCTCAATCATGTTGGCGGGGATCTGCTCCAGCCCGTAGACGCCGTTGAGCGAGGAGAACACCGGACGCGAGTCGATGAGTATCTGCGAGTAGTGTCCGTCCAGTCCGTTGATGCGCACCTGCGAGAAGCCGCAGTTCTGGCAGTCGTTCTCCGTACGTACGCCCGGCTGGAAGTTCAGCCCCTGCACGAGGCAGGCGGACTGGGTAGTCTCGAAGAGCTTGGAGCTGAGGACGCTCACGAGGTTGGGTGCTTCGCGTCGGCGTGTCTCGCTGCGGTTGGCGGAGACGACCACTTCGTCGAGTGCGACGTCAGACTCCTCCAGCTCGAAGTTCAGTTCGCGTGTGTGCCCGGCGGTGGTGGTCACCTCGCGCTGCTGTGTCCGGTAGCCGATGGCTCCCACTTCGAGGGTGATGCGTCCCACGGGGAGGTTCTTGAGGAAGTAGTGTCCGGTGGCGTCGGTCATTGCGGCGAGGGTGGTTCCCTTCACCGTCACGCGGATGTAGGGCAAGTGCTCGCCCGTCTTCTTGTCAATCACATGTCCGTAGACATTGGCGTCAGTGTTCCGTTCTGCGGTCACGACCGTGTCGGCTGCCACACGCTGTGGCATTGCCGGTGCCAGCACGAGCAGGCACAGGAGGGATAGGTTTAGAATAGATTTCATATCAAGGTTTATTGGTGAAACGTTGTTTGCCGTGGTACTAGCCGTTTCGCCGGTTGACGCGCCAAAGGTAAGGCACAGACAACAAAGGTGCGGCATGCTCTCGTCTGAAAAGCATGCCGCACCTTGCAAAATACCTACTTCTAGGTAGGCGTGTCAGCGTGAAGCCGTCACTTCAGCTTCAGTTCGTTGATGAGGCGGTCGGCGTGACCGTAGTTCTCGATCACGTAGAGCACGTAGCGGATGTCCACGCCGATGCAGCGCTGGAGCTTCGGCGAGAAGACGATGTCTCCGCTCATGGCTTCCCAGTTGCCGTCGAAGGCGAGGCCGATGAGCTCTCCCTTGCCGTTGAACATTCCGCTGCCGGAGTTTCCGCCGGTGATGTCATTGGTCGAGAGGAAGCAGGTGTTCATGTCTCCCTGCTTGTTGCCATAGCGGCCGTAGTTGCCGTTGAAGAGCTTGAGGACTTCCGGCTGGATGTAGTAGTCGCTGTTCTGTGCGCCCTTCTTTGCCTTTTCGAGGATGCCCTGCGTGGTGGTGTAGTAGTTGTAGTGTACGGCGTCGAGCGGGTCATAGCTCTTCACCACGCCGTAGCTCATGCGCAGGGTGGAGTTGGCGTCGGGGTAGAAGTCGCGGTCAATCTCCATCTCGCGCAGCGCGTCGCAGAGCTTGCTCTCGTTGAGTGCCACGACCTCGTCGTCCTTTCCCGACTCGTCGGCTATGCCGTTGTAGGCCTGGATGAGCGAGACGGCAACTTGCGTCATGGGGTCCTGACGCAGGTTGAACGTCGTGTCATTGGCGAGGAAGCGTTTCAGTCCGTCGAGGGTGATGAAGGCGGTGTGTGCGTAGAGGCTGTCCACGTACGCCTTGAAGTCCCCGCCGAACTTCTGTGCCACGGTCTGGTAGAGCGACGGATGGTACTTCTCGGCAGGCACTACCTCGGCATAGGTCTTGAGCATGGTCGCGAAGACCTCTTTGTCGATGTTCAGGTCCATGTCGGCGTACTTGCCTTCATAGGTTTTCAGGGTCTGCTCCTTCATCTCCGGCGTCATGTCGTTCACGCGCAGCTGGAGGAAGTTGATCACGAAGCGCGGCAGCTCGGCAGAGCCCAGCAGGCTTTCGTAGAAGAAGCTGCGTGCGTGTGAGGCATTGAAGCGCGACTTGTATGCCTGCTCCAGTGCCGGGAGCATCGTGCCGTACTTCTTCTGCATGTCGGGGTGCTGGGCGATCCAGGTGCGGAGACGGTTCTCCAGCGCCTGCTTCTGCCCGATGACTCCGAGGTCGGCGATACTCTGGTTCATGCCGATGCTGTTCTTCCAGTAGTTGGAGCTGGAGGCGAACTTCGACGCATACTTGATGCGGGTGGCGTCGTCCTGCTCCATGTAGGAGGTCCAGATGTCCTGCTTGATGCCACGGATCTGTATCATGGCTGCGTTCGAGGTCTTCATGCGCTCGTCCACGCCGAAGGAGGACAGGTACCGTTCGGTCGAGCCGGGATAGCCCATGGTCATGCAGAAGTCGCCTTCCTCATAGCCTTTGAGCGACACGGGGGCATAGGCGGATGCCTGGTAGGGCTTGTTCTCGGGGGAGTATTCGGCAGGTTCGTTGTCGGGACCGGCATAGATGCGGAAGACGGAGAAGTCGCACGTGTGGCGCGGCCACATCCAGTTGTCGGTATCGCCGCCCAGCTTGCCCAGCGACGAGGGCGGTGCATAGACGAGCCGCACGTCCTTGTAGTCCTTATAGATGGAGAGGTAGAACTCGTTGCCCTGGTAGTAGGATGCCACCTCGGCACGCAACAGCTTGTTGCCGGCGACAGCCTCCTTCTCGATGGCGCGGCTCACGGAGTCGACCACATGCTGACGGCGTCTCAGCCCCATGTCGTCGGTGAGCAGAGCCTTTACGCGCTGCGTCACGTCCTCGGTGCGGATGAGGAAGCTCACGTGTAGGTCGGGGTTGGGAAGCTCCTCCTTGTACGTGCGCGCCACAAAGCCGTTCTTCAGGTAGTCGTGGTCAGGCGCACTGTGCTCCTGGATGGAGCCGTAGCCGCAGTGATGGTTGGTGAACACCAGTCCGTCGGGTGAAACCACCACGCCCGAGCAGAAGCCGCCGAAGCTGACGATGGCGTCCTTGAACGACGGGCCGTCGGGGTTGTAGAGCTGTTTGGCGTTGAGCTTCAGGCCCAGTGCCTTCATCTGCTTCTGCGAGCGCTTGCTGAGCATGCTCAGCACCCACATGCCTTCGTCGGCATACGCACAGGGGGCGAACATCAGCGAGCAGAGGATGCCCGCTAGCAGCTTGGTCATTGTCTTTTTCATTGTCATTGGGTTTATGGATTATGGATTGTGAATAAAGCCTGCCCGGACACAGGGAAGCGGAGGCGCAGAGAAAAATAATTAAAAAACTCTGCGCTCCGCCAGCCTTGTGCGGGAGTGGGAAGACTCCCTTACGTCCGTCGGAAGAAGCGGCCGATGAACGGCAGTTGCCGTGCCGGGAGGTCCTTCTTCAGGATGTAGGCTGCAAATATCAGCAATAGCAACGTATTAAGCAAGAGGCGGAGGGCAAAAGGAAGCCCCAGGTGCCCGATAAATGTCGAGGCGGCGTAGAGCACCGCTGCCAGCAGCAGGTAGACAGCCATGCCACGCACGTCGTAGCGGATGGGGTACTTCCGCTGGCCGATGAAGTAGGACAGCAGGGTGATGACGCCGTAGCCTGCCACCGATGCCCAGGCGGAGGCGAGGTAGCCGTAGCGCGGCACGAGCCACACGTTCAGCCCCACGATGACCGCGCAGCCGATGAGCGAGAAGTAGGCACCCCAGCGCGTCTCGTCGGTCAGCTTGTACCAGAACGAGAGGTTCATGTAGATGCCCTTGAGAATCTCGGCGCCCATGACGATGGCGACCACCGAAAGCCCTTCCCAGTAGTCGCGGGCGACGAGGTAGCGCAGGATGTCCATGTAGCCCATCACGGCGAGGAAGGCGAGCAGGGCGAAGATGAAGAAGTACTTCATCGCCTTGGCATACGTCTCGCGGCTGTCGTTGTCGTTGCTCTTGCCGAAGACGAACGGTTCGTAGGCATAGCGGAACGCCTGGGTGAACATCGCCATGACCATGGCGACCTTGCTTGTGGCACTGTAGATGCCCAGCTGCTTCATGCCCTCCTGACGGTCGTCGTAGAGGAAGGGATAAATCATCTTGTCCACGGTCATGTTGAGCACGCCGACCAGTCCGAGGATGAGCAGCGGGAAGGAGTAGGACACCATGCGGCGCATGAGGGCGCGGTCGACACGGTAGCTGAAGCCGCGCAGCTCGGGGATGAAGAAGAACATCTGGACGGCGGAACAGATGAGGTTGCTCAGGAAGATGTAGCCCACCACGTAGTCCGGGTCATAGAACCAGTCGACCGTCCCGGGGGCCGTCCGCATGAGCCACGGACAGAGCACCAGGAAGAAGAGGTTGAGCGCGATGTTGCCCACGATGGAGAAGAGCTTGATGGCGGCGAACTTTATGGGCCGCTTCTTGTAGCGCAGGTAGGCGAAGGGGATGCACTGGAACGAGTCGAGCGCCACGACCACGACCATCATGCCCACGAACTCGGGGTGGTCGGCATACTCCAGCGCGTCGGAGAGCGGTCCCAGCCCGGCGAGGCAGACGATGACGAAGAGCAGTGACAGTCCGCCGACAAAGAGCAGTGCGTTGGCATAGACGCGCCGCGGGTCTTCGTCCTGCCGGTTGGCGAAGCGGAAGAACCCGGTCTCCATGCCGAAGGTGAGGAAAACGAGCATCAGCGCCGTGAAGGCGTAGACGTTCGAGACGATGCCATAGCCTCCCGTCGAGGCTGGGATGACATTCGTGTACAGGGGGACGAGCAGGTAGTTGAGAAAACGCCCCACGATGCTGCTCAGTCCGTAGATGGCCGTATCCTTGGCCAGTGATTTCAGTTCCATAATGTCTTTCAGTGAAGGACGGCGCGTGGCGGAGGAGGGAACGGCAGGCACGGACGTCCGCCTGCCTCACGGCCCCACGGTGGTCCGGTTAGTCGAACAGCGTCCTGCCGGCAGAGAAGCGGTTGCGGCCCAGGTGCTTGTAGGCAAGCTCGGTCACTTCGCGTCCGCGTGGCGTCCGCTTGATGAAGCCCTCTTTGATGAGGAACGGCTCGTAGACCTCCTCCAGCGTGCCGGGGTCTTCGCCCAGGGCGGTGGCGATGGTCGACAGCCCGACGGGTCCGCCGCCGAACTTGTCGATGATGGTCCCGAGTATCTTGTTGTCTATCTCGTCGAGCCCGTAGCGGTCGATGTTGAGAGCCTCCAGCGCAAAGCGGGCAATGTCCACGTCGATGCGTCCGGAGCCTTTCACTTGGGCGAAGTCGCGGACGCGGCGCAGCAGGGCGTTGGCGATACGCGGCGTACCCCGGCTGCGCGAGGCGATTTCCCCGGCGGCGTCGGTGTCACAGGGCACGTCCAGGATGTGTGCCGACCGCAGGATGATGCGGCTGATGATGTCGTCGTCGTAATATTCCAGGTGGAGGTTGATGCCGAAGCGGGCACGCAGGGGGGCGGTGAGCAGTCCGCTGCGCGTGGTGGCACCCACGAGGGTGAAGGGGTTGAGGTCGAGCTGGATGCTCCGTGCCGACGGGCCCTTGTCGATCATGATGTCGATGCGGTAGTCCTCCATGGCCGAGTAGAGATATTCCTCGACGACGGGCGAGAGCCGGTGTATCTCGTCGATGAAGAGCACGTCGTTCGGTTCCAGGGAGGTGAGCAGACCCGCCAGGTCGCCGGGTTTGTCGAGCACCGGTCCCGAGGTCACCTTGAAGCCCACGCCCAGTTCGTTGGCGATGATGTTGCTCAGGGTGGTTTTCCCCAGTCCGGGAGGTCCGTGCAGCAGCGTGTGGTCGAGCGGCTCTCCGCGCAGGCGTGCCGCCTTGACAAACACCTGCAGATTGTCCACGACCTTGTCCTGCCCGCTGAAGTCGCTGAACTGCAACGGGCGGAGCGCGTTCTCAAACTCGCGCTCACGGTTGTTGTACTGTTGGCTGCGTATGTCGAAGTTTTCTTCCATAATCATCCGTATTCAAGTCCAGGGTGTTGTGCCGAAGTGGTCCTCCGCAGGGAATCCAGGAATCATGCATCCCTACAGTCGGGTGGGTTCATCTGACACAACTCACTTGCAAAGGTACGATTACTTTTGCAATGCGTCTTTCTTCGCTCCCGGAAAATGAGTCTGCGAGGCAAAAGACGCCGCCCTGTTTCTTTTTGCAGGGTCCGGCTTGCCTGTTCTGACAAAAAGACCTACTTTTGTTGTAAGAACTTCTAAACCATTTGCTCATGACTATCTTTGATGATTATAAGGACTCCCGTGCAATGTGTACGCTCTCCCCTTCCCTGCTGTGGGACTATGACCTTTCATGCTTCGATTGGTGGAAGTCGCGCAAGATTGTCGTGCAGAGAGTGGTGGAGCGAGGTTGGCTCAGTGACTATTTCGCTGCTTTCGACCTTTACGGCGGCATAGAGGGCTTTCGCCAGATTGTTAAGGAACTGCCCCACCTCTCGTCCCGGGACATGAACTTTGTCTGTATCGCGTTTGATTTGAAAAAGGAGGAACTGTCATGCTACACACGGAAACTGTTGCGGGAACAACGCTTGAGCTCTTGAAACATTCCTTTTTTCCCGTTCCTCAGACAGTAAAAACAAACAACATATCCCTCTTCCGCCTCGTCCCTTTTTCTCTCTAAAAACACCCCTTGATTATCAATCACTTATGAAGAGTTTCGTACGAGCCTGTCCGTACGCTCGTGGCGACGTGTCCGTACGAAGCAGGGAACCCGTGGGTACAAATCGGATGGTAAAAAAAGTCCACGCTCGGAGCGCTGCGGCTTTCAGCAAGCGGCAGACCCCGGCGTGGCACAAGCTTTAAAAACAATCAATAATCCCCAGTTCGTAGGTCAATATGGAAAGAAAGAGTTCACTTCTTCTCCAGCAGCCGTTTCAGCTCGACGGGCTTGTCGGTCGTGATGAAGTCTATGCGGCGGTCAATGAGCCACTGCATCACCTCGGTGTCGTCCACCGTCCATGAGTTGGTCTTCATGCCCAAGCGGTGCGCCTCGTCTATCCATCCGGGATTCTTCCGGAGCACCTTGTAGTGATAGTCGAAGCCTGCCATGCCCAACCGTTTCAGTTCGGCGGGGGTGACGTCGCCGTTCAGGTAGTAGACCGGTGCGCCGGGAGCCTGCTTCACCAGCTGCTTGCAGATGTTCATGCTGAAGGAGATGTAGTCCGTCCGCCCCTCCAGCCCGTGTTTCCGGACGAGCGCCACGATGGCCTCCACGGCACGGTTCTCGTTCGCCTCCAGCTTGTGGGGCTTGATTTCGAGGACCAGGCGGATGCCCGGCGTTTCCTTACCTTTGGCGAGGTATTGCTCCAGGGTGGGAAGCGTCTCCCCGTTGGGCAGTTTCAGGTCCTTGATGGTGGCATAGTCCGTTGTCTCAATGACGTGTCCCTGGATGTCGTCGTCGTGGTTGACCACGGGGACGCCGTCCGCAGTGATTGAGACATCGAACTCCGAGCCGTAGGCACCTGCCTCGGCAGCTTTCACGAGTGCCGCGATGGAGTTCTGTGCCGAGCCGTCACAGTCCCAGTATCCGCGGTGTGCAATCACTTGGGTTTGGGCAGACAAGGCTGTCCATGAGCCCGCAGCCAACAAGGCTGCCATCAGTATCTTTTTCATAGGCATTTGGAGTGTTTGGATGTATGGGTCCTTCGGTTTTGTTTCTCACTGGCAAAGATAGCAGCTTTCCTGTTTCATGCGTGTTACTGACGGGTGACAAAATGAAGTCCGTCCCCCTTGTCGCCGCCTTGCCACAGTGATTTTACACCGTTGTAACAGGTATGTCATTCCGACCCCCTTCTTTTGCAGTGTCAACCGACGGGGTGTGTAGCGGACGGCACGGCTGCTCGTCCCCGCGGGAGGCGACACCCGAAACCAACCATACCTATTATATAATGATGAAGAAAGCTCTTTTGACAATGTGCGCCGCCTTCGCCCTGAACCTTTGTCCGGCAGGTGCGGCAGAACCGGCGCAAGTGGAACGTCCCCGGCTGGTCGTCGGCATCGTGGTCGACCAGATGCGCTGGGATTATCTGTACCGTTATGCCGACCGCTACGGCGACGGCGGCTTCAAGCGTCTGCTGAACGACGGGTTCAGCTGTGAGAACGCCCACCTGAACTATGTCCCCACCGTGACAGCCATCGGGCACACGTGCATCTATACAGGCTCCGTCCCCTCCATCCACGGCATAGCAGGCAACGACTTCATCTTCCGTTCCACGGGGCGGAAGACCTACTGCACCGACGATGCCACCGTGCACGGTGTGGGCAGCGACAATGCGGCCGGGAAGATGTCGCCCCGCAACCTGCTTGTCACCACGCTGGGCGACGAGCTGCACCTGGCGACGAACTTCCGCGCAAAGGTCATCAGCATCTCGCTCAAGGACCGGGCGGCGATTCTCCCCGGCGGACATACCGCAGACGCCGCCTACTGGTTCGACAGCGCGACGGGACACTGGATTACCAGCTCCTATTACCGCGACGAGCTGCCGGCGTGGGTGAAGGCGTTCAATGACACCGACCCCGCCCGCCGCCTGCTGGAGCAGGACTGGCACACACTCCTTCCGTCAGACACCTACACGCAGAGCACGGCGGACGACACGCCCTATGAGGACCCCTTCGTGAAGGGCGGCAAGCCGGTGTTCCCCATTGCGACCTCGCAGCTGCTGGAGGCTGACGGCTACGGCATCGTCCGTGAGACACCCTACGGCAACACCCTGACGCTGCAGATGGCAGGCGAGGCCCTTGAGCACGAGGCGCTCGGGCAGGACAGCATCACCGACCTGCTTGCCGTCAGCCTGTCATCGACCGACTATGTGGGTCACCGCTTCGGCGTGAATGCCGTGGAGACCGAGGACACGTACCTGCGCCTTGACCGCGACGTTGCCGCCTTCCTCACCCTGCTCGACGAGAAGGTGGGGGCAGGAAACTACACCGTCTTCCTCACTGCCGACCATGCCGCCGCCCACAACGTGACGTTCCTGGCGGACCGTGGCATTCCTTCCGGCAGTTGGGACACGGGCGGCGTGAAGGCTGCGCTCGATTCGCTGGTGGCTGCGGACTTCGGCGTGCAGGATGCCGTGCAGGCGGTGATGAACTACCAGGTGTTCCTCCGTCGCGATAAGTTCCCTGACGCGGACGCCTTCGCCCGTGTGAAGCAGGCCCTCGTGCGCTACCTGACAGGCTGTGAGGGCGTCATGTATGCCGTCGACCTTGAGAAGGCAGGCTCCGCTCCCCTGCCCGCCCCTGTGCTCAGCCGTGTCATCAACGGTTACAATGCCAAGCGCAGCGGCGACATCCAGGTGGTGCTCAACCCCGGCTGGTACGATGGTGAGAGCCGTCACGGACGGGGGACGACTCACGGCGTGTGGTGTCCGTATGATACCCACGTGCCCATCCTCTTCATGGGTTGGGGCATCCGTCCGGGCGAGACCGTCCGCGAGGTTCACCTGACGGACATTGCCGCCACCGTCTCCGCCCTGCTGCATATCCAGATGCCCAGCGGATGCATCGGCACTCCCATCCGCGAGGCGGTCGGGGCTGTGGGCGACTGAACCTGAACCATTGGCCACCGCGACATAAGACAAAGGCACGGGACGATTCCTTTCGGGGTTCGTTCCGTGCCTTCGTTTGTCAGACCGGGTGCTGTCCCGCGGACAGGGTGCGGTCTCTTGTCAGGAGCTCAGTGACGGTCGTTCGCCGGCAGAGGTCAGTTCTCCTCCATGCTCTTGGCGATGCCCATTTCCAGACCACGCAGCTCGGCCAGTCCGCGCATGCGTCCCAGGCAGGAGTAGCCCGGGTTGGTCGTCTTGTGGAGGTCGTCAATCATCTGATGTCCGTGGTCGGGGCGCATGGGGATAGACATGCCGCGGCGTTGCTGGAGCTTGAGGAAGTTCTTCATGACGTGATACATGTCCACGTCGCCCTCCAGGTGGTTCGCCTCGAAGAAGTTGCCTTCGGCGTCACGCTGCGTGCTCCGCAGGTGGACGAAGTTGATGCGGTCGCCCAGGCGTTCCATCATGCCGGCAAGGTCGTTCTTGGCGGAGACGCCGAACGAGCCGGTGCACAGGCAGAGTCCGTTCGACGGGTTGGGTACTGCCTCGACGAGCTTGCAGAAGTCCTCCTCGGTGCTGAGGATGCGCGGCAGTCCCAGGATGGGCTGAGGCGGATCGTCGGGGTGGATGACGAACTTCACGCCAACCTCGTCGGCAACGGGGCATATCTGTTTGAGGAAGAAGATGAGGTTGCTGCGCAGCTTCTCGGCGTCGATGTCCTTGTAGCGGTCGAGCGCCTCTTGGAACTGTTCGACGGTGAAGCTCTCCTCCGAGCCGGGCAAGCCGGCAATCATGTTGCGCGTCAGGCGGTGCTTGTCCTCGTCGCTCATGCCGGCGAAGCGTGCCTTTGCCTTCTCGATTTCCTCGGGTGTGTAGTCCTTCTCGGCGCCCGGGCGCTTGAGGATGAAGAGGTCGAATGCCACGAAGGCGGCACGCTCGAAGCGCAGTCCGCGTGAGCCGTCCTTCATCTCGTAGGCGAGGTCCGTGCGGGTCCAGTCGAGCACGGGCATGAAATTGTAGGTCACGATGTAGATGCCGCACTTGGCGAGGTTGCGCAGGCTCTCCTTGTAGTTCTCGATGTAGCGCATGAAGTCACCCGTCTGCGTCTTGATGTGTTCATGGACGGGGACGCTCTCGACCACGCTCCACTTCAGTCCGGCAGCTTCGATCATCTCCTTGCGTTTCATGATTTCTTCCACCGTCCACACCTCTCCGTTGGGGATGTGGTGGAGTGCGTTCACGATGCCGGTGGCTCCGGTCTGTCGTATGTCTTGCAGGCTGACGGGGTCGTTGGGTCCGTACCAGCGCCAGGTTTGTTCACAGAGTATCATTGTTCTTTCCGTTTAGTTAGGGGGTTGGCTGTCGGTTGTCATTACATGGCGAACGTGTTGAAGCCTCCGTCGACCACGGCCACGGTGCCGGTGACGAACTTCGATGCGTCGCTGATGAGATACTGGATGGTGCCGTCCAGCTCCTCGGGGCGTCCGAAGCGCTTGAACGGAGTCTGGCGGATGACATCCAGTCCGCGCTGGGTGTAGCTGCCGTCAGGGTTGGTGAGCAGGGCGCGGTTCTGCTCGGTGAGGAAGAATCCCGGAGCGATGGCGTTCACGCGGATGCCCTCGCCGAACTTGGTGGCGACTTCGTTAGCCATGAACTGGGTGAAGTTGGAGATGCCGGCCTTCGCTGCCGCATAGCCGCATACGCGGGTCATCGGACGGAATGCCGCCATCGACGAGAAGTTGACGATGGAGCCTTGCTTCTGCTCTACCATCGGTTTGAGGAACACCTGGGTCGGGATGACCGTGCCGACGAGATTCAGGTTGAGCACGCGCTCGAACTCTTCGGGCTTGAGGTCGAAGAAGGTGCCCGTGGGGGCGATGGTGGCGCCGGGCATGTTGCCTCCTGCCGCATTCAGCAGGGCGTCTACACGTCCGTAGGCAGCCAGGATGTCGGCGAGGTTCTGCTCCACGACCTTGACGTCCATGACGTCGGTCTTCAGGAACATGGCTTCACCGCCTTTGGCTTTGATGTCTGCCACGATGTCTTCGCCCACTTCCGCCTTGCGTCCCATGATGACCACTTTGGCTCCTTGGGTTGCCAGGTAGCTGCCGATTTCCTTGCCGAGCACGCCGGTACCGCCGGTGATTGCTACGACCTTGTCTTTTACACTGAATAATTCGTTCATAGCTGTTTTGAATTTATGGTTCTGTTGATTTGTTGGTTCGTTTGTCTGCCGCCGTTCGGGTACCCGTCACGATGGAGTCCCTCAGGACGAGCAGGCTCTCGGGCCCCATGTTGAAGAGGAGGTCGACGATGCTCAGGTTGGGCAGGAAGCCGTGCCGGGCACTGAAGACCTGGTAGTAGGGCACCGGGCGGAAGTCCGGGTCGTCGGTACAGGGATGCTTGGGGTGTATGAGTTCGCGGACGTCCGCCTCGTCGGGACCGAACGTCTGCCTGTATTCGTCCGTGCGGACGATGTGCGGCTGCATGTCGATGAGGCTGCACACGAGCGCACAGAGTGCCTCGTTGAAGTCGTAGAGGAAGGTGTACCGCTGCTCGTAGAAGGGGCGGAAGTCGTCGGCATAGTAGTCGAAGAACGGGCTGTGGCGGTAGGCGGAGCAGAGGGCGTTCCAGTGCAGGTGGCGCCAGTTGCCGTGGTCGGAGATGCGGATGTCCTTCATCTCGCACTTCAGTGTCCCGGGCTTCTCGGTGGGGATGGAAAGGGCCAGTACGCCGTCCGCCGTGGCGATGTTGCACCGGTTGCGGTAGGTCTGCTTCACATAGTGGTCGTGCTGCTCCACGCATGCCTTGGTGCAGGCGTAGAGCTTGGTGTAGTATTGCACAGGAGCGAGGTAGGCGGAACTGAGGTAGATTGTGTCTTTCATCATCGTTGAGTTGCGGGGGTGAGTGAATGGGTCATTGTACGAGGCGGAAGAAGCGTTTCCATCGGAAGCCGTGCCAGAAGGGCTCTTCCGTGTCCTTGGAGAACCAGATGAGCGATGCCCGCCCGATGATGTGGTCGTCGGGGACAAAGCCGAAGAGGCGCGAGTCGCACAGGCTGACCGAGTTGTTCGAGGCAACCCAGTGGTAGTCCTTCGTGAAGGTGTAGCTCGTCACGCGCCGTCCGTCGACCCAGAGCGTGTCGCCTTGCAGGCGTGCCTGCCGTCCCTCGTGCTGCACGATGGTGTTGCAGAGCAGTTTGGCATTCCACGGATAGACCCTCATCGCCCTGCCCCGTGCGGGGACGACGAAGGGGTGCACCCCGTCTGCCGTGTCAGTCTGCAGCGAGCGGAACGTGACCTGTCCGCGCAGCTCCTGCCGCATCAGGTAGATTTCATAGTGGCTGAAGCTCCGCAGGAAGTCGCCCCGGTCGAAGCCCACGAGCTTGTTGTCGCCGATGCCCACGCGCCGCATCGCCTCCACGACGAGGTCTTCCTGTTCGCCGGGGTAGGCATACACCAGCTTGCTGTCGGGGCTGAGCACCTGGTCGCGTGTCTGGATGAGCTGTCCGTTCAGCATGAGCGTGTCGCCCGGCAGTCCGATGCAACGGTTGATGAACAGTTCGCGTCGGTCGATGGTCCCCTTGCCTGCGGGATTGTTGAAGAGCACGATGTCGCCCCGTTCCACGCCGCGTGCAGCCAGACGGTGGTAGCCTGTCATCCCCATCAGGGGCAGGCGCAGTCCGTAGCTCCACTTGTTCACGATGACCCGTTCGCCGCGCAGGAGACTGTTCTCCATGCCTGTCGACGGAATCGTGCACGACGTAAAAGCGAACACCTTGATCAGGACGACCAAGGCGGCAGCAATCAGTACAGCTTTCAGGAGTTGCTTCATCGGTTGTTGTTTGGAGCGGACGGGCGGCGCCGGGAGAAGTGCCCCTCACACCTGCCCGTCCCAATGAGTTTACTTGATGTTGTCCACCATCTTGAAGAGGCGGTTCCAGCGTATCTTGCCGTCGAACCAGTCTCGGTCCTTGTCGAGCGAGAGCCACACCACGATGGGCTTGCCCACGATGTGGTCTTCGGGGACGAAGCCCCAGTAGCGCGAGTCTGCGGAGTTGTGGCGGTTGTCGCCCATCATCCAGTAGTAGTCCATCTTGAAGGTGTAGGAGTCGGTCTGCTGTCCGTTGATGTAGAACTTGCCGTCTCGCACCTCGAAGTCATTGCCTTCATACACCCGGATGGGACGTTCGTAGATGAGGTAGTTGTCCGCTGTCAGACGGATGCTCTCCCCTTTCTTCGGAATCCACACCGGGCCGTAGTTGTCCGCGGTCCAGTCCTTGTGCATGTTGAGCGGATAGAGCCAGTCCCCCTGTCCGGGCTGCACGTAGTTGATGCTCTTCACCAGACGGGTGTTCGCCTTCAGTGCGTTGTATGCTTTCTGTGTCAGCGGAAGCGTGTAGGAGGTGTTGCGCAGGTAGGGGTCGGCAGCGTCCTCCTCGCTGATGCCCAGCCCGTGGCGCAGCTCCATCGGGATGGGTTGCGTGGTCTCCACGTGGTAGACGTACTGCACTTCGTCCGGCTCCTTGTTGGGCTGTCCGTCGAGGTAGACGATGTGGTCCTTGATCTGGAGCGTCTGTCCCGGCAGTCCGACACAACGCTTCACGTAGTTCTCGCGCCGGTCAACGGGGCGGGCTACCACGTCGCCATAGTAGGCGGGGTCGTTGGCGATGGCTTCACGTCCGAGTTGGTAGAGGAAGCCGTACACCTCCTGCTGTTGGGTGCGGCTGATGCTGTCGAGGTTGGGAAGGGTGATGTTGCTCTGCTGGCACGTCAGTTCACCGATTTGGTAGCAGAGGCTGTAGAAGTCGGTGTTCTGCATGTTCAGTGCCACGGTGTCACCCGACGGGTAGTTGAACACCACGATGTCGTTGAGCTTCACGTGTCCGAATCCCTTCACGCGACGGTAGTCCCACTGCGGCCACTCGATGTACGACTTACAGTTAAACACGGGGAGCGTATGCTGCGTCAGCGGCATGGAGAGTGGCGTCTGCGGGACACGGGGACCGTAGCTCAGCTTGCTCACGAAGAGGTAGTCCCCCACGAGCAGCGACTTCTCCAGCGAAGACGAAGGGATGGCATAGTTCTGGAAAGCGTAGATATTGACGAAGTAGACCGCCACGAGGGCGAACACGATGGCGTCGACCCAGCTCATCACTGTCCGGACGGTGGTGCTTTTCGACTTCTTCCACCACGTCCACTTGATTTTCTTGCTGATGTAGATGTCATAGATGAACGGCACCACGATGAGTCCCCACCAGCTCTTCACCCAGAGGAGGAAGAGCAGGTAAAGCACGGTCACGAGGGCGAATTTGATCCATTGTCGTTTCATAGGCGCTTAGAATTTGAAGAGGTCATCCATGCCGAGGAATCCCTCGTGGGTGGCTGTATATTCGGCGGCAAGCACGGCACCCAGAGCGAAGCCCCTGCGGTTCTTTGCATCGTGGGTGATGGTGATGCTGTCGGCTTCCGACTCATAGCGGATGGTGTGGATGCCCGGCACCTCGCCTTCGCGGATGGAGCTGACGGGCAGTTCCTCGGGGCGGCAGTCGGTTGTTCCACTGACGGAACCGTCGGGAGCGGTGAGCGTGCCTTTCACCCAGGAGGTCTTGCGGTGCAGGTTCTCCAGGATGCCTTCGGCGAGGGTGATGGCTGTGCCGCTCGGTGCGTCGAGCTTGTGGATGTGGTGTGTCTCGGTCATGCTCACCTCGTAGTTGGGGAAGTTGTCCATGATGCGTGCCAGGTACTTGTTCACGGCAGAGAAGATGGCCACGCCCAGGCTGAAGTTTGACGACCAGAAGAGCGTCCGTCCCTCTTCACGGCAGAGGCGGCGCATCTCGTCGGCGTGTGCATCCATCCAGCCCGTGCTGCCCGACACGACCTTCACTCCGGCAGCGAATGCCTTCATGCAGTTTCCGTAGGCAGCCTGAGGTGCGGTGAACTCGATGGCTACGTCGGCCGAGCGGAAAGCTTCCGACTCGAAGTCCTGCGGGTTGTTCACGTCAATGACGGACACAATCTCGTGTCCGCGGTCCCGGGCAATCTGCTCAATGGTCTTGCCCATCTTTCCGTATCCTATCAGTGCTATTTTCATTTGATTGTGTAAGTTTGTACGTTTTAAGTGTTGTGGGTTTGTGAGCTTCCTTGTCAGCTCATTCACAAATATTTCTGCAAATATAAGCGTTTTGTCGGCGATACTTTGTAGTTTTGTCTCATTATATAACCTCAATTAACATGGAAGAGTTGCTGCATTATGCGTGGAAACACAAGATTTTCCCGCTCCACGAGTTGCGCACCCGTGAAGGAGAGACGGTCGAGGTCATTGACCCCGGACTGAAGAACCCCGATGCCGGTCCTGATTTTTTCAATGCCAAGCTCCGTATCGGCACGACACTGTGGGTGGGAAATGTGGAGATACACGACCGCTCTTCCGACTGGGTCCGTCACGGACACGACACCGACCCTGCCTATGCTTCCGTCGTGCTCCATGTCGCTGCCGAACTGGATGCCGACGTCACCGACTGCCACGGGCGGCACGTCCCGCAACTCCTTCTCCCCTACCCTGTCAGCCTTGCCGAACGGTATGACGGGCTGCAGCATGCCGACCGCTATCCGCCCTGTCACTCCATCATCTCCACCCTGCCCGCCCTCACGGTGCACAGCTGGATGACGGCGCTCCAGTATGAACGTCTGGAGGCCAAGGCACAGCGTGTGGCGGACTGTGTGGAGTCCTGTGACCACCGTTGGGACGATGCCCTCTTCGTCACGCTGGCACGCAACTTCGGTTTCGGTCTCAACAGCGACGTCTTCGAGCGTTGGGGACGGTCAGTCCCCCTGCGTGCGCTTGACAAGCATCGCGACGACCTTTTCCAGCTCGAAGCCCTCTTCTTCGGTCAGGCAGGATTGCTCGAAGAGGAACTGTGCGACCCCTACTACGAGCGTCTGCAACACGAGTACCTCTACCTGGCACATAAGTTCGAGCTGCGCCGCATGGAGTCAGCCTCCTGGCGTTTCCTCCGTACCCGTCCCGTGAACTTTCCTCATGTCCGCATCGCTCAGATGGCGTGGCTCTTCTTCCGCGAACCTTCCCTCCTCTCCCGTCTGTTGGAGGCGGAAGACACCGACGCCGTGCGCGACATCCTCACTGCCCGGACTTCGGAGTATTGGGACACGCACTACACCTTTGCGTCCGTCTCACCCCGTCGGGTGAAAAAGCTGACGCACGCCACGCAGGACCTGCTCATCATCAACACCCTCTGCCCTTTCCTCTTCGCCTACGGTTCGTACAAGGACGACGCCGTCCTTCGTCAGCGTGCCTTCGACTTCCTGGAGCAGCTCAAGCCCGAGGACAATGCCATCATCCGCAACTGGCGGTCCTGCGGCCTCTCCGTGGAGAATGCCTCCGACAGCCAGGCGCTCATCCAGCTCAAGCGGGAGTACTGCGACGCGAAGAAGTGCCTCCGTTGCCGATTCGGGTATGAGTATCTGAAGAAGTGAGCATATACGGGGTGTATCAAGGTTGAAGGTAGCTACTTTCAAATTCGGTTTGGAACAATAGAATCGCAGAATCACAAATCTACAATAAAGCTTCTTCATTAGTCAAAACTGCAACAGCTCGTTGCAGTAATATCCGAGAAAGTATACCGGTGGATTGTGTTCTTCCCTCATCTCATCTTTTACGAATATCACAACGTTGCCTTTCCTCTGCATTTGCTTGACAAAAGCGTGAAAAAGCCAGGTTCCTGCTAACTTGTATTTTGCGGATTCCCGACGAACCAGAGAGAAAATGCTAAATTCTACTAATGAAAAGCACGGAAAAGGTCTTGTATTTTAGAAAACTATACATTCCATTTTCGGAATATGGACAAAACGTGCCCGGAACAATATTGTTTCGCGAGCCAAACAATATAGTTTGCCGCGTCAAACAATATAGTTTCACCTGCCAAACCCTATTGTTTTGTCCGCGAAAGTCAAATATTCGGGAGATGAAAGGAAAAAATTCGGAGTTTCATTCTCCAAAAGGTGGGCCGTGTCAATAAATCGGAAGGTATCATAAAGTAGGGTAGGTGAACGGCTGAATGGTAGTGAGGGTGGTAAGGACGACTTCCGTCTGCCACGGAGACAGCGTTTGAGGTGGATTGCTTTCAATGTGTATTTTGTGAATCGCGCGAGAATGCCTTCTTTACTCACCAACTTGTATTTTGGTGCGAGGAAGGGCACTCTCGGACGCTTCGTTTGACAATTTGATAAGAAGAGAGGAGAGGAGAGGGAAGAGGGAAATGTATCTTGTGCTTTTGAATGGGGCAGGTGGTATGGGAGAAGCCCCCACCTTATAAACACAGTAAAGGCCCGTCTCACGACGAGCCTTTACCCATTCTTTGCTTATGATGAATCAGTCGCTACTGCTCCGGCTTGCAATCAGGGAATCTCAATGTGTGTAGGTTGCAAGGTGAGTCCGGAGCTTTCACGCATTTTTGTTGTGCCTTATTTCCAAGCGGCACCGGTACGCCAGCGCGGGTCACCGATTCCCTTCGTGTAAATCGGGTGGTTGCGCACGCGGTCCGTGTTGTTGTAGTAGAAACCGTCCACGTTGTAGCGGTTCATGTTCTTGTCGCGGTTCGGAGCCAGCGGATGCGGGTCTTGGAACAGCTCTTCGGGTGTCAGCTGGTAGCCCACGGCATCGGGTTCGTTGCCGTTGGCATTGTCGCCGAACTTGATGCGGGTTTCTCCGATGCCTCCGGCGTTGAGCGAACCGCTCTGATAGCCGGCACCGTCGTTTCCGCTGAACGGATAGTTCGTCCAAAGTCCGTCGGTCAGGTTCTGGAGGTTGCCCTGGTTGTTGTACCAGGTGGGCACGGTGGTCGCATAGTTGTCGCTGAAGTCGTAGCTGATAGCCTGGTTGCTGATACGCATGCCGCGCATGTAGAGGTAGCGGTCGTCAGAGTCGCCGGCCTTCACCATGACGAAGAGGTTCTTGCGGCAGGTGATCTTGCTGCCCATCGGGATGTAGCGAGTCTCGAACATGAGGCCGTGGCCGGAGCTGGTCGAGTGCGGGCTGAAGTTGACGAACGTGTTGTTCTCCACCGTGATGTTCCAGGTCGTTCCGACAGGCCATGCCAGGTTGCCGTTCTCCGTCACGAGGGCGTGACGCGGCGAGCCGATGATGGAGTTGTTGCGGAAGACAAGGTTCTGGTAGAAGTTCGAGTTGCGGTTGTTGCCCGGTCCGGCGAACCACGAGTAGCCACGTCCGTTGGTGTCATAGCAGCCGCAGTCGTAGAAGACGCAGTTCTCTACCGTCAGGTTCTCGATAATCTGGCGGTTCGGACCCTGGAAGCGGATGAAGCCACGCACCAAGCCGCTGAACGTACAGTTGGTCACACTCAGCTCGGTCAGCGAGAAGGAGAGACCCTGTGAACTCATGTTTATGAAGTAGTTCGCACTGATGGTGTTCGATGAGTTGCCACCCGTGCCGTTCACATCCCAGTAGTTGTAGTACATCTGCGGCTGGAAGTTGATTTCGTTGAACTTGATGGCCTGGATGGTCAACATCATGCCGTTCTCAGCACCGCCCTGTGCGTTACGTGCCAGGTTGAAGTTGGCTTCCTGCGGGTCGACCATGCTCTCTGACGAGGCACCTACACCGAGGAGGATGCGGGCACGCCCCTTGGTCGGGAGGTCTTCGGGGTTGGTCTCGATGGTGAAGCCCTTGGTCAGTTCGACGTTGGTCGAGATGTAGTAGTCCTTGCCGCCTTCGAGGTAGAACACCTGTCCCTCGGCCAGCGTGTTGTCACCCATGTAGTTGGTGAGCACGGTGTCGATACGCGTAGCCTGCAGGCCGGGCACGTAGCGTTGGGCGAGGATGGTGTCGTTCGGGTCGACGGTGGCGGGGATGATAATCGGTTCGCCCGGTTCACCCATCATACGCATCATCACCTTGTTGTACTGACGGTCGAAGTAGCGGGACACGTTGTTGTTCTGTCCGTAGATGATGTAGGAGCCGTTGGAGCTCAGTCCCTCGAAGTCCACGTAGCCCTTGTCGCGGTCAGCCTGGGTCATCTTGTGGATGATGGTCTCCAGCTGCGGGTTGTCGGCGGTGGGGACAATCTGGATTTCGTCGAACACCCATTCGCCGTTGGCAGTCTCGGCGCCAGCTTCGAAGAAGTCACGGTAGGTCGTCTCGCTGCCGTCTTCCACGGTGGGGTTGAAGTTGACGCGGACGGTGCTCTCGGTCACTTCGGAAGGCCAGAACACGTCGGGTACGGCATAGCGTTCACCCGTGACGATGACCAAGTAGTCCTTTTGGTGCGAGCCGTCGCCGTAGCCGTACCACTTGGAGTTGTAGGCATCACCCTTGGGGGAGAGAGCCTGGATGGCGTAGGAGTAGCCCGTGGAGTACTGCAGGTCCTCGTGGAGGAACGAGAGCTGGTCGGGCGGAAGGATGGTGTCGAGCACACAGTCGGTGGCCCACTCCGTACCTTGGATTTTCGCCTGGAGGCGGTAGCCGCTGGCTCCGTTGACACCGTACCAGTAGAGCTGCACGTCGTTGACATATTTGCTGGTGCTGTTGGGCGCTTCCGAGGCGATGGCGCACTGGTAGCGGTCAGAGGTGCCGGCGTTGGTGTTATTGTCACAACGGAACATGGGCATGAACAGACGTTCGCTGTTGAACTCCCCGTCGCTGACCACGTCGTCGTCCTGACAGGAGGGGAAGAACATGGTCACGCATGCCCAGAGTAGGAAGAAATAGATACTATGTTTTTTCATGTTGTCTCACGTGTTGGTTGAAGGTTAATATCCGTAGTAGTTCACATACGTGCCGTTGCTGCGCGAGATGGCATCGCTCGGGATGGGGAGGATGTAGCGCACGGGCGGCAGGCTGTTGAGGTCGGTCTCCAGTGAATACCAGGGCATGTCGCTCGGGAAGAGTGAACCCTGCGGGTCGATGTAGATGTATCCGCGGAGCGAGCAGCGGCAGTCGGCGCGGGCGATACCGGTGTCCTCGTCAATCCATCTGAACCACTCTGCCTGGCTCCAGGCATCGCTGCCGGTGATGGACGGCAGACGGTCTGCATGGTTGAGCTGGTAGTCGATGGGGATGGGCGCCCACTGGCAGTCGACACCATATTCCTCGTCGGTGAAGAACTCGATGACGTCGAGCACGGTGTTGGGGAAGCTGCCGTCGCCCGGGTTGGGAATCACGTGGTAGTAGATGTTGCGCGGATAGGAGTCGTACTCGTCATAGAGGTCGTAGGAGTAGTCGTCGCTGCCCACACCGTAGTAGCGCCAGAAGGTCGTATATACCACCTGGTTGTAGAGGTTCCAGCGGATGAGGTCTTTCCAGCGGATGTTCTCTCCACCGAACTCCCAGGCACGCTCGTCGACGAGGAGGTCGAAGAAGTCTTCCTTGCTCGAAGCCTGGTCTACGTAGACATCGACCATCTCGCCCTGGTTGTCGGCATTGCGGAAGGCACGGCGGCGCACTTCCTTCAGGGCGTCGCGGGCGGCAGCCGTCGGACCGTTGTTCAACTCGTTCTCAGCCTCGGCATACATCAGCAGGACGTCGGCATAACGCATGTAGGGGAAGTTGATGCCGGTGCTTCCTTCGCTCATGTAACCCAGCGTGTGGTCCGGGTCCCAGAACTTCGACCACTTGTTGCAGTAGTTGTTGCGGTCGTTCTCCAGTGTCGGTGTTCCGTCAGCCTCGTAACCCCAGAAGCCCACCATGGCGCGGCGTGCGTCCTGTGGGTCGAAGGTGAAGCGGTAGAAGGCGTTCAGACGGACGCTGGAGCTTGCCATACCCCACTGGTTGACACCCGTCGTTCCGCCGGCATTCGACTCGTTGCCCTTCGGTCCGTGTATGTAGCCGATGTTACCCGACACGAGCTGGGTGAAGGGTATCTCGAAGATGGGGTCGTCGTTGTTGGTCACGCGGTAGGCAGACTCGTCGATGAACACCTGCATGTAGTCCTTGTTCAGGCTGTGGGTGCCGGAGGAGATGACGGAGTCGCAGTACTGGCGTGTGATGGCATAGTAGTCTTTGTAGTCGTCGGGACGTTCCATGGTGCCGATGTCGGCAGTCGTGGCTCCCGGACGGAGTGAGTAACCGCCGCGGAAGAGGGCGATGCGGGCGATGAGCGACCAGCAGTACTCCTTCGAGCAGCGTTCCACGCCGCCTTCCAGTTCGGAGGCAAAGCGCATGGAGGGTGCGATGCCTTCCAGGTCCTCGATGAGGGTGGTCAGGATTTCGTCACGGTTCACGATGGGCATCACGAGGCTCTCGGCGTCGTAGGTACGCGTCATCGAGAAGGGGATGTCGCCAAAGAGGATGACCAGGTCAAGGTAGCTCATGGCACGGAGGCACTTCGCCTCGCCGATCATCTGCATCAGGTCTGCGTCGCCCTGGGCATACAGCTCGCTGCCTTCGGCTGCGGCAACGAAGTTGTTGGCGCGTTCGATGCCCGAGTAGGCGGCGTTCCAGGTTGAGAGCAGGTTGCTGGCGTCCGCCTCACAGTCGAATAGCTTGTATTCGTTGTGGCTGGCGCTCTGCAGCTCGTTGGAGCTGGTGGTGAACTCCACATCGCTGTTGAAGCAGAATGTGGTCAGGTAGGCATTGCCGTAGGTGTTGTTGTTGCAGATGCCGGCATAGACACCGTTGAGCAGGCGGTTGGCTTCTTCGAGGTTGTCCATCACGTAGTCGTCGGTGAACGCGGACGGAGAGTCGACCTCCAGGAAGTCGGAGCACGATGTCATGCCCAACAGGGCAAGTCCCAGGATGAAACTGTATTTCTTCTTCATGTGTTTCTGTGTTTGGTTTAGAATGAAATGTTAAGTCCGAACAGGTAGCCGCGGCTGCGCGGGTAGCGGTTGTAGTCCACACTCGGGGTCAGACCGCTCTGGATGTCGATTTCGGGGTCGTAGCCGCTGTAGCCGGTCAGGCAGAAGAGGTTGGAGCCGGTCACATAGACACGCAGACGGGAGATACCCCAGTTGCTGGTGAGCTTCTCGGGCAGCGTGTAGCCGATGGTGATGTCTTGCAGACGCAGGAACGAACCGTCCTCGATGAAGTAGGAGTGGGTGTAGCGCTCGGTCACGTCGTTCGGGTTCCAGAGTGTCTTGTTGGCATTGATGGACTGATAGACATCCATGTACTCGTTGTGCTGGCTGTTGCTGTAGAGCATTTCGTTGGCGTTGTAGAGCGTACCGTCGGCGTTGTAGATGTCGCCGTAGTAAACCCAGCGGTTCTCGTAGTTGAAGTCGGCGAGGACGTTCTTCGGGTCGCTCTGGCTGGAGCCATGGGCAGACGAAAGCTCGTAGGCGGTGGCGTTGATAAGGTCGAAGTTGAGCATGTAGGTGAAGTTGGCGTTGAAGTCGAAGTTCTTCCACTGTCCGCTCAAGCTGAAACCTCCCTGCAGACGCGGGTTGGTGTTACCGATAATCGTACGGTCGTATTCGTCGATGATGCCGTCAGGCTTGCCCTCGGGGCCGCTGAGGTCCTTGAACTTCGGACGTCCCGGCTGGGTGCCGTAGATACCGTCGCCATTGACGGTTCCTTCCTTGGCTACGTAGTTGAAGTTCACGCGGTCGAACTCGTCGAAGCTGTACAGTCCGTCGTACACGTAACCGTAAATCAAGCCCACTTCCTCGCCTTCACGCAGACAGAAGTCGTTGTCCGATGACGACCAGCGGCTGGAGGTTGCCCACAGCTCCTTGTCGTCGCCGTTGAGGTGGTCGACGTGGGTCTTGTTGATACCCATGGTGAAGTTGGCGCTCAACACGGCGTCACGCGAGCGGTAGAGGTCGCCGCCTATGGTCAATTCGAAACCCTTGTTGGTCACCTGACCCACGTTCTGCATCTGGCGGGTGTAACCGGTGGTCGAGGGAATCATGCTCTCATAGAGCAGGTCGCGCGTGGTGTTCCAGTAGAACTCCGGCGTGATGTTCAGGCGTCCGTCGAAGAAGCTCAGGTCGAGGGCAAGGTTGCGGGTGATGGTCGTCTCCCACTTGATGTCCTTGTTGGGGAAGGTCGAGCCGGAGCCGTTCTGGTAGTAACCTTCACCGTTGAGGGTGGTCTCGCCCCAGCTCGGTCCGCCGGTGGAGGAGATGCTGTACTGGTAACGCCAGAGGTCGGAATCAATCTCGTTGTTACCTGCCATACCGAAGGCGGCACGGATCTTGAACTGGCTGATCCAGTCGATGTCCTGCATGAACGGTTCTTCCGAGAGTACCCATGCACCGGAGATGGAGGGGAAGTAACCCCACTGGTCGCCCGGAGCAAACTTCGTCGAACCATCGGCACGGAACGTCAGCGAGACGAGGTACTTGTGCATGTAGTTGTAGTTTGCCTGGCCGAAGAACGAGAGCATGCGGTCGGGGGTAGACACGCTTGACGTGGTCTGGTAAGCCGTACCCAAGCCCATGTTGGCAAAGGCGGAGCGGGGAGGAGTCTGCTGCGGGAAGTAGCGTGCTGCCTCAAAGTTGGTCGTCGTCTGCGTGTGCTGCATTTCGTGTCCGAGGAGGAACGAGAAGTTGTGCACATCCTCGTCGCGCAGGCTGAGCTGGTAGTTCAACGTGTTCGTCCAGACGTATTTGTCTTGACGGTCGTTGGTGATTTCAGCCACCGGCATGTCGTTGTTGTCGGCAGCCTCGTCGGTCAGGTAACCGTAGAAGCGGTTGTCGTCGCGGAAGCGCCAGGACTGTGCGATGTCTGAGCGGAAGGTCAGTCCGTCGATAATCTTCCACGTCAGCGAAGCCTGGTTAGTGAAGGTGTAGGAGTGACGCAGACGGTAGTTCTGGTCGATGTCGTCGCGCGGGCTGGCGAGCATCCAGTTGCGCTCCTCGTCAAAGTTGACCGTCTCGTCGTCGCGGAAGATGTATTCGCGCAAGCCGTTCGTCGGGCGGTAGCGGAGCACACCGATCAAACCCGATGTACCGATGCCCTCACCGCCGGCACCCATGTCACGACGGTAGGTGAAACGCGGGTTGAAGAGGAGGCTCACGCGGTCGGAGAGCTTCACGTCAATCTTCGTGTTCATGTTCGTACGGCGTACGCCGGAGCTTTCCACGACACCACGCTCGTCGTGGTGGGTCAGCGAGGTGCTGAGCTTGATGTTGTCGCTACCACCCTTCACCGTTACATTATACATCTGTGTGATGGGGGTGCTGCCCATGATTTCGTCCTGCCAGTCGTGGGTCACGGCATGTTGGTAGATGTCGAGGTCGTTCGGGTTACCGAAGTCGTTGCGGAACTGGTGGATCTTGCTGTTGCTTGCCACCGTGCCGTCGAGTTGGTAGCGGACGAACTCGTAGGTGTCGAGCAAGTCGAGCTTGCCGGAGAGCTGGCGTGCCTGCCAGTAGGTGTTGAATTCCACCTTCAGCTTGCCTGCCTGTGCCGATTTCGTGGTGACGATGACTACACCGTTACCACCCTTCGCACCATAGATGGCAGTCAGGGAGGCGTCCTTCAGGACGTCGATGGACTGGATGTCTGTCGGGGGAATATCGTTGATGTTGTCGGTGATGAAACCGTCGACCACGAAGAGCGGCTTGCTGTTGTCACCACTCAGTGAGGTACCACCACCACGGATACGGATGTTGATGTCGGCACCCGGCGCACCATCGACCGTGGTGACCTGCACACCGGCAATCTTTCCTTGCAGCGCCTCACCGGCTGAAGCCACAGGCACCTGTGCCAGCTTGGCTCCCGACACGGAGCCGACGGAACCGGTCAAGTCCTTACGTACCTGGCTGACACCGTAACCGATGACTACCACCTCGTCGAGTGACTGCGAGTCCTCTCGCAAGGTGATGCGGATGTTTTCACCGCCTACAGCCTCTACTTCCTGGGAGATGTATCCCACGTAGGAGACTACCAGCATCTTTCCTTTGGGAACAGTCAGCGTGAACTGGCCGTCGAAATCGGTGATGACTCCGTTGGAAGGATTCCCCTTCTCCACAACCGAAGCACCAATGACAGTCTCACCTGTCTCGTCCACGACGGTTCCTTTCACCGTGATGGACTGGGCAAACAATCCCAGTGGCACAAAGAGGAGAAGTGCCAACAGTAGGAATAGTCTACCGTTCATGTTTTTCATGATTTCCTTTTGCCTCATAAAACAATAAGTGATTAAATAAAGTGATTAGTTAAAAAGCTCGTTGGATGCAAATGTAGGTTAAAAGGTTACTGGGGGGGGTAAATTTCTATCTTTTTGGTGGACAAATGTTGCTAGCAGGAGCATCTGTCTGCTCTTTCTTGTTAAAATGGGGCTAAAAGGGCTGAAAAGGGTTCTTCGGGATAGATTCGTTCAGAAGGGAAAATGGTAAAATAAATCATAAGGTATACTAAAGTGATACCCTCTTGTAACGTCAAAATAATACCGAAAACAGGGGTGCGAAAATACCGGAATCTTACAATAAGTCTCTACCGCCGGGAGCCATCTGCAGGCATGCCCCGGACACTTGCGCTTACCCGGGCAAACACAAGCCTTTGACCGGATAAACACAAGTGTTTGACGTGGCAAACCAATTAGTTTGATATACCTGAGTATCATATTCAACTAACCAAAGTATCATACTTAGCCTGGAAAGGTATTATACTTAGACCCCCTAAGTATAATACTTAGGCTGCCTAAGTATAATACTTTGGTCTGTCAATCCCCTGTGCCTGTCAGATTAAGCACGGGCTTTTAGGGAGTCAGGCACGTGTGTCGAGTGAGCCAGCCACTTGCGCCCCGTCCGTCAAGCCACCGTGTCTGCCGGTCCCTGCATACGAAACAGGGGGACGGGGCTACGGATGTCACCGCAGTCCCGTCCCCCTGTCAGAGAGAACGTGAGGAAGGAAGGATTATTTCCCGGAAAGCTTCCGGAGCCAGCGTCCGCCGACCATGCAGGCGATGCCCAGCACGACGAAGGGGATGCTCAGCCACTGTCCCATGTTGAGTGCCATGCCCTCCTCAAAGCCCACCTGCTCCTCCTTGATGAACTCGACGAAGAAGCGGAAGGCGAATATCGTTGTCAGGCAGAAGCCAAAGAAGAAGCCCGTCCCCACCTTGTCACGGTGGCGTCGGTAGAGCAGCCAGCCGGCAAGGAAGATGACCAGGTAGGCGAGTGCTTCGTAGAGCTGTGCCGGGTGACGTGCGAACGCCTCGCCGTTGTGCACGAAGATGAAGCCCCAGGGCACGTCGGTCGGGAGCCCCACTATCTCGGAGTTCATCAGGTTGCCCAGACGGATGCAGCATGCCGTGAGCGGCGTCGCGATGGCAATGTTGTCGAGCACGCGGACGATGTTCAGCTTCGTCCGTCGGACGTAGAGCCACAGCGCAATCATCAGGCCCAGCGTGCCGCCGTGGCTCGCCAGACCCTGGTAGCCCGTGAATATCCATCCCGAGGCGGTGTGGCGGAAGGGGAGAAACATCTCCAGCGGATGGGTGAGGTAGAAGCCCGGCTCATAGAAGAGGCAGTGCCCCAGGCGGGCGCCGACGAGGATGCCCACGAAACAGTAGAGGAAGAGTGGTTCGAAAAGCTCACTCTTGATGCCCTGCTGGCGGTAGAGCCGTTGCACGATGAGGTAGGCGAACAGCAGTCCGATGATCCAGCACAACGAGTAGTAGCGGATGTGGACAGGCCCGATGCTGAAAAGCTCGATGCCGGGGTTCCACGTGATGAAGGCGAGTGTGTCCATGTCGGGAGGGTTTAGACGTTAAAGCGGAAGTGCATGATGTCGCCGTCCTGTACGACGTAGTCCTTGCCCTCGACGTTCAGCTTGCCGGCTTCGCGCACGGCGGCTTCGGAGCCGTAGGTGAGGTAGTCCTCATACTTGATGACCTCGGCGCGGATGAAGCCCTTCTCGAAGTCGGTGTGGATGACGCCGGCGCATTGCGGAGCTTTCCATCCCTTGTGGAAGGTCCATGCCTTCACCTCCATCTCGCCGGCGGTGATGAACGTCTCCAGGTCGAGCAGCTTGTAGGCAGCCTTGATGAGGCGGTTGACGCCCGACTCCTCCAGTCCGATTTCCTGCAGGAACATCTGGCGGTCTTCGTAGGTCTCCAGTTCGGCAATCTCCGACTCGACCTTGGCAGCCACGACGAGCAGGTCGGCACCCTCCTCGCGGATGGCTTCACGCACCTGTTCGACATACTTGTTGCCGCTGACGGCGCTGGCCTCGTCGACGTTGCACACATAGAGCACCGGTTTCGAGGTGAGCAGGAAGAGGTCGTGTGCCGCCCGCTGCTCGTCCTTGCCCTCAAACTGCACGGTGCGTGCCGACTTTCCCTGTTCGAGTGCCTCCTTGTAACGCAGGAGGACGTCGTAGAGCAGCTTCGCCTGCTTGTCGCCCCCGGTCTGTGCTTGCTTCTGGACCTTCTGGATGCGTGCCTCAATGGTCTCGAGGTCTTTCAGCTGAAGCTCGGTGTCGATGATTTCCTTGTCGCGTACGGGGTCCACCGTGCCGTCGACGTGGGTGACGTTGTCGTCGTCAAAGCAGCGCAGTACGTGGAGGATGGCGTCCGTCTCGCGTATGTTGGCAAGGAACTTGTTGCCCAGTCCTTCCCCCTTGCTGGCTCCCTTGACCAGTCCGGCGATGTCGACAATCTCGACGGTGGTCGGCACGATGCGTCCCGGGTGGACCAGCTCGGCGAGCTTGTTCAGCCGTTCATCGGGGACGGTGATGACACCGACGTTGGGTTCAATGGTGCAGAAGGGGAAGTTGGCAGCTTGTGCCTTAGCGTTGGATAAACAGTTGAAGAGGGTCGATTTCCCGACGTTGGGCAGACCCACTATTCCACATTGTAATGCCATATTCTAGAATATTAATCGTTTCCTCAAATAGTCGGCTGCAAAGGTAGGCATTCAGGCGTGGATGTGCAAATATATTTTGACCCCAAAAGGGGCACGGGTCTCGGTGCGGATGTGCCGCAACGGTCCGGCAGAGGATTCCCCTTCCCGTCGCGACGAGACAGGGCGCGTCGGCGAGGGGAGGGGGAGATACTGCCGGTTTGCCTCATTCGAGGCAGGTGCGGTGGATGTATCCGTCGACATTGGCGGCATAGACGGCACGGCGGACGGTGCCTTCGCCTTCCAGGGTGCGGACGGCAGGTTCGGTGATGTGGCCGGCGCGGAAGCTGTAGACACGCAGGGTGTAGCGGTTGCCGTCGGAGGTCCCGAGCAGCAGGTGGAGCAGCGGTTCAGGCTTGAAGTCGCCTATCCGGACGCACTGCAGGAGGGTGACGGCATCCGTGTCGGGCAGGGTGAGTTGCAGGGTCTCGCTGCCCGTGGCGATGTCGTACATGTAGAGGTCCCGTCCGACGGTGAAGAACAGCTCGCGGTACTCCTTTGCCACACAGACGTGCTCGGCGCGGTGGAGCAGCCTGCCCTCCACGACTTGCCGGACGGACTTGACGTTGCCGTTCTTGTTGTTCAGGTTGCTCTGGAAGGTGTAGATGCTCACTCTGCCCGTCGTGCGGTCGCGGAGGACCACCTCGGACGTAGCATCGTCGAAGTTCGACTCGATGTCATGCGGTCCGGCAGCCAGCACTTCGGCGTCCAGTCCCGTAAGCTTGGCGCCGGCTTCGTCCTCCATGTACTGCACCCGGATGGCGTCCTCGGGCAGGGTGAAGAAGGCACCGCGGACGTCGTCGAAGCAGAGTGCCTTGGTGCGTGGCTGCCCGCTGTGGAGGTAGGGCAGAGGGGTGTCTCCCAGCAGGGGCGTGTTGAACATGCCGACGAGGGAGCCGTTGCTGTACCCCATCGCATGAATCTGTCCGTTGCAGCCCAGGTAGAGGTGTCCGTAGGCATGGCAGAGCGCGGTGATGTCGGGGGTGGTGGGCTGCTCGACGAACAGGTCCGCCATCCGGGCGACGGGGATGCCTGTCTCCAGGTTGAGCACCGCCAGCTCCCGGGCGGAGGCGACGATGAGCGGCGCGGCCTGTTCCCGGACGGGTGTGCCCGAGGCGTCGGTCGTGGTGTAGCTGAAGGAGTATTGGGCGGTGGTCATGTCGACGGCTTTCCCTTCGAGCGGCTGCCCGGCGGCGTTCCGGATGACGTCGGGGATGAGGCTGCCTTCGTCGGGGAACATGTCGATGTCGCAGCCGGTCCCGTCCGGTGTGGTCTTCTGCACCCACCAGCCCTTGCTGAACTCCGTGCGTGCCGAGAGGCGGGTCTTCAGCATGTGCGAGAGTCCCGTGCTGACGTCCTCCACGTAGTAGAGCAGGATGTACTCACCCGGCAGGAAGCTGCGGCGGATGTGCAGTTCGACGGTCCGTGCCAGTGTGTCGATGACGGCGTTGTAGCGGTCCTTTTCCGAGACGATGCCCCACCAGGCACGATGTTCGTTGCCCGGGCTGACCACGTCGGGGGTGATGTCGAGCGACACCTCCTTGAGTGCGCCGACGGTGTAGCTTTCGGCGATGCCGGTGACGCTGACAGTGGCCTTGGGCAGCAGCCGGTCGTTGCTCTCGTCTTCGTAACAGCCTGTCAGTGCCAGCAGAAGGCACAGCAGGAAGGGGAATATGCGGGTATTCATGAGTTGGTGTTTTTGGGGGTTAGACGGATTGGGAGCTGAAGCTGATGGGCGCGGACTTCGGGTCGTTCGGGTCGGAGAGCACGGGAGCCTTGCCCGAGGCGATGTTGTCCGGGTCGTTGTTGAAGCGGTCGAGCGCCTTCTTCAGCGTGTCGAGGTAGATGCGCAACAGGGTCGCGTCGGTGACGAGGAAGAAGTCGTCGGCGATGGGCTTCCCAAGCACCTGATTGATGAAGAGGTGCTTGCCCCGGCTCCAGACGCCCCAGTCCTGCCACTCGACAATGTAGTCCCAGGACGAGGGACGCGACAGCTGGTTGGAGAAGTCGATGACGGCGCGTTGTTGCAACCGGGCGCCCGGACCGAACTCGCTGCCCGTGACAAACTCCAGGGCGAGCCGTTTGGTGACGGTGTCCAGGGCGGCAGTGCGCAGCAGGGTGACGGGAACGGTGCCTTGCAGCGCACCCGGGGCGACGGTGAGGCGTTCGGGGAGGGTATAGTCGGTCCCTTCGACGGCGGCAGGGAGTCCGCTGTCATCGTCCGCCTGACGGAGGGTGAAGGTGCGTTCCTGCCCGGTGGCGGGACCGATTACCTTGAAGGGCAGTTCAACCACGTACGACGTCTCGCCCCCGGTCAGCGAGGTGAACGAGAAGTCCACGCGCAGCGAGTCGCTGACAAAGCGGGTGAGCCACTGGATGCGTGCCCCGCCCGAATAGGTGGGGATATGGTTTTCCCGGCAGGAGGTGGCGAGGAAGACACTCAGGCAGAGCGCGAAGGCTGTTGCCGGAAGTTGGAGTAGGATGTTTCTCATTGTCTGTAGGATTAATGCGTTGGTTCATTCGGTCAAGGTCTCTGCACGGGGCAAGGGAATCCGGTAGATGTCCTCGCTCTTGCGGTTGTTTGCGACGGGCCAGAACACATCGAGCTTCGGCCAGATACGCTTGGAGGCGAAGAAGCCCTGCCCCTCTGCGTAGAACTCGCGGTGGTATTCCTGCACGAGCGTACGCAGCCAGTTGCTTTCGGAGGTCGATGCACTCAGCGGGGCGAGGTCGCGTTGCGCCCCCAGCTCGTTGACGATGGGGATGCCCTGCTCCTTGCCCAGGGCTTCGGCGAGGATGAGCTTCATCTCGCTCAGCCGGAGGGCAGGCACCACGCAGAGGGCACGCGGACGGCTGTCCTTCAGCTCGGGGACGTAGAGGTACTTGTAGGGATACGTGTTCGTGCTGCCGTTCTCGGTGCGGTCGTAGAACAGCTTCGTCAGGCGCAGGTCAGTGCTCTTGAACAACTTCGTCAGCTTATAGGAGCGGCCGGCGTAGACATCCAGTCCGCTGTTGCTCTCCAGCGAGGGGAGGTCGATGCAGAAGATGTGTTCGGCAGAGAGCGTGTAGTCGCCCTGCTCCATGTCGCTCCGTGTGCCGTAGGTGAAGATTTGCTTCCCACGGTTGTCCTTGGCGTCGATGACCTGCGTGGCGCAGCGGGCTGCCTTTTCGGGCTGTCCGGTCCACAGGTAGAGACGCGCCTTCGTGGCGAGGCAGGCGTAGTAGTTGAAGCGTTTGCGGCGTTCGGTGAAGAACTCGCTGCGTATTTTCCCGGTCCCGATGAGCGACACTTCCTCCCGTGCCGACACATTCACCTCCGTGACGGGGTCGATGTCCCGGAGCAGGGCTTCCGCCTCGTCGAGGTCGGCTTCGATGCGGCGGACATACTCGGCATAAGGCAGGCGTTCGTTGATTTCCTTCCCGCGGCGTGTGACGTAGGCGAGACACGCCGTCGAGTCTGCTTGTCCGGGGATGGGACCCCAGAGGCGGAGCAGCTCCAGGTGGCAGAAGGCGCGCAGCCCGATGCTCTCCCCTTTGATAAGTTCGTAGTGGTGGTCGGTGAGGATGTCGCGGTGCCGGTCGATGTCCGACAGGACACTGTTCACATTGAAGATGACCTTGTAGAAGGCGTTCATCATGTCAGCGAACAGCTGTTCCGCCGCCTCGTCGTCGTACCGGTGGGCGGTGAGTGCACTCTCGGCACTGTTCAGGGGCGCACTGTTCCAGTGTTCCGCCAGGTATTCGATGGCGCCGTAGCTCATCTGCCGTCCGTAGAGCAGGGGCGACTGCATCTGGATGTAGGCGCCGATGAGCATGCTCTCATAACCGGTCAGTGTTTTCTCGGCATCTTCTTTCTCTATTTGTGTGGAGGGCTTCACGTCGAGCCAGTCGCTGCAGGCAGCGGTGAGTGTCAGGCAGAGGAGGGCGAGTACCGGGACGCTCCACCGGAAGATGGTTCTATGGATGGTTTTCATTGTTTTGCGGTGTTTGATGGTGAGTGGAATGGGAGAGACCGGACGGTGTTCCGTCAGCCTCTCAGAACATGAGCGACAACGCCAGCGAGCCGCGCCGTGCGAAGGGGTACGAGAGTCCGCGTTCGCGCTTGATGGACGAGAGGTAGAACACGTCGCTCAGGTTGGCGCTGACCTGCATGGTCGTCAGGCCGAGGGCCTTCATCCATACCTGCTCACGGAACTCGTAGGCGAGGTTCACGTTGCGCAGCGTCAGCATGCGGTCGTCCTGTACGAAGCGGCTGGTGGCATTGGTACGTTCGTAGTTCGACAACCCCTTGTAGGGGGCGACATCGCCCTCCTGCTTCCAGCGTCCCGTGTAGACACGCTCGTCGACGTTGTACTTCATGTTCGTCACCTCGACGCGCGACACCAGTGTCTCATTGTACTGTTGTCCGCCGAAGTGGTAGCCGAAGGCAAGTGCGCAGGAGAAGTTGCCCCAGCGGAACGTGCTGTTGAGGTTGCCGCGGAACTTCGGCTGGCTCACGCCGCACGGCACGAGGTCGGCTGCGCTCCAGGTGTAGGTCAGCTCGCCGTTGCGGTCCACGTAGACCTCGCGCCCGTTCTGCGGGTCTATGCCCAGGGAGCGTACGGCGTAGAGGGTGTTCAGGTCCTCGCCTTCGCGGATGAGGCGGTTCGGTGGCAGCTGACGGGTAGCGGCGGCTTCCTGCTCGAATGCCTTCTTGAGGGCGGACGAGAGCTTCACCATCTTGCTCTTGTTGTGCGCCACGCTGCCCGTGAGTGTCCAGATGATGCGCCGCTGCGTGTCGACGATGGGCTTCACGCTGAGCTTTGCCTCGAAGCCCACGTTGCGCAGCTTGCCCAGGTTCTCGCTGTAGGAGGTGAAGCCGTTGGACAGCGGGAGGGTGCGTTCGGTGAGCAGGTTGTCCGTCACGTCACAGTAGACGTCGGCGGTCAGGTTGACCCGCGCCTTGAAGAACGACGCCTCCACGCCCACGTTGTACTTGTCGGTAATCTGCCACTCCAGGTCCTCGTTCTCCAGTGCGGCGGGCGCGATGCCCAGCCAGTCATGGTAGCGGTCGGCGTTCAGGTAGTTGTACGTGGCGATGGCCTGATAGGGGCTGAACCGCTGGCTGCCGTTCTGCCCGTAGGAGAGGCGCAGCTTGAGGTAGCTCACCCAGCTGACGGACTGCATCCAGCGTTCGCGGTGCAGGTTCCATCCCGCCCCGATGCTGTAGAACGGGGCGAACCGCTTGTTGGCGCCGAACTGCGACGCTCCCTCGACACGGTAGGCGCCGTCGACGTAGTAGGTGTCGCTCAGCGAATAGTTGGCATTTGCCACCACACCCACGCGGCGGAACGTGCTCTCGCTGCCGCCCGGGCGTTTGTTCTTGGCATAGGAGAGGGCGGCGGAGAGGTGTTTGGGGTCCTCCTGCGTGAAGCCTTCCAGCTCGAAGCTGACCGACTCGCTCTGCTGTTCCGACAGCTCGCCGTTGACGCCCAGGTAGAGCAGGTGGCGGCCGCCGAAGAGCTTGTTGTAGTTGAGGGTGAGGTTGACGGTGTAGGATGTGGACTCGGTGTTGCCGTAGTCGTAGCGTCCGCGCCGCATCACGTTCTCCCCCGAGCTGTATTCACTGGTGAGGAAGGTGGTGTGGGTGCGCGGCAGGTAGTGGTCGGTGCGGCTCATCTCCTTTGACAGGCTGACGGCGCCGCGCAGGGTGAATGCAGGCGAGAAGCGGTACTCCAGTGCGAGGTTGTCGGTGAGGCTGGTGCCCTTCTGCGTGTTCTTGATGGGGAGCGTGGCGTTGTAGAGCGGGTTGGCGGGGAAGTACGTGTCCGAACCCCAGTAGGTGCGGTCCTCGTCGAGGTAACGCTTCATGGCGCCGTTCTCGTCGGTCGGGGTCCAGTAGGGATTGAGCTTCACGTAGTCGGCGAACGACCCGTAGGGCGATTCGTCAGAGAGCGAATACCCGAAGAGGAAGCGGTTCGACAGCAGGAAGCCTCCCTTCTGGTAGTTCAGGGTGATGCCTCCGTTGTAGTTGCGCCGTCCCGAGCCCTTCATGACGCCGTTGACAAAGTCGGCAGACACGTCGGCAGCATAGCGGAACGCCTTGTCACCACCCTCGATGCGCAGGGCATGCCGGTGGCCGATGCCGGCGCGCAGGGGCTTTGCCAGCCAGTCGGTGTCGACACCGCGCTCTACCTCAGCGAGGAGAGAGGCATAGCGGTTGCTCAGTGCGATGATGTCGTCGGGCGTGCTGCCTTCGAAGTATCCCAGCTGCTTCTCCAGCTCCAGCTTCCGGCGCGCGTCGAGCAGGTGGTAACCGCTCAGGTCGGGCAGCTCCACATTCATCTGTCCGTTGTAGGAGAGTCGCAGACGCCCTTCTTCCGGTTCGCGCGAGGTGATGACGATGATGCCGTTGGCACCGCGTGAGCCGTAGATGGCGGTTGCGGCGCCATCCTTCAGCAGCGTGACCGACTCCACCTCTTCGGGATTGAGGTCCAGCATGCGCCGCAGGGTGATTTCGAAGCCGTCCATGATGATGAGCGGATAGTTGAGCATGGCGTCCGAACCGTCCTGCAGGGCGGTGATGCTCGTGGTGCCGCGCACCTGGAGGTCGGGCAGGCGGTTGGGGTCGGAGCCGTAGTTGTTGTTCTCCACGATGTTGAAGGCGGGGTCGATGTTGGCGAGCGAGCTGAGCAGGTTCTTGTCGCCGAACTGGTCCAGCTCCTTCTTGGTGATGGTCAGGGCTGCCCCCGTGAAGACCGACTCCTGCTTCTTGAAGATGCCGGTCACGACGACTTCGCTCATGGTCTTCGTGTCAGGCTCCAGGCGGAAGGTGTAGGCGGTCCGTCCCTTGGTAAAAGCCTGTGTGGACGACAGATAACCCACGAACGAGGCGGTCAGCGAACGTTCGCCCCCACGCAGCGGCAGCGAGGCGTGTCCCTCCATGCCGACGGAGGCATAGGCGTCTGCTCGTCCGTCATACTTCACCGTGATGTTGGCGCCCACCAGCGGTTCACCGTTCTCGTCGACCACGGTGCAGGTGAGCTTCTCTTCCCGGCGTGCCGGTGGTGCGGGGGTACTCGCCTGTGGCTGCCGGCGGACGCTGAGGTACCGCCCGTCAGACTGGACGGTGCAGGTCAGTCCTGTCCCCGTGAGGACCTTGCGCAAGGCTTCCTCCACGGTCATGTTGCGCCCGGATGCCGTGACGCTGTGGGACGCCACGTCGTCGTAGGCAAAGATGATGGTCACGTTGCCTTCCGCCAGGCGGTTGAGGGTCTTCAGCGCTGTCGGCAGGCTTTCATTCTTGAAGTCAAAGCTGACTTTCTTCCCGACATCCTGTGCCCGTGCATGCGGTGCGACGAGCAGGATGACCAGGAGGCAGAGGGTTTCGAGCAGTCTTCTCATGGTGCTTTCTTCGGTTTTTAAAGAGATGAATAGATGTTCCTTTGTAAATAGATACGGAGAAGGGGCGCCAATCGGGTATGCTTTTGACCGTTTTTTTCAGTGGAAGATGAAGTTTTTTTTCACGTCCGTCTCCCTCCGGTGACGGGTGAGGGTAATTCTCTGATTATGAAAGGTATATCGGATGGCAGAATGACTGTCTTCGTACGGACGGGTCGCCACGTTCGTACGGACGAACGACTACGACCGTGCGGACGCGTCCGTACGAGCGTGGCGACGCGTCCGTACGAAGCGGGGAATGGAGGGGGATTTTCAGACCTGTCTTTCTGTCTGTTGTTTTTACTGTTTGCTGACGAGGATTGCATCCTCCCCGATGCGGATGTGTGCCTTGTGGAGGCTGTTGAGCAGGCTGACGATGTCCTCCAGCGGGTCGGTGCGGCGTGCCGTGAAGAACACTTCCGCATCCGTGTCTGCCGACGGGTCGAACCGCACATCCCTGTCATACCAGCGTCCCAGCTCGCACAGGACCTCGCGCAGGGGGACGTGGTCGAAATAGAACAGCCCTTTGCGCCAGGCGCAGTAGATGTCCGTGTCCACGTCGGTGACCCGCCAGGTGCCGTCCGCTGACGGAGAGGCGTCCTGACCCGGGGCGATGCGTACGGCAGGCGCTGTCCCTGCCTGCACCTCGACCGAGCCTTCCAGGAGGGTGACATGGGTGTCGGAGGAAGCATAGCGGCGGACATTGAACTCCGTGCCCAGCACCCGGGTGGACAGGGTGCCGCTCTTCACCGTGAAGGGGCGTGCGGCATCCTTTGCCACGCGGAAGTAAGCCTCGCCCTCCAGCTCCACCGTCCGTCCGCCGTCCGTGAAGCGGTTCGGGTATGTGAGGCGGCTGCCGGCGTTGAGCCACACCTCCGTCCCATCGGCCAGCGTCACGTGGAAGGTGCGTCGTGCCGGGGTGCTGAGCACCTGCATTTGCACAGGCGTGGCGGAGCGGTCGTCGTAGGCGAGGCGGCTGCCGCTGTCATCGAGCGTGGCTCCCAGGGTGTGCAGGGCGTCGTCCCCGTCGGCAGAACCGATGGTGAGCCGTTCGCCACGGGAGGTCTGGAGGGTCACCGCGTCGACCGCGGGAGCCGTGTGCACCACCTGCTGCGCCTGCCGTCCGACGAGGGATGGGACGAACCATACCGCCAGGGCTATCAGGGCGGCTACGCTGCCCCACACGGCAGTGCGGCGCACGAGCTGCGAACGGCGCTTCCGGTAGAGCTGCTCCAGTTCCCGGTCGGCATCCGGCACGGGGACCTGTTGCCGCAGGAAGTAGCGTCGCAGCCGGACTTCCTCACGGGTGAAGTCCTCTGTCGGGGGAGTATCGGGACGGTGGTTCGGGGTTGGCTGTGTCATGATTCAGTGTCTTTTAATAGAGATACGGACGAAAGGGCGTTTTGGTGCCTAGGATTCCTCCAAAGAAGCAGGATTATAGAGTTTTTTAAGGGTTCGCAAGGCTTTTATGATGTGCTTCTTCACCGTCTCGGGGCTGATGCCCAGCAGGGCGGCGGTCTCGGCGTACGTCTTGCGTTCCAGGTAGCAGCGTTCCAGGATGTCGGCGGTGAGCGGCGGGAGGGATTCGAGCATCCGGCGGATGAGGCGGTCCTCCTCCGCCCGTTCCTCGTAGTCGTCGGTATACAGCTCCGTGGCTGTGTCGAGGTAGTACTCCTCGTAACGCTTGTCGAGCAGGCATGTGCGCAGGTGGTCGGTGCAGCGGTTGCGCACGGCGGTGAGCAGGTAGGCGCGGAGTGTCTTCTCGTCGATGCGCCCCATCTGGTTCCACAGTCCGGTGAAGACGTCACTGACGATGTCGCGGCTCACCTCTGCGTCGCCGGTGATGTGGAAGGCGTAGAGGTACAGCCGCGAGTAGTTCTCATGGAAGATGCGGTCGAACGTTTTCTTATGGAACAACTGTTTCAGCATGTGTGTCGGGGTGTGGAACAGCGGACAAAGATAGGGAATATCTGCATTGTCCCCAGTCCTCTGCCCGCTTTATTCCTGTGGAAGATGTTTTTCCAGCCAGTCGAGCAGCTCGTGGTCGGTGCGTGTGTTGGTGGCGCGGCGTTCGGGGGAGACTGCGGACGGCTGCTGGCAGAGGGGCAGTTCGCCGCAGATGTCGATGCCGATGACCTCCTCGTGGCGCAGGATGATGCGCAGGAGTGACTCCAGCTGTCCCAGCGAGAGTGAGCCCTGGTCCCAGTCGGTCGTCGCCTGGCGCGGCGTGAGCACGTCCTTGTCGACGGAGATGTAGACTGGTCCGTTCAGGTAGAAACGGGAGAAGAGGTGCCATGCCTCGCGCAGCCGGAGCGTCTGCTCACTGAAGTAGACCAGCCTGCGGTCGAAGCCCTGCGTCTCCTGCCGGAGCCGTTCCGACGCACCGACGATGCACACCTTCCGCAGCAGGGGGTTCCGTTCCAGCATGGTGCGTACCCAGCAGCCGCAGGAGAGCAGTCCGTCGAACAGGGGCGGCTGCATGTCGGGGTGATGGTCGAAGAGCACGAGCGAGAAGGGGCGGTCGATTTTGTCGGTCCACAGCTTGGTGACGTAGTGGTAGTCGCCCGAGTCGATGAGATGGATGCCTTCGGGCGGATAGGGTGCGAGGAGACGACGCAGCTGAGCTTCCCCGTCGGTGTCGCAGTAGCATGCCGTGCCGTGCAGGCGGGTGCAGTCAATCCAGCGGCAGGACGCGTCGTGCAGGAACGTCATGGGCTCGTAGGCGTGTGTGAAGTTGAGGATGGTAATGGGCATAAGGGTGGGTATAAAACGAAAGAAGCCACCATCCCGCGCCGTGTGGCTGTCAGGATGATGGCTTCTGCTTCTGCAAGCTTATTTGACTTCAATGGCTTTCAACGGTTTGTCTCCGTCCTGCTTTTTCAGCTTGGGCAGTTCGACGGTGAGGACGCCGTGTTCCACGTGGGCGCTGATGTGTTCCTTGTCCACGTCGTCAGGCAGGACCATCGTCTGCTGGAACTGTGAGTAGGAGAACTCGCGCCGCAAGTAGCGTCCGTCCTTCTGTTCCCCGTTGTTCTCGGTTTTCTTCTCCATGGAGATGACGAGGTTGTCCTCGTCGTCGAGGTGTACCCGGAAGTCGTTCTTGGTCATGCCCGGAGCCGCCAGCTCGACACAGTAGTCAGTGTCGTGTTCCACCACGTTGATGGCAGGTGCGGTGGCGTTGGCGCGTTCCATCCATTCGGTATCAAAGAAGTCATTAAAGATACTCGGTAACCAGTTTCCATTGTTTCTTCTCATCGGTGTCATAGTCGTAATCTCCTATATTAAGTTTCGTTGAGTAGTTATCCTTGGACTCCGGCTCCTTTCATTCCGAAGCTCACTTACAGGGTCGCAAACTCCGTGCCACGTGCCGCAAAGGGCGGACGCTGACAAATAGTCTTCGGAAACGCGATCGGAGTGACAGATTATCGGGACAGGAGTGGACGATTTGACACAATGACACCGGCGCGTCCCTTCTGCTTCCTTCGGCAAAGGGACGCGCCGGCAGCGGCATCAGTGCGCCTCCAGCCAGTTCGCGCCCCAGCCGCAGTCCGCCTCCAGCGGCACTTGCAGGGTGTAGGCGCCCTGCATCTCCTCGATGACGATGCGTTCCACGCGCTCCCGTTCTTCCGGGTAGACGCTGAAGTTGAGTTCGTCGTGCACCTGGAGAATCATCTTCGAACGGATTCCCTCCGCCTGGAAACGGCGGTAGATGCGCACCATCGCCACCTTGATGATGTCGGCGGCACTGCCCTGGATGGGCGCGTTGATGGCGTTTCGCTCGGCATAGCCCCGTACCACGGCGTTGTGCGAATGGATGTCGGGCAGGTAACGCTTCCGTCGGGAAATCGTCTCCACATAGCCCAGACGGCGTGCCTCCTCGATGCTGTGCTCCATGTACGCCTTCACGTGCGGATAGGTGAGGAAGTACTCGTCGATGAGCTCCTTCGCCTCCCGGCGGTCGACGCCCATGCGCTCGGCAAGTCCGAAGGCGGAGATGCCGTAGATGATGCCGAAGTTCGCCGTCTTTGCCTTCCGCCGTTCGTCGCGCGTCACCTCGTCGATGGGTTTCTTGTAGACCTTCGCCGCCGTGGCAGCGTGGATGTCGTGTCCCTCGCGGAACGCCTCGATCATGTGCGGGTCGCCGCTCAGGTGTGCCATGATGCGCAGCTCGATCTGCGAGTAGTCCGCAGAGAAGAACTCGCAGCCGTCGTCCGGGATGAACGCCTTGCGAATCTCCTTGCCATCCTCCCCGCGCACCGGGATGTTCTGCAGGTTCGGGTTGCTCGAACTGAGTCGTCCGGTGGCAGTCACCGTCTGGTTGAACGACGTGTGTATGCGGCCCGTGGCAGGGTTGACCAGCGTCGGCAGGTTGTCGATGTAGGTGCTCAGCAGCTTGCGCAGGCCGCGGTATCCGAGAATCTTTTCCACAATGGGATGTTTCGTCTTCAGGCTCTCCAGCACCTCCTCGGAGGTGACGTACTGCCCCTTGCTGCGCGTTTTCTTCGCCTTGTCGGTTATCTTCAGCTTGTCAAAGAGGACTTCGCCCACCTGTTTCGGCGACGCGATGTTGAACTCCTCGCCGGCAAGGGCGTACACCTCCTGCTCGATTTGTCGCATCCGTCCGGTAAACAGCTCCGACGTCTGACGCAGCGCCTCCGGGTCGATGCGCACCCCGTTGCGCTCCATGTAGGCAAGCACCGGGACGAGCGGCATCTCGATTTCCTCGAACAGGCGGCGTGCGTCGTTGGCGTCCAGCTCACGCTCCAGGATGTGCTTCAGCTTCAGTGTCACGTCGGCGTCCTCGCAGGCATAGCGGTAGACCTCGGCAGGCGGAAGGTCGCGCATGTTCTTCTGCTTGCGGCCCTTCGGACCAATCAGTTCCTCGATGTGGATGGGTTCGTACTTCAGGTAGATTTCAGCCAGGTAGTCCATGCCGTGGTGCAGCTCGGGCTGGAGCACGTAGTGGGCAATCATGGTGTCGAAAAGCGTACCCCGCACCTCCACGCCGTAGTGGCCCAGCACGATGATGTCATACTTGATGTTCTGTCCGATCTTGAGCGATTCCTCCCGGGCAAAGGCGGGCTTGAAGAGGTCCACGATGCGCTGTGCCTCGCTGCGCTCAGCCGGGACGGGCACGTAGTAAGCCTCGTTCTCCTCCAGGCTGAAGCTCATGCCTACCAGTTCCGCCCACATGGGCTCGGCGTTGGTCGTCTCGGTGTCCATGGCGAAGGCGGCGGCTCCCAGCAGACGGTCCGCCAGTGCCCGGCGGTCGGCGTCCGTCTCCACCAGGTGGTAGCGGTAGGGCAGGTCCTCGAGGTGTGACAGGCGCGAGGGCGTTGCCGGTTCCTCCTGGGGGGCGGCATCGAAGAGTGCGAACAGGGTGCCCTGGTCGGACGGGGGTGGGAGGGGAGCCTTCTCCTTCTTGAACAGGCGGTCTATGAGGCTTTTGAACTCCAGGTCCTCAAAGAGCTTGCGCAACGTCTCCTCGTCGGGCTGCTCACGCCGCAGCGCGTCCATGTCGAGCGTCACGGGAACATCCGTCTTGATGGTGGCAAGGAAGCGCGAGAAGCGTATCTGCTCGGCGTTCTCCTCCACTTTCTTCTTCAGGGCGCCCTTCAGCTGCCCGGTGTTTGCCAGCAGGTTGTCGATGCTGCCGAACTCGGCGATGAGCTTCTGCGCGGTCTTCTCGCCGACGCCCGGACAGCCCGGTATGTTGTCCGCCGTGTCGCCCATCAGTCCCAGCATGTCGATGATTTGCGCCGGTTCGGCGATGCCGAACTTCGCTTTCACCTCCTCCACGCCCAGCGTGTCGAACTCCTTGTCGCCGTAGCGTGGCCGATACATGAAAACATGCTCGCCTACCAGTTGTCCGTAGTCCTTGTCAGGTGTCATCATGTAGGTGTCTATGCCCTTGGCACCCGCCTGGGTCGCCAGTGTCCCGATGACGTCGTCCGCCTCATAGCCGGGCACTTCGAGGATGGGGATGCGGTAGGCACGGATGATGTCCTTGATGATGGGTACCGACCAGCGGATGGCTTCAGGCGTCTCTTCGCGCTGCGCCTTGTACTGCTCGTAGGCCTCGTGGCGGAAGGTCGGTCCGGGTGGGTCGAAAGCCACGCCGATGTGCGTGGGGTCCTGACGTCGGAGCACGTCCTCCAGGGTGTTGACGAAGCCCATGATGGCGGAGGTGTTCTCTCCTTTCGAATTGATGCGTGGGTTTTTGATGAACGCGTAATAGGCGCGGTAGATGAGCGCGTATGCGTCGAGTAAAAATAGTCGTTCCATCTGTATTCTTAAAAATTTAGGGTAAAAGTACGAAAAAAGCACGTCGCTTTCTCTCTTTATTATTACTTTTGCGGCTATAATCACGCTTTTTATGGAGAAGACCGAACTGATCAAACGCCCGATAGCACAAGAAATGCTGACATTCCGCGAGGTGTTCGATGCATCACTGAACACGTCGAACCCGTTGCTGAGTGAAATCCTGGGCTACATACGACGCCGTAGTGGCAAGATGATGCGCCCCATGCTTACCTTGCTGGTAGCGAAGTCGTTCGGTCCGCTGTCTCCTGCCGCCTATCATGCGGCAGCCACGTTGGAGATGCTCCACACGGCAAGTCTCGTCCACGACGACGTGGTCGATGAGAGCGACGAACGCCGCGGTCAGCCCTCGGTCAATTCCGCTTACGACAACAAGGTCTCGGTCCTCGTGGGCGACTACCTGCTCTCCACCTCCCTCCACCATGCCGCCCTGACGGGTGACGCCGAAATCGTCCGTGTCGTGGCACGCCTGGGTCAGGACCTCTCGGAAGGTGAAATCCTCCAGCTCTCCAATATCAGCAGCTCCTCCCTCTCCGAAGACACTTACTACGAAATCATCCGCAAGAAGACGGCAGTCCTCTTTGCCACCTGTGCCCAGCTGGGTGCCATGGCATCGGGAGCGTCGGCGGCCGACACCGAACGTTTCCGCCTGTTCGGCGAGAAGGTCGGCATCTGCTTCCAGATTAAGGACGACATCTTCGACTACTACGAAAGCCCCGAACTGGGCAAGCCTACCGGCAACGACATGCTCGAAGGGAAGCTCACCCTTCCTGCCATCTACGCCGTGAACACGTCGGCAGACGACCACATCCGTGACCTCGTGAAGCGGGTCAAGAGCGGTCATGTGACGCACGACGAGATTGTGGAGCTCATCCGCTTTACCAAGGCGCACGGCGGCATCGAGTACGCCATGCAGGCGATGGAGAAGCTCCGTCGCGAGGCACTCGACCTCATTCTCCCCGTGCAGGATGACGACATCCGCACCGCCCTCGAAGCCTTCCTCTCCTACGTGGTGGAACGTACGAAGTAAGCCGTATCCGGCGAATATTCTTCTTTTGTTTATTTGTTTTTTGTCAGGTAGGAGCATCGTGCTTCTCTCCAGCTTCGTCGCTGCAAGTTTTCCTATTGGGCAAAGACGACCGGGTGGTTATGGTTGGTGACTTACGAATAAAGGCATCCGCCAATTGCTTCGAAAGAAAATCCAAAGTAAAAGTATATGGGATAACCTGTTCTAATCAAACTGTTAACAATTAAATTTAATCTATAAGAAAGGAGGAGTAAGTATGAAAAATTCTAGTTCACTTTTAGAGCAAGTTTGGTTTCGTATTTTATTATGGTTTATCTTTACTTGTCGTGTTCTTACCGAGTACTCTGTCGTTATGAGCATAGGGGGGACCTTGGTGCATGCTTTGCTTTTCATAGGCGCTTTCTTCGGTATCAAGCAAGAATATGCTAAGCTGAAAAGTAAGGATAATCCTATGTCAACTTTAAATAAGGTAGGCTCTGTCCTCCTTGTCGTGGTCTTTGCCTGCTACATCGCAGCTTATGCCTTTGTCGGCATCAATGATCTGATGAAGGTGGTGTAGGCCGGAGCTTACGGGTTATTACATTTTTACTTTGAACGGTTGGGAGGCTGTGCGGAGAGTTTACTTCGCGTAGCCTTCCTGTTTCTACGGATGCATGCTTCCACCGGTATGCACGCCCTCCCTTTGCTTTCTGCTCACCGGTCGTCCCTCCGTTCACCGCCTGACGGAACGGGTTGCTCGCACCGCAGGGCAATAGTCAACAGTCCGCCCCCGGTTTTCCGCCGCTGTGTAACCAGATCAATGAAGAATGAAACAACCGGATTTGCCGATGCGCTGCCGCGTACGCTAACTTTGCAGGAAGACGGCAGATGCCGTCCGTCCGTAGGAACAACCCTAAATGCTATCACCCATGAAACAATCCATTCTGACCCTTCTGCTGCTTCTTGTAACACTTGCCCTGCATGCAGCCGGTCCGGTGAAGACCGACTGTCTCAGTACCCTTCCGCAATACGTCCGCTACACATCCGCCCCGGGAGCCTTCTGCCTGGCAGCTGACGGCCGGGCAGCCTCCGTCCTCGTCTCTTCCGCTGACTGGGAAGGCGTCGTCCGCGCAGCCGGTGACCTGACGCAGGACGTGCAACGCGTGACCGGCATCCTGCCACGGCTCGTACAGACTGACGAGCCCGCCCCCGCATCCGTCCTCGTGGGGACACTGGGCAAGAGCCCCTCATCGACCGGCTGGTGGAGGCAGGAAAGCTTGACGCCTCGTCCGTCAGCGGACAGTGGGAGTCCTACCTCATCGCAACCGTGGACGGCTGTCTCGTGATTGCCGGCAGTGATAAGCGCGGCACCATCTACGGCATCATCATGGGCACGTCGCACCACAAGCCGATGATGCGCGCCCACAAGGAGTATACCCGTCGGCGTGACGAGGTGGGGGAGTGGAACTATGCCACGAACAAGACGCGCCTGGACCGCTTCTTCCGCGACGGGCTGGAGCGCAACCGGACGTATGACAACCTCATCACCATCGGCATGCGCGGCGACGGTGGCGTAGCGATGGGCAAAGGCGACGACGAGGAGAACATGCAGACGCTCGCCAAGGTCGTCGAAGGACAGCGTGCCATCATCAGTGAAGTCTACGGACGTCCCGCCTCCGAGGTGCCCCAGCTCTGGGCCATCTTCACCGAGGTGCAGCGCTACTATGACAAGGGCTTCACCGTGCCCGATGACGTGCTCCTGCTCTTCTGCGACAACAACTGGGGTTACATCCGGCGCACGGGACCGCTGAAGGAGCGCAATCGCCGCGGCGGCATGGGGCTCTACTACCACATCGACATGAACGGAGGCCCGTGGAACGACCGTTGGGTGAACACTTCGCCCATCCCGAAGCTCCGCGAACAGTTCCACCTTGCCTACGAGACGGGCATCGACGACCTGTGGATTGTCAACGTAGGCGACCTCAAGCCGAAGGAACTGCCCATCGACTTCATCCTGCGCTATGCGTGGGACCCTGACGCCATCCCTGCCGACCGTACGGACGATTACCTCCGTGCGTGGGCGGGTGAGAACTTCGGCGAAGCGCACGCCGACGCCGTCGCTGCCCTCGTGTCGGCCTATCCCAAGTACAACCTCTGGCGCAAGGCGGAAGTCCAGGTACCCGGTATCTTCAGCGTGGTGAACTACCACGAGAGCGACCGCACCGAGCAGCTGTGGCAGGACGTTGCCCACCGTGCCGACTCCCTGCGTCGCCTGCTCCCTGCCGCGATGCAGGACGCCTACTTCCAGCTCGTCTACTATCCCGCCGTGGCGTCTGCCGGCATTGCCAACCTCTATACAGCCGTGACGCGCAACCGGCTCTATGCCTCCCAGGGACGTCCGCTCGCCAACCGCTATGCCGACCTGGCGGAAGCCCTCTTCCGGAAAGACGGTGAGCTGACGCGCTACTACAACGATACCCTCGCCGGCGGCAAGTGGAAGAACATGATGCAGGACATTCACATCGGGTACACGCAGTGGTCGATGCCCGAGAAGGCGGTGCTGCCCGAGCTCGTCCGTGTTACCCCGACCGAATCCCCGGCGCTGGGCGTCAGCGTGGAAGGCAGCGAAGCCACGGAGCAGGACGGCAACCTGACACTCCCTGTATTTGATTCCCTGCTGGCATCGGAGTATTCTGTCGACCTGTTCAACCGCGGGACGGGAAGCCTCGACTATGCCGTCACCCCTTCTGCCCCGTGGCTCCGTGTCAGCCGTTCAGCCGGCACTCTGACGGACGAAGCCCGCCTGCTGGTCAGCATCGACTGGGGTGCCCTCGAAGCCGGTACCCACGAAGGGCAGGTGACCATTGTCAGCGGTGACACGCGCGTCCCGATTGCCGTACGTGCCGTCAAGGGCGAGGCGCCCCGTACCGACGAACCCTACTTCGGTAACGTCAGCGGCAGCGAGTTCTCCATCCCTGCCATTGCCTTCAACCGGAACGTTCCCGGGAAGGCAGCCGCCTGGACCTTGCTCCCCGACCTGGGACGCGACGAAGGCTGCATGGGCATCCAGCCCGTTACAGCCCCGAGTGCGCAGCCATCCGAGGCTCCCCGTCTCGAATACCGGGTGCTGCTGACTGACGCCGACAGCGTATCGCTCTGCATCGGTATCCTCCCCACGCAGGATGTCAACCCCGAGCGCGGCCTGCGCCTTGCCGTCTCCCTCGACGACGAGGCTCCGCTGACGCTTGATGCCCGTCAGGGCTTCAAGGACGAATTTGCCGAATACACGCCTGCCAACTTGGAGAAGTCGCCGAACCTGAAGCCGCTCCCCCGTCAGGATACGAGCATCCGACTGACCGGCACCGGGCAACTCCGCCGCAACGAAGTGTTCGACAACCTGCGCTGGCTCACCGTGAAGTTGCCCGTCCGCTCTGCCGGACTTCATACGCTCAAGGTCTTCATGACCGACCCGGAGGTGGTGCTCGAGCGCATCGTGGTCAATCCCGACAACCGTCACCCGAGTTACTTCGGTGCGCCTTCCGTCCGTCACAACGTCCGCTAGGCTTCCGGGGCTTCCGATCCGCCGTTCGGACGGGTGGATGCACAAACTATCCCCGAAGTGTGCATCTTTTTTCTAGTTTGTGCGGACACGTGCTCAATTCCGAAGTGTTATATTGCTAACAAAATACGCCTGTACTCTTACGAATGGATGGAGTATGGGCGTATTCTGTTTCTCTAAGATAAGAGAAGGTCTGTGTATGTGTCAATATGTATTTTATGAATGCGCTGAAAATGCCCTTCTTTCCCATCTCCTGTATCCTCGGTCGGTATTTTTGCCTTTTTGGCGTCTTTAGCTTCTGAAATTTCGGAAGTGTTAAAATGGTTTTTGCAATAGGGGGAAACGTTCTTTAAGGATTGTTGCGAATTTATAGCGGACGTGGCGGAAGGTATTTGTCCCAGTGTCCGTCTCCCCCTGTGAGGGAGGGGAGCGCCTTGCACGGTCCCGTGACCGTCGGGGTATAAACAGAGCGGCGCGGAAGCATGCCCCGGACAACCCTCTGTTGCCCCAGGCATCCTCCTGCGCCGTTGATGCAGGAAGCCGTCGCTTCAGAACGCCTTGGTCTCTTCGCCCAACAGGTCGGAGAGGAGTGCGTTGGCAAGGGAGCTCGCCCCGATGCGGAAGTAGCGCGGCGTGAGCCATTCCTTGCCCAGCAGCTCGCGTACGATGGAGTAGTAGACCAGGGCGTCGTGTACCGAGCGTATGCCTCCGGCAGCCTTGAAGCCCACCATCCTTCCTGTCTGCGTGTGGTACTCCCGGATAGCCTGGCACATCACGTAGGCAGCCTCGGGAGTCGCCACCGAGCAGTCCTTGCCCGTGGAGGTCTTGATGAAGTCCGCCCCGCAATACATTGCCAGGACAGCTGCCCGCTTGATGTTCGAGGCAGAGCGGAGCAACGAAGTCTCCAGGATGACCTTGAGCGGCTTGTCCCCGCAGATGTCCTTCAGCTCCTCGATTTCGTCGCAGAGGTCTTCGTAGTTACCGTCGAGGAACTTCCCCACCGGCATCACGATGTCAATCTCGGTCGCTCCTTCGTGCAGTGCCATGGCTGTCTCTGCCACTTTCACCTCGGTGAAGGTCTGGGCTGACGGGAATCCGCCCGACACGGCAGCCACTTCGACCCCTTCCGCTTCGAGCGACTGGCTAACGAGGTGACTGAAGTTGGGGTAGGTGCAGATGGCGGCGACGTGAGGCAGGTCCGGATGCGCGTCGTCGAACGTATTGACCCGTTCCACCAGGCGGAGGATGCTCTCGTCGTTGTCCGCCGTACGGAGCGAGGTGAGGTCAAGGCACGAGAAGAGCAGTTTCTTCACGTCCTCGTTGTCGTTGCCCGCTACCTTGCTCTCGATGATGGCGTCAACGGCCTGCGTTACGGCATCATCGTCGAGATGCGTCTCATACTTCGCCAGGGCAGCGTCGTACTTGCTGGGCTGATGGAGGTGTTCGCGGTCTTCGTCGTCTGCCGGCGTGTCTTCGCAAGCCTCGCAGTCACATTCGTCATCGTGGCAGCAGTCGTGCCCGTACTCTTGTTCGCAGTGGCAGCCCTCATCGTCGTGATGATGCTGCCCGCAATGACATTCATGTTCGTGGTTCTCTTTCATCATGCTCTTATAGTTTAGGGTTATTCTTGTGTCGTTCCTTGTCCCGTGCCGTCTTCTTCTCCAGGTTGCGGCGGAAAGCCTCGGTGAGGTCTGTGCCCGTCTGGTTGGCGAGGCAGAGCAGCACCCACAGCACGTCCGCCATCTCGTCGGCAAGGTTGTCTTTCTCGCCCGGCTTGAACGACTGGTCGCCGTAGCGGCGTGCCATGACCCGGGCAAGTTCGCCCACTTCCTCGGTGAGCACTGCCATGTTGGTAAGCTCGCTGAAGTAACGCACCCCGTAGGTGTGTATCCAGCGGTCTACTGTCTGTTGAGCTTCTTCGATTGTCATAGTCTGTATGGATTGGGTGGGAGTTCCGTTCACTCCTTGTTCTTTGAGTCGATGAGTATGGTCACGGGACCGTCGTTGAGCAGTTCCACCTTCATGTCCGCACCGAAAGTCCCCGTCTGCACCGCCTTGCCCAGGTCGGCAGAGAGCGTCCGGCAGAAAGCTTCATAGAGCGGGATGGACACTTCCGGTCTGGCAGCACGGATGTAGGAGGGGCGGTTGCCCTTCCGGGTCGATGCGTGGAGGGTGAACTGGCTTACCACGAGGATATCCCCTCCGGCATCCAGGATGCTGCGGTTCATCACGCCGTCAGCATCGTCGAAGATGCGCAGGTTGACCGTCTTCTTGCAGAGCCAGTCGATGTCCTCCTGTGTGTCGGCTTCCTCGATGCCCACGAGGACGAGCATGCCGCCCCCGATGGATGATTTCAGTACGCCGTCGATGGTGACCGAGGCATGGCGTACGCGTTGTATAACGATTCGCATAAGTCTGTTTTTGTCACAAAGATACGGATAGTTTGCCATACGGCGTATCAAAAGGCGGCGGAATGATGCGTCGGCTGTGGTCAATCGGTTGCTTCGGACTGTCCCGTCGCGTCCTCCGTCAGGGCCTGTTTCAGGCTCTGTGCGGCCTTTTCGCCGACGACGGCTGCCAGTTCCTCCACCGACGCCTTCCGGATGCGTGCGACGCTCTTGAAGGCTTTCAGCAGGGCAGTCTTCCGCTTTTCCCCGATGCCCTTGACCGTGTCGAGGGCGGATGCCACCTGACGCTTGCTGCGCTTGTCGCGGTGGAAGGTGATGGCGAAGCGGTGCACCTCGTCCTGGATGCGTTCGAGCAGATGGAAGAGCGGAGTGCTTTGTTTCACGCCGATGGTGACGGGCGGGAAGCCGTAGAGCAGTTCCGACGTGCGGTGGCGGTTGTCCTTGGCGAGTCCGGCGATGGGGATGGAAAGGTGCAATTCGTCCTCGATGACCTGGCGGATGACCTCCATCTGTCCCTTTCCGCCATCGGTGATGATGAGGTCGGGCAGGGGCGTTCCTTCCTCCACGGCGCGGCTGTAGCGTCGGCGGACCACTTCCTGCATCGACGCATAGTCGTCTGGTCCGACGACGGTCTTGATGTTGTACTTGCGGTAGTCCGCTTTCGACGGCTTGGCTTTCTTGAACACCACGCAGGCAGCCACGGCGTCGGTTCCGCTGATGTTCGAGTTGTCGAAACTCTCGATTAGCATCGGCAGCTTCGGCAGGTGCAGCTGTTCCTGAATTTCGCGCATGAGGCGGACGCTCTTCTGCTCCGGGTTCAGCTTCTCCGCCTGCTTGAGACGGTCGACCTTGTACTGTTTCACATTGAGCAGCGAGAGGTCCAGCAGTGTCTTCTTGTCGCCCCGTTGCGGGATGGTGAACGTGACCCCGGCGAGCTCCAGGTCCAGCTCAAACGGCACGATGATTTCGCGCGAACGGCTCTTGTAACGCTCGCGCATCTCGACGATGCCCATGGCGAGCAGGTCTTCCTTCGTTTCGTCCATGCGCCGTTTGTACTCGAAGGTGAACGCCTGGTTGACGCAGCCGTTCGTGATGTGCAGGTAGTTGATGTAGGCGGAGTCCCCGTCTTCGGCGATGGAGAAGACGTCGATGTTGTGCAGCACCGCGCTCACCACCTCGCTGCGGGAGCGGTACGCCTCGATAAGCTCGTACTTCTCCTTCACCCGTTGCGCGTCCTCAAAACGCAATTCGGCGGCGAGTGCCTGCATCTCGTCCATGAGCGCGGCGGCTATCTCTCGGGTGTTTCCCTTGAGAATCTCCTTCACCTGCGCGATGTTCGCCATGTATTCCTCGTGTGACTGCAGACCGATGCACGGCGCTTTGCAGTTCTTGATGTGGTATTCGAGGCACACCTGGAACTTTCCCGCTGCGACATTCTCGGGGGTCAGTGCGAGGTGGCACGTGCGTAGCGGATAGAGCCGCTTGATGAGCTCCAGCAGCGCGTTCATGGTGGGTATGTGGCTGTAGGGACCGAAGTACGTGGAGCCGTTGCGCACAATCTTCCGTGTCCGGATGACGCGGGGAAAGTATTCGTTCGTGACGCAAATGGACGGATAGGTCTTGTCGTCCTTGAGCAGGACGTTGTAGCGGGGCTTGTACTTCTTGATAAGGTTGTTCTCGAGCAGGAGCGCATCTTCCTCCGTCTTGACGACGATGTAGCGGATGTCGGCAATCTTGCTGACGAGTACGCGCGTCTTGCCCGGTTCGTGCTCTTTGCTGAAGTAGGAGTAGACCCGTCGCTTGAGGTTCTTCGCCTTTCCTACGTAGATGATGACTCCCTCTTTGTTCAGGTACTGGTAGATGCCCGGACTGTCGGGCAGGTTCTGCACGATGCCCCGCAGGTAGTTGTTGAAGTTGCTGTGTTCAGCCATGAATGCGTGCTTGTCTGGTTCGTTGTGAATGGATGTGGAGGAGGAATGCTTTCCCGTCCGGGAGACCGGAAGGGCGGTGTGCCGGGACCGGATGGACACCCGGCACCTGCCGTCCCAGTCCTTACACTTGCAGGACGGTTTCGAGGTTGACGCCCTCGGGGAAGTTGTCGCGTCCGTGGAGGGACGTCAGCTCGATGACGAAGTTGACGTAAATCTGCTTCGGGTGGAAGCGTTCCACGAGGCGGTGCGTGGCGCACATGGTTCCTCCCGTGGCGAGCAGGTCGTCGTGGAGGAGGACCACGTCGTCCTCGGTGATGGCGTCCTTATGGATTTGGATGGTGTCCTTGCCGTACTCCTTGTCGTAGTGTTCCTCGAGAACCTCGGCAGGCAGTTTGCCAGGCTTGCGCGCCATGACGAATCCGGCTCCCAGCTGGACGGCGAGGGCGGCTCCCATGATGAATCCGCGCGATTCGATACCCACAATCTTGGTAATGCCCTTGTCCTTGTACATCTCATACAGGATGTCCTCCAGCTCACGCAGACAGGCAGCGTCCTTGAAGAGGGTGGTCACGTCCCAGAACAGAATGCCGGGTATGGGAAAGTCTCTTACAGTTCTTAAACTGTTCTTTAGTGTTTCTTTGCTCATAATAAGCTTATTGTTGAATTTAGTTATACTGATTGTTTCACGTGGAACGCGGCGACTCTCACCGTCCCATCAGGACGAGCAGGACGTTGATGTCGCTGGGTGAGATGCCGGGGATACGTCCTGCCTGGGCAAGGGTCTCGGGGTCGATGCGCTGGAGCTTCTGACGTGCCTCCGTGGAGAGGGACTGGAGCGAGGCGTAGTCGAACTTGCCGCGGATTTTGATGCTCTCCAGTCGTTGCATCTTCTCGGCAATCATCCGCTCCCTGTCGATGTAGCCCTGGTACTTGATGCGCACCTCTGCGGCTTCGATGGTCTCGTCGCGCCGCTCTGTCACACTGTCGAGGCAACGCTTGAAGGCAGGGATGTGGGCGGAGATGTTCTCCAGCGTAATCTGGGGTCGGTTGATGAGGTCGACCAGCTTGCAACCGTGGCGCAGGGGCGTCGTTCCCAAGCTCTCCAAGGCGGGGTTGATGAGGTCCGCCTTGATGGAGTAGGTCTCGGTGAACTTCAGGATGCGCCCGATGTCCTCACGCTTCCGGCAGAGGCGGTCGTAGCGTTCGCGGGTGGCGAGCCCCAGCTGGTAGGCACGCTCCGTGAGACGCATGTCGGCGTCGTCCTGGCGGAGCAGGATGCGGTACTCTGCACGCGATGTGAACATCCGGTAGGGCTCGTCGACTCCCTTCGTCACCAGGTCGTCGATGAGCACGCCGATGTATGCCTCGTCACGGTGGAGCACGAACGGCTCGCCTCCGCCGCAGTTGATGGCGGCGTTGATGCCGGCGACGAGTCCTTGACCGGCGGCTTCCTCATAGCCCGTGGTGCCATTCACCTGACCGGCGAAGAAGAGGTTCTTCACGACCTTCGACTCCAGCGTATGCTTGAGCTGGGTGGGGTCGAAGAAGTCGTACTCGATGGCGTAGCCGGGGCGGTAGATGACCAGGTTGCGGAAGGCGGGGATGTGTTTGAGCGCTTCCACCTGGATGTCGATGGGGAGGGACGAGGAGAAGCCGTTGAGGTAAAGCTCTTCGGTGTTCTCGCCCTCGGGCTCGAGGAAGAGCTGGTGCTGCTCCTTGTCGGGAAAGGTCACAATCTTTGTCTCAATGCTCGGGCAGTAGCGCGGGCCGATGCTCTGGATTTGTCCGTTGTAGAGCGGGGAGTCGGGGAGTCCGTTGCGCAGCACGTCGTGCACCGCGGGGTTGGTGTAGCACGTCCAGCACTGCAGTTGTCTGAGTTTGCGCGGTTCGCTGATGAAGGAGAAGCTGTGGAAGTCGTTCTCGCCGTCCTGGGTGTCCATGAGGCTGAAGTCCACGCTGCGTCCGTCGATGCGCACCGGCGTACCGGTCTTCATGCGGGCGTAGCGGATGCCGTGCCGGGCGATGGACTCGGTGAGCAGGAGCGAGGCGGGTTCCGAGACACGTCCGCCGGGCAGCTTCACCCGTCCGAAGTGCATCAGCCCGTTGAGGAACGTGCCCGCCGTGAGCACGACAGCCTTGGCACGGATGGTCACGTCGAGCTGGGTGCGTACGCCGGTCACTTCGCCGTTGTCCACCAGCAGTTCGGTGACGGTGTCCTGCCAGATGTGCACGTTGTCCACACGGTCGAGCACCTCGCGCCATGCCCAGATGTATTTCCCCCGGTCGCACTGTGCGCGGGGACTCCACATGGCAGGGCCTTTCGACCGGTTCAACATGCGGAACTGGATGGCGGTGCGGTCGGTCACCAGTCCCATGTATCCGCCCAGGGCGTCGACTTCGCGGACGATTTGTCCTTTGGCGATGCCACCCACGGCGGGGTTGCAACTCATCTGGGCTACCTTGTTCATGTCCATCGTCACCATGCAGACACGCGCACCGAGGTTGGCAGCAGCGGTTGCCGCCTCACATCCGGCGTGTCCTGCGCCGATGACGACCACGTCGTAGTTTAATTCCATACTGTTCAAAAATGGTTAGGGAAGGGGTGTGCCGTCGGGTCTGCGGGTCAGTGCCGTCGGCAGTATGCGGTCACGCCCCTCGTGGGTTTGTTTCGTTTGGTTGCTGTTGGAGTATCAAGAGACTTTCTTCATCCACAGCCTGCAAAGTTAGGGAAATTTTCCTTTTTCCGTTTTGTTGCTCCCACGGTTTTATAGATAAATAAGGAGGCGCCCCTCCGGAAACAGACACGGTCTGCATGCCCCGTCGGCATACAGACCGTGTTCAGTTCTTTCTCTCCCGCAACGTTCAGTTCATCTCCTCGACCTGCCACTTCCGATGGTAGTGGTAGCAGACGAGGGACACCAGCATGAAGCAGGTGATGTAGACCCCGGTGCGTGTCGTGAAGTGCTCCCAGTAGGCGGCGCCGTAGAAGAAGGTCATCACGGCGAGTACGCGGTAGATGTACTTGAAGTACCGGGCGAAGTACGCCTTCCGGAAGGCGGGTGTCAGCAGGCGTTCATCCACGTCGGGGTATTGTGCGGCAAAGACGGCTTTCTGCGCCGTGTACTCCCTGCTGCCGTGGTGCCCGACGAAGAACCATGCGAGCGACCAGAGGGCGAGGAAGAAATACGCGGCGTTTCCGATTTCGTCGCCAAACAGGTGGAAGCTGATTCCTTTGCCGGTGCAGAGACTGTTGATGCCGACAAGGAGCAGGAGAAACAGGTTCCATAGCAACATGGCTACGAACCCACGCTTGAAGTGTACGTTCATGAGTGGTGGTGTTTGGTGGTTAAAGAAGCAGTCTGCCACAAAGATAATTTTTTAAGTTTCAGGACTGTCGGTCCCGGGGAGATAAATGTGGGGGCAGGCAGGCGGTTTTGCGTGGTTTAACACTTGACGGGTGCTCCGGCTTCCGGTTGTCATGTGGGGATGGCAGGGACTTTCCGTCCGTCAGCCGCCCCGTTTCGCTGGAACCGTGCCGGAGGCGTCCGACTGACAACTATTAAAATGTAAGCCGATTCAGCCATTTCACGGTCCGATTGTGACAAAATAGAACTGTATATGGGTTACAGATGTGCTACGGATGCGCCTGTATGCTGACAAAGTGTATTTCGCGAATCGCCTGAGAATGCGTTTTTTTCCGACCATCCGTCCATCGGGGCGCGATTTTTGAATTCTCAGCGCCTTTAGCTTCTAAAAAATCGACGGGGTTTGTTAAGGGGGCGGACGGGTTTGCTAATCTTTCCTAACGATTGGACCGGTGGATGGGATTCCTTGGACGGATGTGTATCTTTGTCCGCGTGTGAATGACTGACTTCGACCCGGAGCACAGGCCCTCGAAGCGAAAGAGGGTTCGGGACGTCCGACGGACCGCTTCGGGTTTAACCTATCAATCTATAATCGTATGAAGAAATCTTTGTTTATCGTCATCGCCCTGTTGGGACTGATGACTGAGGCTTGGGGACAAAAAGTCAAGCCTTTTGAGGTGGAACTCTCTGTGGGTACCACCTACGGACTGGAGAGTTACGCCGGACACCGGCGTCTGGGTCCTGCCTTCGCCCTCGAAGGACGTTACAACGTGAGCTTCCTCCCCATCGACTTCGGTGCTGAGTTCTATATGGGCAGCACCGTGCGCCATCCGGCTGAGGGCGACCTCGCCTGCCGGATAACCTCGTTCTCGCTCTTGGGCGACTACAATTTCATGCGCGGCAAGTCTGTCTCTCCCTTTGTGGGGATGGGACTCGGCGTAGCCGGCTGCAAGGAGATGCAGGGGTCCTACGGCGACGAGGGTACACGCTTCCTCTTCACGGCGCGGGCAGGCGTCGAGCTGATCCGCCACTGGCGGGTGACGGCGTACTCGCGTGCCTGCATGGAGGGGTACAACAACTTCGGCCTGTCCGTAGGCTATGTCTTCGGAGGGGGCAAGAAATAAACGTGCCAATCCGTATTTGACAATTCTCGTCCGGTGTTGACCAAAGCCCGGGAAGGTGGGAATGCAGGGGCGACCAGACCGGTCGCCTCTATAGTTACCGCCTTGTGGAACCCATGTCCTGCAAGGCGGTAATTGTTTGTTGTCAATCCTCAATTGCCAAAGGAAGCCCCTCTTTTCCGTTTCTCCGCAAAATCCAGGGAGACGGAGTTGCCCAGGTTGCGGCACGCCTCGGCAGAGAAGTCCATGCCGCTGCGGATGACGGCATCCCAGTCTGCCTCGGTCAGGCGGGGCAGGTCATCGCGCCGGATGCCCTCGCTCAACAGGCCGTAGACGATGCCGGCATTGAAGTTGTCGCCTGCGCCCACGGTGCTCACCGTCTCGACGGGAGGCACGGGGTAGGTCTTGCTGACCTGCTCGCTGTGCAGTGTCACGGCTTCCGGACCGGAGGTACAGATGAGCCGCGGGCAGTAGAACTTCACCTTGTCCGTGTAGATGCGGTCCGCGTCCGTGATGCCGAACATGTGGCGGAAGTCGTCTGTCGACCCACGGACGATGTCTGCCAGCTCGAAGTTCTCCAGGATGGTCGACGTCAGCTTGATGGCGTCGGAGGCGTGGGTCGAGCGGAAGTTGACGTCGTAGTAGAGCAGTGCGCCGTGCTCCCGGGCGTAGGTCAGGAACTCCAGCACCTTCGGACGCAGCACGGGGTTGAGCGCGAAGTAGGAGCCGAACATCACGATGTCATCCGGGGCTATCTCCGGAAAGACGACGTCGAGCCGCTGTGACGGATAGTCCTTGTAGAAGAGGTAGTCCGCGTCGTTGTGCTCGTCGAGGAAGGCGAGCGACAGGGGCGACTTGCCCTCGGGGAACACGTTGACGTGCGACGTCTCCACGCCGTTGGCACGCATGAAGTCGAGAATCGTGCGCCCCACACGGTCGTTGCCCGTCTCGCTGATGAAGTCCACGGGGACCCCCATGCGCCCCAGCGAGATGATGCCGTTGAACACCGAGCCGCCCGGCACCGCCGCCGTGGGCTGTCCGTCGCGGAACAATATGTCGAGAATCGTTTCTCCGATTCCAATCACTTTTCGTTTCATAGTCCTGATATGTCTTGATGATGAATTCTCACCTTATTATATAGTGCACGCCGCGCGTCCGGCTTTCCGTCGTCCGCAACCTGCCGTTGTGCAGGCTGTGTCCCGGTTGTTCAGCCGAAGAGGCGTTGTGTCTGCTTCAGCCGGCGGGAGGAGCGGGGGTGGCGTCCGACTTCCGTTTGAGAAAAAACACTACAAACTTTGTCCTTTTCCGCGTCCCGGCGCGTCCGTTTTTCTCCTTCCGCAGGTGGGAAGCTTCGTACGGACGTGTCCGCACCGTCGTACGGACGCGTCCGTACGCTCGTGGCGACGCGTCCGTACGAACGTACCGACAGGTGCTCACGGAAACCTTGATACACAGATGGTTACAAAGGCGCCTTTTGAGCCCCTTCCGGCGGGGTATACGGACGGTTCCGTCCGTTCGCAAAAATACACATAAAAGCGGATTGGCGCACACTCGCGGATGCGGAAATTGGGTGCTGAAAACTCAACCAAAGCTTTCAGTTTTGATATTTTAAAGCTATATAACCATTCGTTATTAGTTTCTTTAACAGAAAGCAACTACTTTTGCCCTTCAAACACACACACAATGACGAGCTTATGAACAAGCGACTGCTGAGTATCTGTTTCTGCCTGGGCTGCCTGTTGCCGACGTTTGCACAGACGGACGCCCCCCTGCCTGCCGACAGCGCCGGTGAGGGACTTTCGCGCAAGGAGGCACGCGCCCTGAGGCGTCAGCGTGTGGCAAAGCGCAACCTGCACTACAACATCATGGGCGGTCCCGGCTACACGCCGGACTTCGGGGTGGTGCTTGGCGCCACGGCACTGATGACCTTCCGCACGGACCCTGCCGACACGCTCCTGCAACGGTCGGTCGTCCCCCTGACGATGGCATACATGTTCAAGGGGAGCGGGGTGAACCTCATGGTCCGTCCGCAGCTCTTCTTCCGCGGAGATCGCTTCCGCATCTTCGGCACCTTCAGCTGGAAGAACACGGTGGAGAACTACTACGGCGTGGGATACGTGACGAACAAGCGGACGGAGCGCGGCGAGGCTACCACCGAATACTCCTACAGCGGCTTCCAGCTCAACCCGCAGTTCCTCTTCCGGGTGGGAGAGAGCGACTTCTTCGTCGGTCCGCAGTTCGATGTCAACTACGACGACATCAGCAGCGCAGCCGCCGGGATAGTCGCCGACGCCTCCTACGTGGCGGACGGGGGCAAGCCGGGCAGCTACCACAAGCTCAGCTCCGGTCTGGGCTTCGTGGTGTCCTATGACACGCGGGACGTGCCCTCGAATGCCTACAGGGGGCTGTATCTCGACGTGCGCGGCATGGCGTACACCCGCGCCTTCGGAAGTGACAACAACTTCTATCAGCTGAAGCTCGACTACCGGCAGTACCGCCCGATGGGCGAGCGCCGGGTGCTGACGTGGACCGTGCAGTCAAACAATGTCTTCGGCACCGTCCCGCTGCTGAAGTACGCCCTCACGGGCACTCCCTTCGACCTGCGAGGATACTACATGGGACAGTTCCGCGACAAGAGCGCTCATCTGGCACTTGCCGAATGGCGTCAGATGATTAACACCGACCGGACGACCTGGGTGAAACGCATGCTCCACCACGTGGGCTACGCCGTGTGGGGTGGGGCAGGCTTCATGGGCCCGCGCCCGACGAGGGTCGAAGGCGTGCTGCCCAACCTCGGTGTGGGTCTGCGCATCGAGATTCAGCCGCGAATGAACCTGCGCCTGGACTTCGGGCGCGACATGGTCAACCGCCAGAACCTGTTTTACCTGAACATGACCGAGGCGTTCTGAGCCTGCCGACACCGGCGGACGGACGCCCGACAACGATACAACGAAAGACAACTGAGTATGGAACTACTTTATACAGCCATTGAGGCAGCCTTGAAGGCGGGAAGGGAGATTCTCGCCATCTATGAAGACCCGAACGCCGATTTCCACGTGGAACGTAAGGCGGACAATTCCCCGTTGACCATCGCCGACCGACGCTCGCACGACGTCATCGCGGCGGCACTGGCATCCACCCCTTATCCCGTCCTGAGTGAAGAGGGGCGCGACATCCCCTACAGCGAGCGGAGCGCCTGGCACACCCTGTGGATCGTGGACCCGCTGGACGGCACGAAGGAGTTCATCAAGCGTAACGGCGAGTTCACCGTGAACATCGCGCTGGTGACCGACGGGGTGCCTGTCGCGGGAGTCATCTACGTCCCTACGCGCCGTGAACTCTACTTCGCCGACCAGGCGAACGGAGCGTACAAGATGCCCGACATCGCCTCGCTCGAAGGCATCCGCGACCTCGACACCCTGCGCGGGCGTTCGCTGCGGCTGCCCTATTCGGAGTTGCACCCGCGCTACGTCGTGGTGGCATCGTCGTCGCACGCGAATGCCGAGACGACCGCCTACATCGACTCCCTGCGCAGCACCCGTCCCGACCTGGAGCTGGTCAGCATCGGCAGCTCGCTCAAGCTCTGCCTGGTCGCCGAGGGCAAGGCGGACGTCTATCCGCGCTTCGCACCCACCATGGAGTGGGACACGGCGGCGGGGCATGCCATCGTCCGTGCCGCCGGAGGAGAGGTCTGGCAGTGGGAGACGAAGGAGCCCGTGCGTTATAACAAGGAGGACCTGCTCAACCCCTGGTTCATCGTTTCCCGGAACAGCCGGACGACACGTTGACCGGGGAGTCCGGATTATTCAGACAAGATAAGCTATGAATTTCGAGATTCTATTCGTATTGCTGGGGCTGGTCTGCATGCTCGTGGCACTGATACTGGACAAGATGCGTCCCGGAATCGTGCTGCTGAGCGTCGTCGTGGTATTCATGGCGGCAGGCATCATCTCGCCCAGCCAGATGGTGGCAGGATTCAGCAACCGCGGCATGATTACCGTGGCGCTGCTCTTCCTCGTGAGCGAAGGCATCCGACAGAGCGGTGCGCTGAGCGCGGTGGTGAAGAAGCTGCTCCCCTCCCGGGGAACGTCGGTTGCCCGGGCACAGCTGCGCATCCTGCCCGTGGTGAGCGCCTTTTCGGCGTTCCTGAACAACACCCCCGTGGTGGTCATCTTCGCGCCCATCCTGAAGCATTGGGCGAAGCGTGTGGGACTGTCGTGCACGAAGTTCCTCATCCCGCTGTCGTACGCCACCATCCTGGGTGGTCTCTGCACCCTCATCGGGACATCGACCAACCTGGTCGTGCACGGCATGATGCTCGACCGTGGCTTCGAGGGGCTGAAGATGTTCGACCTTGCCTACATAGGCATCCCCATCACGGTAGTGGGACTGCTCTACATTCTGTTCGTGTCGAAACGGCTGTTGCCCGCCGACCGTCCCGACAACTTCGAGGACGAGGAGGCTGAGGTCGCCGAGGACAACGGGCAGCACGTGGTCGAGGTCGTGCTGGCGTCGCGCTTTCCGGGGCTGAAGCGGAAGCTGAAGAACTTCGACTTCAAGCGCCGCTACGGTGCCGAGGTGAAGGAGATCCGGCAGAATGGCCAGGTGCTCACCGAGAACCTGGGAGAGGTCCGTCTCCAGGAGGGCGATACGCTGGTTCTGCTGGCGGACAGTGCCTTCACACGGACGTGGGGCGACTCGTCGGTCTTTCTGATGATGACCAACGGACAGGAAATCCCCTCCACACCGGTCCCGGCGTGGAAGAAGTGGACCGCCTTCACGCTGCTCATCCTCATGATTGTGGGGGCGACCGTGGGCGAGCTGCCCTACATGCAGGAACACTTCCCGGGTGTGAAGATGGACATGTTCTTTTTCGCCTCCGTCACGGCTGTGGCGATGGCGTGGCTGAAGATATTCCCGCCGAAGAAGTACACCAAGTACATCAGCTGGGACATCCTCATCACCATCGCCTGCGCCTTTGCCATCAGCTCGGCGATGGAAGAATCGGGACTGGCGGCACTCATCGCCACCTTCATCCAGGACGTAGCCGGGTCGCTGGGTGCCTGGGGTGCGCTGGCGTTGCTCTATCTGGTGACGCTGCTCATCACCGAGCTGGTGACCAACAATGCCGCTGCCGCGCTGGCGTTTCCGCTGGCACTGGAGACCGCGACGAAGTTCGGGGCGGACCCGATGCCGTTCTTCATTGCCATCTGCATTGCCGCCTCGGCAGGATTCGCCACCCCCATCGGCTATCAGACGAACCTCATCGTGCAGGGCGCCGGTAACTACAAGTTCACCGACTTCGTGAAGATAGGCCTGCCGCTGGACTTCATCGTGATGGTCGTCTCCGTGGGGCTCATCCCGCTGATATGGCCCTTCTGAGCCTCCGTCCGCCGGGACATGGACTGAACAGACTAGAAACTCAAAAACAGATAAACCGACATGAACATTTACCCCATATTCGACCGTATGCTCACCCGCGCCGACAAGGAACAGCTGCTCGGGCAGCGGGGCATGATGATCTGGTTCACCGGACTGAGCGGTTCGGGCAAGAGCACCATCGCTATCGCCCTGGAACGTGAGCTGCAGCGCCGCCGTCTGCTCTGCCGCATCCTCGACGGCGACAACATCCGCTCGGGCATCAACAGCAACCTCGGCTTCTCGCCTGAAGACCGGGTCGAGAACATCCGCCGCATCGCCGAGGTCGGCAAGCTCTTTGTTGACACCGGCATCATCACCCTGGCAGCTTTCATCAGCCCGACGAACGAGCTGCGCCGCATGGCAGCGCGCATCATCGGCGAGCAGGACTTTTATGAGGTCTACGTCAGCACCCCGCTGGAGGAGTGCGAACGGCGCGACGTGAAGGGACTCTACGCCAAGGCACGCCGCGGCGAAATCCGCGACTTCACGGGCATCTCCGCTCCCTTCGAGGTCCCCGAGCATCCGGCGCTGAGCCTCGACACCTCGCAGCTCACCGTCGAAGAGTCGGTGAACCGCATCCTGAAACTGATCAATGTCTGACGACGGGGGCTTCCGCCTGTCCTCCCCACACCGCTGCCGGCGCCGTGCCCTGTGCACCCGGACGGCGGAAGAAGGCGCGCAGGAAGCATCCGTCCGCTAAAAATATCAATTGCCGACGACTGCCGGTCCGAGGCAAAGAAGTTTGATTCTATGGAAAAAGAGACCTACAAACTCAGTCACCTGAAGGAACTCGAAGCCGAGTCCATCCACATCATCCGTGAGGTGGCGGCAGAGTTCGAGAATCCCGTGATGCTCTACAGCATTGGCAAGGATTCGTCTGTCATGGTGCGCCTGGCGGAGAAAGCCTTTGCGCCGGGCAAAGTCCCCTTCCCGTTGATGCACATCGACTCGAAGTGGAAGTTCAAGGAGATGATACAGTTCCGCGATGAGTATGCGCGGAAGTATGGCTGGAACCTCATCGTGGAGAGCAACATGGAAGCCTTCCGCGCCGGGGTGGGCCCGTTCACCCACGGCAGCAAGGTACACACCGACCTGATGAAGACCCAGGCGCTGCTCCATGCCCTCGATAAGTACAAGTTCGACGCCGCTTTCGGCGGTGCACGCCGCGACGAGGAGAAGTCGCGTGCCAAGGAGCGCATCTTCTCCTTCCGCAACCAGTTCCACCAGTGGGACCCGAAGAACCAGCGTCCCGAGTTGTGGGACATCTACAACGCCCGCATCCGCAAGGGAGAGAGCATCCGTGTGTTCCCCCTGAGCAACTGGACCGAGCTGGACATCTGGCAGTACATCCGCCTGGAGCAGATTCCCATTGTGCCCCTCTACTTCGCCAAGGTGCGTCCGGTGGTGAACATCGACGGGCAGCTCATCATGCCCGATGACGACCGGCTGCCGGAGAAGTACCGCGACAAGATCGAGTACAAGAAGATACGTTTCCGCACCCTCGGTTGCTGGCCGCTCACCGGCGCCATCGAGAGCGAGGCGGACACCATCGAGAAAATCGTGGAGGAGATGATGACCACTACCAAGAGCGAACGCACCACTCGTGTCATCGACTTCGACCAGGAGGCGAGCATGGAGGAAAAGAAACGCGAGGGATACTTCTGACAGCGGGGTGCCCGGGCATCCGCCTGCATGGCTTTCCACGGGCATCCGTCTAAAACAACATCAAAGCTATGGATACAGAACAGAACAACAATAAATTGTCAATTGAAGAGTTCCTTCGGCGGGACGAGGAGAAGGACCTTCTCCGTTTTCTCACCGCAGGCTCGGTCGATGACGGCAAGTCGACCCTGATAGGCCGGCTGCTGTTTGACAGCAAGAAAATCTACGAAGACCAGCTCGACGCGCTGGAGCGGGACAGCAAGCGCATGGGCAATGCCGGCGACCACATAGACTACGCCCTGCTGCTCGACGGACTGAAGGCAGAGCGCGAGCAGGGCATCACCATCGACGTGGCATACCGCTACTTCTCGACCAACAAGCGGAAATTCATCATTGCCGACACGCCGGGGCACGAACAGTACACGCGCAACATGATTACCGGCGGCTCGACGGCCAACCTTGCCGTCATCCTCGTCGACGCACGCACGGGAGTCATCACGCAGACGCGTCGCCACTCCTACCTGGTCTCGCTGCTCGGCATCAAGCATGTCGTACTGGCGGTGAACAAGATGGATCTGGTCGGCTTCTCAAAGGAGGTGTTCGACCGCATCGTGGCGGACTATCATGACTTCATCGACCCGCTGGGCATTCCCGACGTGCAGTGCATCCCCCTCTCGGCACTCGACGGCGACAACGTCGTGGAGCACTCCGACCGTACGCCCTGGTACGAAGGACCGTCGCTGCTGGAGTTCCTCGAAACGGTGCACATTGCCAACGACCATAACCTGACGGACTTCCGTTACCCCGTGCAGTACGTGCTCCGTCCGAACCTCGACTTCCGCGGCTTCTGTGCCAAGGTGGCATCGGGCGTGGTGCGCAAGGGCGACCCCGTGGTGGCATTGCCTTCAGGCAAGACGTCGCGCGTGAAGAGCATCGTGACCTATGACGGCGAGCTGGATTACGCCTTCCCGCCACAGTGTGTCACGCTGACGCTCGAAGACGAAATCGACGTGTCGCGCGGCGAGATGCTTGTTCACCCCGACAACCTCCCTCTCGTGGGACGCAACTTCGAGGCGATGCTCGTCTGGATGGATGAGGAACGCATGGACACCGACAAGTCGTTCTTCCTCAAGCAGACGACGAACACCAGCCGCTGCCGCGTCGACAGCATCAAGTACAAGGTCGACGTGAACACGATGGAGCAGCTCTCACTGGAAAACGGACGGCTGACCGCCGACACGCTGCCGATGGAGCTGAACCAGATTGCCCGCGTCGTGCTCACCACGTCGAAGGAGCTGTTCTTCGACCCTTACGTGAAGAACAAGGCGACCGGTTCGTTCATCCTCATCGACCCCATCACGAACAACACCAGTGCCGTGGGCATGATTATCGACCGCGTCGAGGACAAGGACATGCATACCACCGAGGAGCTGCCCGTGCTCGACCTGACCCGTCTCGGCATCGGTCCCGAACATGACGAAGCCATCGCCCGCGCTGTCAAGGAGCTGGAGCGGCAGGGCATCGGCATCAAGGTTGTGCGGAGCTAACCTTCATGTTTCACCTTTCATCGTTCATTCACTATGGGCTTACTGGAATTTAACAAACTACCTATCAATACGCTCGTGGGCGCCGACTGGAAGACCTTCGGCGACATCACCCGCGGACGCACCATAGACCCTGCATACCGGGGCAAGTACAGACTGACGAAAGCCGTGTGCCGGTTGCTTTCGCCACTCGCATCCATCCAGGACCGGCGCTACGCGAAGCTGTTGGCGGACCGCCCGCTGGAGCATGACCCGGTATTTATCCTCGGTCACTGGCGCAGTGGGACGACCTTCATGCACAACGTCTTCTCCTGCGACAAGCACTTTGGCTACAACACGACCTATCAGACCGTCTTCCCGCACCTGATGATGTGGGGGCAGCCTTTCTTCAAGAAGAACATGAGCTGGCTCATGCCCGACAAGCGTCCGACGGACAACATGGAGCTTGCCGTCGACCTGCCGCAGGAGGAGGAGTTCGCCCTGGCGAACATGATGCCCTACACCTATTATAACTTCTGGTTCCTGCCCCGTCACATGGAGGAGTATGCCGACCGCTACCTCCTCTTCGACAAGGTCACGCCCGAGGAACTGCGCGTATTCGAGGAAACCTTCACGAAGCTCATCAAGATTTCTCTGTGGAACACCGGCGGGTCGCAGTTCCTCAGCAAGAACCCGCCCCATACGGGACGTGTTCGCGAGCTGGTGAAGATGTTCCCCAATGCCAAGTTCATCTACCTCATGCGCAACCCCTACACCGTGTTCGAATCGACGCGAAGCTTCTTCACCAACACCATCCAGCCGCTGAAGTTGCAGGACATCACTCCTGCCGAGCTGGAGGCAAACATCCTCGACATTTACGCCAAGCTCTATCACAAGTATGAGGCAGACAAGGCGTGCATCCCCGCAGGCAACCTCGTGGAGGTCCGCTTCGAGGATTACGAGACCGATGCCTACGGTATGACCGAAGACATCTACCGCCGCCTGTCGCTCCCCGGATGGGAGGAGGCACGCGACGACATCGCCCGCTACGTAGGCAAGAAGAAAGGCTACAAGAAGAACAAGTATGCGTACGACGAACGGACCGTCCGCCTCGTACAGGAACATTGGGGCTTCGCCCTGGAGGACTGGAAGTACGAGCTATAACCCACGGCTTCTCCCGGGCCCTTCCCCGACGGGAGGACCTGAGGAGCAGACCTGTTTACTGATTGACAGACCGGACGCACGGACCGTGCGTCCCTACAACTAGACAAACGAAAGAATGCACATGCGAATCATCCCAACTCTTGCGCTGGTTGCCCTCCTGGGCAGTTCGACACTCGTCCGGGCACAGCAACGGGAAGAGCCGCTTCCCTTCGGCAACATGGACCAATGGGTCAAGCGCGAAATCAAAGAGTCCGCCATCATCGGTGGCGAGTTGAAGAATATCTATGCCGTAGGACCTACGAGCACCATCAAGGGCGAAGTGCCCTACAAGCCGACCGGCGGTTCCCCTTGGGCGACATCGAACGTCATGGCCAAGGTCGTCGGCATCGTCAAGACCAACTCATCGGTCTTCCCCGAGGCACGTGGTAACGGTTACTGTGCCCGTCTGGATACCCACATGGAGAGTGTGAAGGTGTTCGGTCTGGTGGACATTACCGTCCTGGCTGCCGGCTCGCTCTTCCTGGGCGAGGTCCACGAACCCATCAAGAGTACCAAGAACCCCAACGGGCTGCTCCTCATGGGTATCCCCTTTAGCAAGCGGCCCACAGCGCTCCGGTTCGACTACAAGGTGCGCATTGCGGACGCACCGCAGCGCATCCGTGCCACGGGATTCAGCCGCACGGGCAAGGTTGCCGGCAAGGACCATGCCGCCGTCGTCTGCCTGCTCCAGAAACGCTGGGAGGACGCCGAGGGTAATGTCTACGCCAAGCGTGTGGGCACCTTTGCCATCCAGTACAGCCAAAGCACCGACTGGCACAACGCCGCCACCTACAACATCCTCTACGGCGACATCACGCACAACCCCGCCTACCGTGCCGAATGGATGAAGCTCAACGCCTACGAGTACAACACGGTCAATAGCCACGGGAAGAGCGTCCGTATCCAGGAAGTGGGATGGGCTGCCCCCGACGAGACGCCCACTCACCTTGTACTCCAGTTCGCTTCGAGCCACGGCGGTGCGTACATCGGTTCGCCCGGGAACTCCCTGTGGGTGGACAACGTGAAGCTGGTCTACTGAGCCTTTCTCCGGCGCGTCACTTCCGCGATGAACTCTTCCTCCTTCACCGGCATCACTGCCACATGCTTCTCCTCGCCGTAGACCAGCAGCAGGTAGGAGTACAGGCTCTTGCCGGCGATGCGCATGCGTCGGCAACGCTCGATGCGCCGCAGGCTCTTCAGCGGAATGACACGCGGACGGGAGAAGCGTCCGTAACTCACGATGAGCCGTCCGTCGCCCGTCAGGGTGTACGTGGTGTGGATGATGCGCTCCACGACGACTACGAGCAGGACCAGAGTGATGGCGGCACAGACGCCCATGTGGTGCCAGAACGAGAGACAGGTGCCTGCGGTAAGCAGCACCAGGAAGAGGTACATCGAGAAGTGGATGCGGGCGTGAAATATCTTGTCCATGGTGGTAACGGTTGGATTAGGACGCGCAAGTTACAAAATAGTGAAGAAAAACAAGAAGCCCAGCACCGGGTAAATGTGCTTTTTTGTAGCTTTGCACCCAATAAATGCAACAAACTGCCATGATTCATCAATACGATTACCTAGTCATCGGTTCGGGCATCGCAGGCATGAGCTTTGCCCTCAAAGTGGCCGAACAGGGCAAGTCCGTCGCCATTATCTGCAAGACGGAGTTGGAAGAGGCCAATACGTATTTTGCACAAGGGGGGATTGCCTCTGTCACCAACCTCCAAGTGGACAACTTTGAAAAGCATATACACGATACCCTGGTGGCGGGCGACTGGATCAACGACCGCGCTGCCGTAGAGATGGTGGTGCGCCGCGCCCCGTCGCAAATCAAGGAGCTTATCCGCTGGGGCGTCGACTTCGACCGGAACGAGGACGGTGGCTTTGACCTGCATCGCGAAGGCGGACACTCGGAGTTCCGCATCCTCCACCACAAGGACAACACTGGCGCTGAGATACAGACCAGCCTGATCGAAGCCATCAAGCGTCAGCCGAACATACACATCTTCAACCACCACTTCGCGGTGGAAATCATTACGCAACATCACCTGGGCATCATCGTCACGCGCTATACGCCGGGCATACGTTGCTTCGGCGCCTATGTGCTCAATGAGGACACGGGGTGTGTCGATACCTTCCTGTCGCGCATCACCGTCATGGCGACGGGAGGCTGCGAGGCGGTCTACCGTAACACCACGAACCCGCTCGTGGCGACGGGCGACGGCATCGCCATGGTCTACCGTGCCAAGGGAGCTGTGAAGAATATGGAATTCATCCAGTTCCACCCCACCGCGCTCTTCCATCCGGGCGACCGTCCCTGCTTCCTCATTACCGAGGCAATGCGCGGCTACGGCGGCGTACTCCGCACGCTGGACGGGAAGGAGTTCATGCAGAAGTACGACGAACGCCTCTCGCTCGCCCCGCGCGACATCGTGGCACGTGCCATCGACAACGAGATGAAGCAGCGAGGCGAGGACCACGTCTTCCTCGACGTGACGCACAAAGACCCCGAAGAGACCAAGCGGCACTTCCCCAACATCTATCAGAAGTGTCTGAGCCTGGGCATCGACATTACGCGCGACTACATCCCCGTGGCTCCGGCGGCGCACTACCTCTGCGGAGGCATCGTGGTCGACCTTGACGGACAGTCGAGCATCCGTCGCCTGTACGCCCTGGGCGAATGCTCATGCACGGGGCTGCACGGAGGCAACCGCCTGGCGTCGAACTCACTCATCGAGGCGGTGGTCTATGCCGACGCGGCTGCCCGCCATTCGCTCGAAGTCGTCGACCGTTACGACTTCAACGAGGACGTGCCCGAGTGGAACGATGAGGGCACTATCTCGACCGAGGAACGAGTCCTCATCACGCAGAGCGCCAAAGAGGTGAACCAGATTATGGAGGCATACGTAGGCATCGTGCGCAGCAACGTCCGCCTGACACGGGCATGGAACCGCCTCGACATCCTCTATGAGGAGACCGAACGTCTCTTCAAGCACAGCAAGGCATCGCGCGAGCTGTGTGAACTGCGCAACATGATCAATGTGGGCTACCTCATCACCCGTCAGGCGATGGAGAGGAAGGAAAGCCGGGGACTGCACTACACGCTCGACTATCCGCATCCTGCCAGCACGGAGCATTGAGCATAGCCTTCTACGGAATAGTATAAGGGCGACCCACGCGGCCGCCCTTTTATGTATCCGGACGTCGCGCGTCCGTCTGAAACTGCATATTTATGCAATATGACGTCCGGGCATGTCTCTGCAACGGACGCACAAAGATGTTAATCTGTTTGGTACAAAGGAACTTGTATATAAGGAAGAAAGCTCATGCAGCGGGTGTCCATCTCTACGTAAGAGATGAATTTGATAACAATAACAGTGGTTTAGGTTTCGAATCGTAGAACGAAAGGGGATTGATACTTCATAAATTTCAGGACCGCGCTCTAAATTCTTTAGGTTTATTACTTGCTTTTCTGATATTATTGCATACTTTTGCAACCATTAGTGTATCTCTTACGTAGAGATGCATATAGAGAGACCTTATAATATTACAGTTTCACCAAAGCAAAGGAGAGATTATATGAAGAGAAGATTCTTTCTGTGGCTCGTCTGCGTGTTCCTCAGCGTAGGCGTAGCTTTGGCTCAGACCACAGTGACGGGAACAGTGGTTTCCGCAGACGATGGTCAGCCGGTAGTGGGAGCGTCCGTATTGGTCAAAGGCACACGACTGGGTGCCGTCACCAATATCGATGGCAAGTTCACAGTGGCAAACGTGCCCCATTCAGCTAAAACCTTATTAGTGTCCTTCATCGGCATGCAGACGCAAGAGGTCGCCATCCGTCAGGGACTCATCCGTGTGGAACTGAAGGCAGACACCAAGCAGCTTGATGAAGTGATGGTCGTCGCTTTCGGTACACAGAAGAAGTCGTCGTTCACCGGGTCGGCAGCCGTGCTCGGTTCGGAAGAACTGTCGAAGCACGTGACGACCGACGTGACCAATGCCCTCGTGGGCAGTACGCCGGGACTCCAGCTGCGCGGCGGCATGGGCACGCCGGGCGGGTCGGAAGACACCAAGCTCCAGATCCGCGGTGTCTCCTCGCTCTACTCGGAGACCAAGCCCCTCATCATCGTCGACGGAGCGCCCTACAGCGCCTCGCTGAACAACATCCCGCAGGAGGACATCGAGTCGGTGACCGTCCTCAAGGACGCCGCTTCCGCTGCCCTCTACGGTGCGCGCGGTGCCTCCGGTGTCATCATCGTCACGACAAAGACCGGCAAGAACAAGGTCGCCCAAATCAATGTCGACATGAAGTGGGGTGCCAACACCCGCTCGGTGCAGGACTATGAGACCATCGCCGACCCGGGGCTCTACTACGAGACCTTCTACGGACAGTACTACGGCTACTTCACCGACCGCGGGTCTACTCCGGCAGAGGCAAACCAGAAGGCGAACAAGTACGTGCTCAACCACTTGGGCTACAACATCTACACCGTGCCCGACGGAGAGCTGCTCATCGGCGCCGACGGCAAGCTGAACCCGCACGCCACGCTGGGTCGTTCCTACCAGGCGAACGGAGAGACCTACTACCTGACGAACGACAACTGGCGCGACGCTGCCTACCACACCGCCTTCCGTCAGGAGTACAACGTCAGCGCATCGGGAGCGATGGACAAAGGCTCCTTCTATGCCAACATGAACTACCTCGACGAGGACGGCATGATCGAATTTTCAGGCTACAAGCGTCTTGCCGCCCGCTTCAAGGCAGACTACCAGGCAAAGTCTTGGCTCAAGCTCACTGCCAACGTGGGCTATACCAACTCGACCACTCGGTCGAACCCGAACCTCAGCGCCACCGCGTGGAACAACACCAACCTGATGTACTACACATCGCTCATCGCGCCCATCTACCCCATCTACGTCCGGGTGCTTGACGCGGACGGCAATCCGCAGGTGCGCACCGACAGCCACGGCAACCCGCAGTATGACTACGGCGTGGCAGCCACCAACTATCCGGGACTGTCGCGTCCCTTCCTCTCGCCGGGAAACCCCCTGGGCGCAAACCGTTACAACGACTACAAGAGACGGCTCAACAAGCTGAACGGCACCTTCATGGCGGACGTCACCCTGACCGACTTCCTGAAGTTCAACGCGACCAGCACCCTCGACTGGAGCAACCGGAAGGACTCGGAGCTGCAGAGCGGACTCTACGGTCCCAAGGTCTCGGTCAACGGACAAATCGAGAAGAAGGCAAAGGAAATCATCGAGCAGAACCATGTGCAGACGCTCACCTACTTCGACCGCTTCGGCAAGCACAACGTGAACGCCCTGCTCGGTCACGAATACTACGACCGCAAGACCACCTGGCTCTCCGCCTACGGCATGGGACTCTTCTCCGAGGCAATCCCCGAGCTCGATGCCGCAGCCAAGAAGGCGGACGCCTCCTCCTACACGGAAGAGTACAACGTCGAGGGCTACTTCGGAAGCGTACAGTACAACTACGACGACCGTTATTTCGCCTCGGCATCTTACCGCCGCGATGCGTCCTCACGCTTTGCCAAGGACCGGCGCTGGGGCGACTTCTGGTCGGTGGGTGCAGCCTGGCTGATTAACAAGGAGGCATTCTTTCACGCCCCCTGGGTAGACGAGCTGAAGCTGAAGTTCTCCATCGGCCAGCAGGGCAACGACAACATCGGTGAACGGACGATGGCGATGAGAGAGTTTGCCTTCACCGACATGTACAACCTCGTTGCCGCCTCCGACTCACAGATGTCAGCCACGTTCTGGCGCATCGGTAATCCGGAGATTACCTGGGAGACCGCCACGAACCTCAACATCGGTATGGAGTTCTCCCTCTTCAGCGGACGCCTGAGCGGCAGCCTCGACTACTACAACAAGACCACGACCGACCTGCTCTTCTGGCTCTCCGTCCCCGAGGCGGCTGGGTCGCGCGGCTACTACGGCAACGCCGGTGACATCCGTAACTCAGGTGTCGAGCTGAGCCTTGTCGGCTCTCCCGTCCGCACGAAGGACGTCGACTGGAGCCTGTCGTTCAATATCGCACACAACAAGGACAAGATTCTCCGCCTCCCCGCCTCGAAGACCGCGCTGACCGGCGGCTTCATCGAACAGGGCTTGTGGTATGTCGAGGGCGGTCCCATCTACAACAAGTTCCTTCCCGAGTATGCCGGAGTGAACGAGAAGGGCGAGGCGCTCTACTACGTCGACTCCCAGCTGGGCGCCGGTGTGACCAACCGTCCGGGAACCAACCGGGACGAGACGACCACCGACATCAACAGTGCCACCCGCTATGCGCAGGGACGCAGCATGCCGGTCGCTTACGGCGGATTCGGCACACAGCTCACCGCCTACGGCTTCGACCTCTCGCTCTCGTTCGACTACCAGCTCGGCGGCAAGATTTATGACTCGGCTTACCAGGAACTGATGTCGAACACCGCGTCCGCGAGCGATGCCGGGCGTGCCTTCCACAAGGACGTGCTCCGCTCCTGGACACCCGAGAACAAGACGACCGGACTGCCGCGCCTCTACTACGGAGACAAGTACACGGCAGGAGACTCCGACCGCTGGCTGACCAGCGCACGCTACCTCAACTTCCAGTCGTTCTCCGTGGGCTACACCCTGCCGCAACGCGTTGTTGCCCGCCTGGGACTGAACAAGCTCCGCATCTACGCTACGGGCGAGAACCTCTACTTCTGGTCGGCACGCAAGGGGCTTGACCCGCGCTATGCCTACGACGAGACCGAGGCACTCACCGTCTATTCCCCCATGCGCACCATCATGGGTGGCATCCAACTGTCGTTCTAACCTTCAAACACGTACAAAGCATGAAACAGATAGCAAAGATATTCTCCATCACTGCCGCCGCAGCGGTACTCCTGTCAGGATGTATCAAGGAAATCGTTCCCCAGGGCGGACAGGCGAGCTTCGACCAGGCGAACGAGGCGGAAGGCTCCTATGACAACTTCGTGGCCGCCATCACCAATTCGCTGGCAGGCTCCTTTGCCTACAGGCCGGCAGCCCAGTGGCCCATCGACTACGGTTATCCCTCCTTCTTCCTCTCGCGCGACGTCATGGGGCAGGACATCACCCTCGAAGAGCAGGACTGGTATGTGACCCAATACGGATGCGGCACCAGCCTGGGCCCGTCGTACGCCCTGGCACAGGTGCCCTGGACCTACTACTTCATGTGGGTCAAGTCGTGCAACATCGTGCTGGAGATGGCAGGCGACGAGCCGTCCGCTGAACGCCGCTCCGGAGCCGGCATCGCCCACGCCATGCGCGCCATGTTCTACATGGACCTCGCCCGGATGTATGCGCCCAAGTCCTACGCCAAGGACCAGAATGCGCAGACCGTCCCCTGGGTCAGCAACGACACCCAGCTGTCCGAGCTGCCGACGACGCCCCGTCTGACCAACGAGCAGATGTGGGGGAAAATCCTGGAAGACCTTGACAAGGCGGAGCAGTACCTCGCCGACTACAAGCGTCCCAACGTCTACACACCCGACCTCTCCGTGGTCTACGGACTGAAGGCGCGTGCCTACCTGACGATGGAGAAGTGGAAGGAGGCCGAGGACTATGCCAGGAAGGCGCAGCAGGGCTACACCGTGATGACGGAGGACGTGTTCAACTCGCACACCGACGGCTTCAACACACCCAACGGCGCATGGATGTTCGCCCTCACGTTCAAGGACAACGACGACAACATCCTCCAGAACGACGCCGACGGCTCGTGGGGCTCGCAGATGATTATCGAGGTGTCGCCGTCAGAGTGCGGCTATGCCGCCAACTACGGCCAGCCCAAGCGCATCGACCGTCACCTCTTCGAGACCATCCCTGCCACCGACTTCCGCAAGAAGGGCTTCATCGACTTCGCCATCGCCGAGAGCTTTGAGAAGGCAGCCGGCGACACCCTGGGCGCCCTCAGGAAGCTGGAAGCCTACACCGACGACCCCGAAGGCATCCTGACGACTGCCGAAGCCACCACGTCGGGCACGGTGGGCGGTCTGGAGCTGAAGTTCCGTCCGAAGGGCGGCGAGCACGCCAACCAGTACAAGGCGTTCACCGTCGCCGTCCCCCTGATGCGCGTGGAGGAGATGAAGCTCATCGAGGCTGAGGCTGCCGGCATGCAGGACGAGGCGCGCGGCATCGCGCTGCTCACCGCCTTCGCCAAGACGCGCGACCCGCAGTACGTCTACGGCAAGCACAGCGCCGAGACCTACGGCAGCACGTATGCCAAGCCGTTCCAGAACGAAGTCTGGTGGCAGCGTCGCGTCGAGCTGTGGGGCGAGGGCTTCGCTTTCTACGACATCAAGCGGCTCGACAAGCAGGTCATCCGCAGCTATGCCGGCTCCAACCACATCGAGCTGTACCGCTGGAACGCCGACGTCTACAACAAGGTCGAGGGCACGAACTACCCTGACTGGATGACGCTCTGCTTCCCGCAGACGCAGACGAACTACAGCAACATCGAGCCGAACCCCATTCCGGTTGCTCCGACCGCGACTTCGCCCGAGCACAAGTGGTAAAAATCGGACACTCATACGTATGCATTGAAACATTCCTGAAGATCCGCTTCTGAAGCCGGCAGGTCCCATGGCGTTGGGGCCGCGCCGGCTTTTTTTCGGTCCGCCGGACACGGTAAACAAAAAGGGAGCGTCCCTTGTGCAGGAACGCTCCCCGAGGTGTCACCCGGTCAGACCGCCGGGCGGATGGCTCAAACTCCTTCGTCCGTGTCGCCTCCCTCACCGCTGTCGGCAGGAGACTCCGGGTCGGGCACGATGCCGCCCTTGCCGTCCTCCGTCAGCAGGCTGTCGGCGCGGCGGAAGGTGTACTCCGTCAGCATGGCGCGGGTGGCGGTGGTGCCGTTCGGATTCCGCTTGCGGGCAGGCATGAAGCGGAGCATCAGCTGCGCCTGTTCCGGCGACACGTCTTCCTCCTTCTCCACGCCCTTGCCGACGGAAGTCAGCGTCAGGTAGAACGTGCCCAGCCCGTCGAGGGTCACGCTGTGCGAGTCGCGCAGGTGGCGCGTGATGACGGTGACGAGGTTGGCGATGGTGCTCATCACGTCGCCGGGGCTGAGTGCCGACAACTCGGCAACCTCTTTTGCCAGCCCTTCGGTCTTCACGCGACCGACGGTGACCACACGCGGATGGTAAAGGCGCTTCTTGTTCTTGCTCTCGATGTTCGATTGGATGGCTTTGTAAAGTACTGTCATGGTGTTTAAGATTTAAATTAGTTAGACTTTGGTTGATTGTTGTGCGATTCCCGTTGCTTCAGCTCCCCGGGGCCGTGCCTCCGTCGTTGAATCACATTGCAAAGATAGACCGCCTTCACTCCCTGTGCAAGCAAAAATGCCCGTTTGCGTTCACACTTGCGTTCACACGCATGTTGAATTGTAAAGATTTATGTATTTTATCAACTGGTTGCAAATCAGCTGATTACTGCGGACGGATTTGTGCCGTCGTACGGACGCGTCGCCACGCTCGTACGGACGCGTCCGCACCACGCTACGGACACGTCCGTACGACGTTAGCGACCTGTCGGTAGGGCGTTGTAAACAAAATTCGCAATGCCTTCTGTTGCATCTTCCGTGTCCTTGGAAAAAAGACAGAGGCACGTCCGGCAGTGCGGGAGCGTCGTCAGTTGTCGACCGACTTCCCGTTGATGCGGAAGTTGTCGAAGTGCAGCCCCTTTGCTCCCTGGATGCTCAGCGGCTCCCGTTCCACCCCGTCGAACGAGCTGTTGGTCACGCTCACGTTCTCGATGTTCATACGGTCGTCATAGCCCGTGATGAGTACCCCGTACTGGCTCTTGCCGCTCGTCACGTGGTCGAGCATGACGTTGCGCACGTAGGGCGGATAGCTGCGGTCGCAGTCCTCGCCGCTCTCGTAGAGCAGGTTGATTTTCAGCACCGCCTCGCGACACTGCCCGACGTCCACCCGGCGTACGTAGACCCCGTCGACGACACCGCCGCGGCAGTTGTTCGTCTTGATGCGGATGACGCGGTCCAGGTTCGGGCTGTCCATGCGGCAATCCTCGACATAGACGTTGCGACATCCGCCGGAAATCTCGCTTCCGATGACCACGCCCCCGTGGCCGTCCTTCATCTCACAGCGGCGGACGATGATGTTGCTGCTGGGCGTGTCCCAGCACCGTCCGTCCATGTTGCGCCCGCTCTTGATGGCGATGCAGTCGTCGCCCGTGTCGAAACGGCAGTCCTCGATGAGCACGTCGTTGCATGACTCGGGGTCGCAGCCGTCGCTGTTCGGTCCGTGGCTGAAGATGTCGACGCCGCGCACGGTGAGGTCCTCGCAGAAGAGCGGGTGGATGACCCAGAAGGGCGAGTTGCGCAGGCTGACGCCCTCGATGAGCACACGCGTGCAGTGGCAGAGGTTGATGAGTTGCGGACGCAGCCCGTCCTCCAGCGTCATCTGCCGCAGGGCAACGGGCGTCTGTGTCTCGCCGAAGCCCAGCAGGCGTTCGCGTCCGCCCCGGGCGGCGCTGATCATCCCTTCGCGCCAGCCGAAGCGTTCAGCGTTGCCACACATGTGCCACCAGCTGTCGTTGTCTGCCTGCCCGTCGATGGTGCCCTGTCCGGTGATGGCGAGGTTGGTCTCCCCGCGGGCATAGATGAGCGGACGCAGGTTGTAGCAGTCCACGCCCTCCCAGCGCGTGAGGACAGTGGGAGTGTAGAGCGCCTTGTCGGTCGAGAACTTCAGGCAGGCTCCCTTCTCCAGGTGCAGGTCGACGTTGCTCTTGAGGGTGATGGGTCCCGTGTAGAACGTTCCCTGGGGTACGACGACGTGTCCTCCTCCGGCGAGCGAGCAGGCGAGGATGGCGCGGTCGATGGCTTCGTGGCAGAGTGCGAGCGAGTCGTCCGGCCGTGCTCCGAAGTCCGTGATGAGGAAGTTGCGTTCAGGGAAGGAGGGTTGTTCGATGCCGGCTTCCACGTCGGCATAGCGTGTCCAGGGTTGGTCTTGTGCATACCCCGGGAGGGTGCATCCCACGGTGAGGAGGATGCAGCAGAGGAGTGTTTTCAGTTCCATAAGTTACTCGTGTTTGTGTGTTTCTGTCGGCTAAGTTCAGCAAGAAAATCGGGTTGTGCAAGTCTACACCTATTATTATTAAGGCGGCTGCCTTGTAGGGGAATGTCGGGGTGACAGGGACCGCCCTTGTCGATAAACGGGTGCTTGAATGTGAAAAAATGTTATAATTCACCTCTACGATTCATGAATCCTGTCCTTTTTTGTGTTGTACGGTAAAGAAACCTGAATAAAGCCAAAGACGAATCCTCATGGAACAACGTACCGACAAACCCTTTTTCTCACCGGACGAAGCGCAATGGAGCGAAGCCGAGCGTGCCGCCTTCCGCCAGTGGCTGGAGCGCGACGGGCACGAACGTCTGTTGCGCCGGTGGGCGGACTCTGACGAACTGCAACGTGACCTCATCCGTCTGCGTTACCTCGAAGAGAGGCGCGAGGCGAATCTGAACCGCTTCCTTCGGGCGGCGGAGAAGGGCGGCCGACGGACGAACGTGCGTCGGCGTGTGTGGGCTGCCGCTGCCTCGGTGCTGCTCGTGCTGGGCTGCGCCTGGTGGTGGATGGGGCGGGGGAGCGGCCTCGTCAGCGGATACATAGCTGCCGACTATGCTCCTGCATCGCTCACGGTGACCCCCTCGCTGGAATACAAGCTCGGCGGACGTACGGAGCATCTGGAGATTCTGGGCGTACGCATCCGCATGGAGGATGACAGGATAGCCTACACGGCAGGAGAGTCGGTCCTGGAGGATACGGTCATTGCTGACAGCCTGCTCTATCACGAGGTGGTGGTGCCCCGCGGACGCATGTGTGAAGTGGAGCTGACGGACGGCACGCGGGTGAAGCTCAACGCGGCTTCACGCCTGCGCTATCCCATCGCTTTCCACCCCGACAGCACCTCGCGCACGGTCTGGCTCGACGGGGAGGCTTACTTCGACGTGCAGACCGACTCCGTCCGTCCGTTCATCGTGAAGGCATCCAACGTGGAGACGCGTGTCTACGGCACGAAGTTCAATGTCAAGGCATACGCCCGCGACGCCCGGGCACGGGTGATGCTCGAAGAGGGACGGCTCGATGTCGTGGGGCGCGACGGACGGGTGCACCGCCTTGTGCCGGGTGACTATGTGGCGTATGACTATGCCGGGTTCAGGGAGCACGAACGCGGGGTGGATGCCGCGGAGGTGACCTGTTGGCAGGACTACCGCTTCTTCTTCAAGAATGAGATGCTGATGTTCATAGCCGCCGATCTGGAGCGCAAGTACGACGTGAACATCTACTTTGATAATTACAAGGCGTCGACCTTCCGCTTCTATGCTCGCACGCACCGCTGCGAACACGTGGAGGAGGTGCTCGACCTGCTGCGTTACACGCAGAAGATAGACTATCGCGTCGACGGGCGCGACATCTACATCCGTTTGCATGAATAAATCCATTCATATAGAGTTGAGAACTTAAAAACAGTTAGCTTATGAAAAAACAATCATTGGTTCTCCGGAGAGAGGCGGGGAGGCTCCGCCTGTGGCGCCCCCTCGGTGTGGGGTTGTTGTTCCTCTGTCTCTGTCCGGCTGTCTACGGCGGGACGCTCGACCGTAAGGTGACGGTCCGTCTGAAGAAGGTCTCCCTGCAGGAAGCCATCGCGGCAATCATGCAGCAGAGCGATTACGGCATCTCGTACAATGTCGACGAGATTTCGGACATCGACGGTGTGTCGCTCACCGTGCGCGACGTCTCGCTGGAAGAGGCGTTGCGGAAGTGTCTGGAGCCGTATGGGTTCACGTTTACCGTCCACGGACAGACCGTCGTCATCCAGTCCCTCCCGCAGCAGGAACGCCGCGTGACGGGTACGGTGGTTGATGCGTCCGGAGAGCCGCTTGCGGGCGTGAGCATCCTCGTCCGGGTAGGCAGCAAGAAGGAGGCGGCACGTGGCATCACTGACATCGATGGCCGGTTTAACTTGCGCGTGTCGGGCAGCGGGAAGATCAGCCTGACGGTACGCTTCATCGGATTCGAGGAGCAGACGGTCGACGACACGGGGAAGCCCCTGCGCATCGTGCTTCAGGAGGACACCCAGAAGCTGAACGAGATCGTGAAGATAGGTTATTACGACCAGAGCCGCGGTAACCTGACGGGCTCCGTCACCTCGGTGATGATGGACGACATCCTGGAGCCGAACATGACCACCATTGACCAGGCATTGGAAGGGCGTATCCCCGACCTCATGTTCACCCAGAACTCGGGTGAGGTGGGAGCGACCGCCCGTCTGCGTGTGCGTGGAACATCGACCCTTGTGGGCAACCGCGAGCCGTTGTGGGTGCTCGACGGATTTGTCCTTCAGGACCCGGTCGACGTGAGCACCGAACAGCTCAATGACCCGGACTACATCAACTATGTGGGCAATGCCATCGCGGGCATCAACCCGCAGGACATCGAGCGTATCGACGTCCTGAAGGATGCGTCCGCCACGGCGCTCTATGGTACGCGTGCGTCGAACGGCGTCATCGTCGTCACCACGAAGAAGGGTCGCCCCGGACCGCCCACAATCACTTATGCCAACAACACCAAGCTGACCCGTCGTCCGCGCTACTCGGACAGCAACATCAACCTGATGAACTCGCAGGAGCGCATGCAGTTCGGCAAGGACCTGACAGACCTGCACTACGTCTTCCCCTCGGGCATGCCGATGGTGGGATACGAAGGTGCCTACTACCGCTACCAGACGGGGCAGATTTCCTACGATGAGTTCCTCGCCGAGTGCTCCCGCTATGAGACGACGAACACGGACTGGTTCAAGCTGCTCACCCAGGACGCCTGGACGCAGCAACACACCCTGAGTATCTCGGGCGGTAGCGAGTCGACGCGCTACTATGCGTCGTTGGGCTACACGAGCGAGACCGGTGTCATCAAGACGGAGTTTGTCGACCGCTATACGGCCTCGATGAACGTCATGACGAACATCACTCACAACCTGATGGCGAACATTCGCCTCAACGGTAACATCCAGAAGAAGAACCACCTTCCGTCGGCTGTCTCCGTGCTGGACTACGCCTACAACACCACCCGAGCCCTGCCGGCATACAACGACGACGGCTCGCTCTACTACTACCAGACGCACGGTTACTCAGTGGGCGATTCGCAGAAGACTTATAACCAGTACAACTACAACATCATCAACGAGATGAACAACACCTCGGACGACTACTCGGGCAACACCTTCATGGCAAGTGCCGACCTGACGTACAAGGTGAAGGACCTCATCGACCTGACTGCCGCCGCCTCCTACTCGCGCAGCTCGACCCTCCAGACCACTTGGTTCGGCGAGAAGACCAACTATGTCGCCATCCTGAAGAACGGGGAGGCGGACGAGATACCCATCCCAGGCGAGACCGGCGTCTGCGAGCTGCCTTACGGCGGCGTCTACAATACGACGAACACCATCAACGAGAGCTTCACGGGCCGTCTGCAGGCGAACCTCCACTGGTCGTTCGGTAGCGACAGCCAGCACCTCCTGACCTCCACGGCGGGTTACGAGGTCAACATGGTCCGTACCGACGGTATCTCCGACCAGACCCGCGGTTACTACAAGGACCGCGGCATGAAGTATGTCACGATGGACAGCGAGTCGCTCGATGACTTCCCCTACTACAAGAACTGGCTGGCCGCCGGTCACCGCTCGCTCACTGCCGGAAAGACCAACCAGTTGAGCGGTTACCTCACCGCCGCCTATTCGTATGCCGACTATTTCACGGTCAGCCTGAGCGGACGTTTCGACGCCTCGAACAAGTTCGGTAGCCGGAGCAACGAGAAGTTCCTTCCCGTGTGGTCCGTGTCGGGACGGTGGAACATCAAGGAGACGCTCTTCCCCAAGGCCGACCGGCTGGGCGAACTGAGCATGCGTCTCTCCTACGGAAAGACCGGTAACATGCTCGATGGCGAGACGCCCAACCTACTCATCCAGCAAGGCATGATGGACACGTTCTACGGCGAGAACGTCTCGACCGTAGCCAGCCTCCCTAACCCGAACCTGCGCTGGGAGCAGACCGACCAGTACAATGTGGGCGTGGACTTGAACCTCTTTGACGGGCGTCTGCTCCTTTCTTCCGACTTTTGGTACAAGTATACCACCGATGCCTTCGCCAGCGTCAACGTGGCGCTCGTCAACGGTGTGTCAAGCTACCGGATGAACAACGGCGACATCAAGAACAAGGGCTTCTCCTTCTCCCTCTCGGGTTATCCCATACGCACACGAGACTGGAAGCTCTATCTCTCGACGAACTACTCCTATGCCAGCAACACGGTGCAAACCAACACCAGCGAGACGTACACCCTGGAGAACTATCTCAACGGTACGGCCATCATGGACGGCAGACCCATCGGTACCTTCTACTCCTACGAGTACCTCGGGCTGAACCCCAATAACGGTGTGCCCATGTTCGACGACTACGAAGACCGCCAGCACCTGCTCGCCGGCAAGATGCTCGCCGAGGTTGTGCCCATGGTGATGGTGGAGAGTGGCAACCGTGACCCGGACTTCACCGGCTCGCTCTATGCCACCCTGACGTGGAAGCAACTCTCGCTGAACACGAACTTCAACTACCGCATCGGCTCGAAGCTGCGTCTGTTCAAGCTCTACAGTCCGGTCATCCGCGGCGTGTCGTCCGACAAGAACGTGCGCAAGGAGTTCATCAACCGCTGGCAGAAGCCGGGCGATGAGAAGTACACCGACATCCCCGCCCTCATCAGTCCGGGTGACCCGTCCTATACCGCTTATTCCTCACACTGGTCAAGCGGCGTGTCGGCTTCGCAGAGCAAGGTGCCGACGTTCGCCTACAGCCTGTGGGACATGTACGACTACTCCAACCTGCGTGTCGTGCCGGGAGACTACCTGCGTCTGAGCAACCTGACGCTCTCGTACAACTTCACGCTCCAGCAGCTGGCGGGCACGTTCCTGAAGTCGCTCCGTCTAAGCTTCAACGTGACGAACGTGTTCACCATCGCGTCGAGCAAGCTCGATGGACAGGACCCCACGCAAACGAGCTTTGAGGGCGTCAACCTTTCCGTCCGTCCCGCTTACACCTTTGGACTGAATGTTTCATTTTAAACGATTCGACAATGAAGAAACTATACCAATTCATACCGGGTGTGCTGCTGGCACTGGGCAGCACCTCGTGCAGCGACTTCCTCGAAGCCTACTCACAAGACATGGTCATACCCAGCACGGTGACCGACCTCGACGAGGTGCTCCTGGGCAGTGTGTACATACCGAGCCAGGAAATCGGTGTCGGACCGTCGGGCATGCGTTCCTGCGGCTTCTTCAACATCCTCGACGATGACGTGAACACCGGCCTGGGCGATCCCAACGGAGACAACACGTCCAATGTCAACGGATGGCGCAACTGCCTCTCCTCCATCTACGGTTACTTTGCCTGGCAGCTGGACGTCGGCACGAACTATAACAGTACGAGCGTGGCATCCGATGTGGCTACGTGGCGCGACCTCTATGCACGCATCAACTACGTGAACGTCATCCTCGACGAAATCACCCAGCTCCCCCATGAGACGGAGGACGACCAGGCGGCATACCTGCGGGTACAGGGCGAGGCACACTTCCTGCGCGGATGGTTCTACTTCGTCCTCGCCAATCTCTACGGCGACGCCTATGCGCCTGCTACTGCCGCTCAGAAACTCTGCGTGCCCCTGAAGCTCACCCCATACGTGGAGCACGACAAGGACAAGCCCACCCAGTTCCAGCGCGCCACGGTGAAGGAGGTCTATGACCAGATTGTCGCCGACCTGCTGATTGCCGAGGACTACCTGACCCAGAGCCCGCAGAAGGCCGACCACCGCCTCTACCGTGCGTCGTTGGACGCCGTCGAGCTGTTGCTGAGCCGCGTCTACCTATACATGCAGGACTACGCCCAGGCAGAGCTGAAGGCTGAGGCTGTGATGGAGAGCGACTATGTCCGCCTCGCGCCGCTGTCGGCACTGAGCAGCACGGCGCCCTTCCTGACCAACACGAACCCCGAACTGATATTCTCGCAAGGCTCCAACAACCTCGCCCCGACGGGCATATTCACCGGGATGGCGGGAGACTTCTGCGTCACCCGCGAGCTGCGCGACCTCTATGATGAGAACGACCGCCGGGGCGACTGCTTCTTCGGCATCTCGTCGAACGACAGCATTTCGCTGGCTTACAAGTACCAGCGCGGCACCCTGCGTTCGCGCGTGTCGGACGTGTTTACCCTCCGTATGGCGGAAGCGTACCTCAACAAGGCGGAAGCCTGCGCCATGAGCGGCAAGGATGCCGAGGCGCTGGAGGCACTCAACGCACTCCGTGCCAACCGCATCGACGGCTATGCCGACGTCTCCTGCTCGGGCGAGGAGCTGGTGAACGAGATACGCACCGAGCGCCGCAAGGAGCTTTGCTTCGAGGGACACCGGTGGTTCGACCTGCGCCGCTACGCCGTGTGTGAGAAGTATCCCTACAAACGGTCGATTCTCCACGTGTTCAATGCCATCGGCGACAACACGCCCTACCTCTATACGGAGTACTTCCGCCTGTTGCCCGACGACCCTGCCTACACCTTCTCCCTGCCGACGAGCGTCCTGGAGTTTGACAAGGTGCCGATGGAGAACAACCCGCGGGAGGACCGTCCGCCACTCGACGGCTCGTCCACCCCTACCGAATAACCCCCAACAAACATTAGCGTGAGACTTATGAAACACTTGACCCTTATATTACTGGCTGCCGCCACGCTGCTGACAGCCGCCTGCGATGACAGCGAGAAGCTGGAGAACCGCATCGACTTCTCCTCTCCTTACGCCATCGAGGACAGCGACGACCCCATCCAGCACCGTCGCTACGAGTTGTTCCGTGACTACGGCGTGTCGGTCTTCTTCAACGACACGGTGTCCAGCTCCTATGTGGGCGATGACTTTGCGGGCGACCCCATTTACCGTTACGAGACAATTGACCTTAACTGGGAGTTCTCCTCCCAGTCCTACGGCTCCATCAAGTACGAGTTCGACTACCTGACGACCCCCGAGGAGCAGAACCGTGCCCTGGACTTCGTCGACCAGTTCCTGAGCAAGGCGACCGGCGCGATGCGTCCCTTCTGCATGTTCCTCACCAGTCAGGTGACCGTGTGGAACCTCTCGCAGGAGACCTACGAAAGGCCCGACTACCTGACGAACTTCCGTACGCTGGTCGTGGCAGGAGTCGAGGACTATGCTGCCGAACAGATGGACTCGCTCAGCACGACCATCCTGCGCAGCATGGTGAAGAGCCGTGTGCAGCAGGATGCCAACCTCGTGGCACGCTTCGGCTCCGTCTCCAGTACCGAGAACTACTACGGACGTCCGTGGGTGACCAACGGCGCGAACGACGGACTGGGCTGCACCTGCCGCTGGCTCACCGCCTACGACGGATACTACCAGCTCGACGTGAACAACTGCTTCACCCAGACGACCATCGACCGCATCATGTCCATAGGCATCTTCGCCACGATGGAAGCCTACGAGGAGGTGCGTGCCGAGCTGATTGCCGACATCGGACGCTTCGGCTTCATCAGCGGCTACTCGCGTTCGTCGAAGACACAGTCGCCCGAGGATGTCTCCACCGACCTGGGCTACTACATTGACACCTTGCTCGCCATCGGCAAGGAGGAGTTCGTCAACCGTTACGGGGGCAGCGAACTGGTGATGGAGAAGTACAACATGCTGGTCGACTACATCGAGGGCGAGCTGGGTGTCGCCATCTGATGGCTGATGTGTAACCAAACAAGTAAAGGATTAGGATTATGATGAAACTACATAAACTGGCAGGCCTGTTGCTCCTTGTCGTGTGCGCGGCCTGCAGCGAGGACACAGTAACGGCGGACCCCATCGACCTGTCGCAGGTCGGGGCTGCCGACGACTTCACCGACACCCGCGACGGACATGTCTACAAGTGCGTCCGCATCGGCGACCAGATATGGATGGCAGAGAACCTTGCCTACTTCCTCCCCATGGGTGCCGAGGACGGATGCTACACCTACGGGCAGGACATCTATGACGGGGCTTCCGTCGGTCTGCCCGGCAACATCTGGGGCGAAGTGGCGCGGAAGCTGCTCGCCGAGTGGACCGACCGGCTCGACGAGTCCGCCCGGTCGACCATCGACATGTACATCGGCTACATTGAAATCGGTCTCCCCGAGAGCATCGCCGTGAACGGTATCCGGAACGCGAGTGCCGAGTTCTATGCCGAGCTGGAAGTGAAGCTGGCACAGGAGCGTCCCCGGCAGGCGATGCTGGCTGCCGAGGAGGAGAACGGAGGCTACTCCGAACGCTACGGCTTCCTCTACTCCCTCGACGGCGCACGGGCTGCCGTGCCTGAAGGCTGGCGTCTGCCGACCGACGAAGACTGGCTGAAGCTGGAGGCCGTGCTGGGCATGGCGGAAGGCGAGCGCGAGAAGATGAACGCATGGCGCGGGACGTCCGCCGGAGACTATCTCAAGGCGGGCGGGGAGAGCGGCTTCGAAGCCCTCTTTGCCGGATGCGACGCCTACGCGTCGTCGGCGAACACGATGGACTACATCAACGAGTCACGGTGCGGATATTTCTGGTGCGACGAGGAGCGCATGGTCGAGGGCCTGAACGGCTCGAGTGCCGCCCTGGTCTCAGAGGGAGTCATCCGCATGGTGGCCATCTACTCGTCAGGCATCTGGCGCGGAACGACACGGCTGGACAATGTCTTCCGCCCCGTGCTGTACAGTGTGCGCTGCGTGAAGGATGCCCGCTGAGTCTCCTGCCGCACACCGATGCTTATTCCGACATAAAAACTGCTTAACAAATCTTTTAAAGAAAGGAAACCTTCGTATGAAAACATTGAAACGAATCGCCGGATGCCTGCTCCTGCTCTGCCTGGGGATGGCTGCCGGACACGCACAGACGGGCAAGAGCGTCTATGGCGACCAGGTGAAAGCCGATGTGAAGATGAACTATGTTTACGACTTCGACGAGGCGCTCCGCCTGGCGCGCGAGCAGAACAAGCCGGTCTTCTTCAACTGCTTTGTCGACTGGGCAGTGCCCTGCCACGGCATGAACAAGTATGTCTTTAGCGACCAGGCGTTCTGCGACTTCATGAACAAGACTTTCGTCAATCTCTGGATGGACATGACCACGGCCAAGGGCAACGAACTCGCCCTCAAGTACCGGGTACGGACCTATGCCCACTACCTCGTGCTCGATGCCGACGGCAACGTCATCCACCGCATCGTCGGCGGCTCGAAACTCCCCGACTTCCGCAACCAGGTGGAGATGGCACTGTCCGACAGCACTTCGTTGAGCGGGACGGCACGCCGCTATGCCGCCGGCGACCACTCGCGCAGCAGCCTCTACCACTACGTGAAGGCACTCCGCCTGGCGGACGAGGATTCGCTCTTCACGGTCGTCGGTCAGGAGTACCTGAAGCTGCTCCGGCCCGCCGACCTGGCGAAGAAGGACAACTGGATGCTGGCACGCCTTGCCATCCCCGACCGCAACTGTGACAACTACCGTTACCTCGTCGCCCACAAGCAGCTCTTTGCCGACAGCATCGGTGCCCGCATCATCGACAACTTCCTGGAGTCGCTCGTCTGCCGCGAGGTCATGCAGTACGCCATGGGCAGTGTCACCTTCGACGAGGCGGGACTCGACTCCCTCCGTCGGGTGATGGACGAGGCGCAACTGTCCGACACCTGTGTCAGCCGGACGTTCTACGACATTGCCAAGCTGCGCGGGGCAAAGGACTACCGGGGCTTGCTGAACTACCTGCAGACCTACGGACACCGCCTGCTCATTTACCGCGCCAACCTGGAGCTGAGCCTCGACTTCTCCGACATGAACGCGGAGGACAAGGCGTCACTGGTCGCCTACCTGAAGGAGGCAGCGGTGCGCGAAGGCAATACGTCAGCGGGCAAGAGCCTCGCCTCGTTTGCTACCCTGCTGGAGAAGGGGGAGGGCATCGACTTTGACCACGGACCCTTCAGCGAAGTTCTGGCACGCGCCAAGCGCGAGGGGAAACTGGTGTTCATGGATTGCTTCACGTCCTGGTGCGGACCGTGCCGCATGATGGCGAGCGTGGTCTTCCCGCGCAAGGATGTGGGCGATGCGTTCAACCCCCGCTTCGTCTCCTTCAAGTGTGACATGGAGAAGGGCGAGGGCATCGAGCTGGCAAAGAAGTACGGCGTGAAGGTCTACCCCACGCTGCTCGTCCTCGATGCCGACGGCAACCTGCTCCATACCCTCACCGGCGCCCGCTCGCCACAGGAGCTCATCCGGATGGCGGAACAGGTGACGGCAGAGAAGTAAACTGAAAACATCGCCTTGCAGCGTGTGTCCCCCGGAGGGACCCTGCAAGGCGATGTTTCTGTTTCCGCTCCACGGACGGACGTCCGCCTAGACGAAGAGCAGGAGGTAGAGCGTGAAGTTCTTCTTCAGTGCCTTGATGGCGAGGTAGACGTGCGTCTTGACGGTGTTGACAGAGAGCCCCATCTCCGCCGCCACCTCGTCGTAGTGCTTGTTCTCGTAGTAGATTTTGCGGAGGACCTCGTTGCAGCGCGGCGGCAGCTCGCTGACGGCATCGTGTATCTCCTGCAGGCGTTCGAAGTAGGTCAGGGTCTCCTCGATACCGGGGTCTGCGGACGCGGCAGCCTGCGCCTCGGCCAGCTCCACATGTTCGTGCCGGTCACGCAGGTAGTTGCGTGCGGCGTTGCGGGCGCAGACAAAGAGGTAGGCAGGCGGACTGTCGAGCAACTGCCCCTTCTCCAGCAGCCGTACGAACATGTCCTGCACGAGGTCCTCGGCAGTGGGGATGGAGTGTGTATATTGATTGACAAACAGCACCAGGTGGTTGAAGTGCCGGTTGAAGAGTTCGACGGCTTTTTCTCTGTCAGCGGGAGATAACATGGGGTAAACGGAAATGATACAAATGTTTACAATTGAGTTCCCAAAAGTACGAATTTATTCCATTCTTCCCAAAAACGTCGCGACAAATAGACATTTGTCTATTTTTATTGAAAAACGTAAATGCTTGTCCGTCAGCACTATGCTGTGAATGGGTCCGTACCGTCGTACGGACGCGTCGCCACGCTCGTACGGACGCGTCCGCACCACGCTACGGACACGTCCGTACGACGGTAGCGACCTGTCGGTAGGGCGTTGTAAACAAAATTCGCAATCCCTGTCCCGGCATCGGGGGTGTCCCGCCGACGGACACGCCCCGCAGAATGGCGCGCGGGGGCATAAGGACGGCGTCGGGTGAAAAAACACTCCCGGTCCATCCGTCCGTCCGCCGAAAAACAGTACCTTTACACCGGTAACAGACGCAAGCTCTGTATGCAGTAGAAACCTATAATCGCTCATGGCTATGAAAATACATCCTGACTTGCGGCGAGGCATCCGTTTCCTTGTCGCCTTCTCCCTGATGGGCTGCTTGCTTCTCCCGGCAACCGCACAACGCAAACGGACTCCCAATCTGCTCCGCCGCACCGACGCGGCTTTCTTCCAGACCGACACCGCCCGCCTCATCGGCGAGCAGGTCCTGCTCTTCCAACGTGTCACGGGCGGCTGGCCCAAGAACATCGACATGGCACGCCGCCTGACCGACGAAGAGCGCGCCCGGGTGGAGGCTGACCGCAGTCGGCGCGACGACTCCACCATCGACAACAACGCCACGACGACCCAGATGGACTTCCTTGCCCGGCTTTACCGGCAGACGGGCGACACCCGTTGGCGCGACGCGTTCCGACGGGGCGTCGGCTACCTGCTCGCCGGACAGTATCCCGGCGGCGGATGGCCGCAGTTCTGGCCCCTGACGCGCGGCTACCAGTTCCACATCACCTACAACGACGATGCCATCGTCAACCTGCTCACACTCTGGCAACACATCCTCCGTGCCGACGCGCCCTATGACGGCGACCTCGTCGACGGGTCCCTGCGGGCGCGCATCGACTCGTCGTTCCACCGCGGCATCGGCTGCATCCTGGACACACAGATTCGGACCGCTGACGGACGTCTCACCGTCTGGTGCCAGCAGCACGACGAGAAGACCCTGCTACCCACCTCCGCACGCGCCTTTGAGCTGCCCTCCTACTGCTCGCAGGAGAGTGCCGCCATCGTCCGTCTGCTCATGTCCCTGCCCGACCCCGACGAACGGGTGAAGCGTGCCGTCCATGCCGCCATGCAGTGGTTCGACACCTACAAGCTGACGGGGCTGCGCATCGAGCGCCGCTGGGACGGGACCCGCTGGGGAGGCACCCGTCTGCTGGCCGACAGCACCGCCGGTCCGCTCTGGGCACGCTTCTATGACCTCGAACGCTGCGAACCCTTCGTGTGCGACCGCGACGGCATCCCCCGCCGCCACCTCGAAGAGCTGGGCGAGGAGCGGCGCAACGGCTACAGCTGGTACAACGACCGTCCGTCGGAGCTCTATCCGCTCTACGATGCCTGGGCAGACCGCCACGACCCGGCACACAAGGTGCCCGTCAGTCTGACCACCCCGGGAGCGAACGTGAACGGCACCATCGAGCTGTACCGTCGTCCCGAGCCGGACATCCGGGCGTTTGATGCCGTCGTCCGTCCGGGAGAGAGCATCCAGGCAGCCATTGAGCAGGCACCGGCACATCCCGACCGCCCCTACAAGATACTGCTGACGAAGGGGACGTACCGGCAGAAGGTCATCATCGACCGTCCGAACATCGTCCTCGTCGGCGAGGACCGCGACAGCACCCGCATCATCCTTGCCGAGACGGCGAAGACGCGCACCGTCACCGAGTATCACGGGAAGCCCGTCGGCAACGGGGTTATCGTCCTTCAGGAGGGGGCGGACGACTGTGTCATCAGCGGACTGACGGTCTACAACAACTACGGGACGACCGTGGAGCGCACCACGACCCATCAGATGGCCATCTTCGGACGCGCCACGCGCACCATCGTCATCAACTGCAATGTCTGGGCGGACGGCAATGACGCCCTCTCGCTCTGGGCACGGGGAGGCGAGGGGATGTACTACCACGCCGACCTCTACCTGCGCTGCCCCGGGGTCGACTTCCTCTGTCCGCGCGGCTGGTGCTACGCCACGCGCTGCCGGTTTGTGGGCGACAGCCGCGCCATGATTTGGCACGACGGACGCGGCGACCGCAGCAAGAAGCTGGTCATCACGAACTCCACCTTCGACGCCCTCTCGCCCACGCCGCTGGGACGCTATCACCACGACGCGCAGTTCGTCCTCGTCAACTGCCGCCTGACGAAGAACGTGCTGGACAGCAACATCGGCTATGCCTATACCGACAAGGTGCTCGACCCCTGCCCCTGGGGACAGCGCACCTACTATGCCAACTGTACCCGTGAGGGCGGGCAGAGTGGCTGGCTCGACGACAACCTCGACAAGGCACCGGGCGCCCCTGCCTTCTATGGCATCACGGCACAATGGACCTTTGGCGGACGCTGGGACCCCGAACGCCGCATCCGTGAGTTGTGGGACGTGCTCGCGTACTCCATCTACTGACGGTACGTACGTCGCAGCCCATTTTCTGTCAAATATTCTCCTTTCTGCAATCGTATTGTAACATAAGTTTCGTTTCTTTGCTCCACACAAACCAATCACTTATGGCACAGAAGAAGAAAGACTCTCCCTACCTGGAGAGAGACATCAGCTGGATGTATTTCAACGAACGAATCTTGCAGGAAGCCACCCGCCCCCATGTCCCACTGTTGGAGCGGCTCTCGTTCCTGGGCATCTACTCGAACAACCTCGACGAGTTCTTCCGAGTACGCATGGCGAGCCAGAGCCGCATCGCCGAGTGCGGCGACCGTGCAGCCGTCCGTGAGAGCGAACATGCAAAGAAGATTATCAAGCAGATAGGCAAGCTCAACGCCCATTATGCCAAGGCCTACGCCCAGGCGGTGGAGCAGGTCACCGAGGAGCTGAAGCGCGAGAACATCTGTCTCGTCGACGATACCGAGGTGACGCCCGGGCAGCTGGACTTCATCCGCAGCTATTTCCGCGAACGGCTCAGTGGCTTCATCGTGCCCGTGTGGTTCTCCGCCATCAAGTGGCTCGACTATGAGAACGACGAGAATATCTATCTCGCCGTGAAGGTCTCGCGCACGGAGCCGAAGCCCGTCGCCGACTATGCCTTCCTGGAGGTCCCCGTGGGTCCCTGCGGGCGCTTCGTCCGCCTGCCCGACCATGAGGGGCGCAGCTACCTGATGTATCTCGACGATGTGGTGCGCTGCTGCCTGCCGCTCGTCTTTGAGGGACTGGGCTTCACCTCCTTCGAGGCGTACACGTTCAAGTTCACCCGCGATGCCGAGATGGAGATAGACAACGACCTGCGCACGGGCATCCTCCAGAAGATTTCAAAGGGCGTGAAGAGCCGCAAGCGCGGCGAGCCCCTCCGCGTCCTCTACGACGCACGCATCCCGAAGGACCTGCTCAAGCGCGTCCTCCGCAAGCTCGACCTGGACAGCCTGGACACCGTGCTGGCAAGCGGACGCTACCAGAACCACAAGGACTTCATGCGTTTCCCCGACTGCGGCCGTGCCGACCTGCGCTATCCCACATGGACCCCCATCCTGAAACGGGAGCTGGACGGTCCTGCGAGCCTGCTCGACCGCATCCGGCAGAAGGACCGCTTCATCCACGTCCCCTATCACAACTTCGACTCCTTCATCCGCATCCTTCAGGAGGCGGCCGTGAGCAAGGAGGTGGAGAGCATCAAGATTACGCTTTATCGTCTGGCACGAGAGTCGAAGGTGGTGCGCGCCCTCATCGGGGCAGCCCGTAACGGCAAGAAGGTGACCGTGGTCATCGAGTTGCTGGCACGTTTCGACGAGGCTTCGAACATCAACTGGTCGAAGCGCATGCAGGAGGCGGGCATCAAGGTCATCTTCGGCGTGGAAGGACTGAAGGTGCACTCGAAGATTGTCCACATCGGGATGAAGCGCGGGGCGGACATCGCCTGCATCAGTACGGGCAATTTCCATGAAGGCAACGCACGTACATACACCGACTGCATGCTCATGACGGCATCGCGCCGCCTGGTGAAGGACGTCGACAGTGTCTTCGGCTTCATCGAGCGTCCCTACACGCCCGTACGTTTCAAGGAACTGCTCGTGTCGCCCAACGAGATGAAGAACCGCTTCGTCGCGCTCATAAACAACGAAATCAAGAACCGGAAGAGCGGCAAGCCCGCCTACATAAAGATAAAGATTAACCACATTACCGACCCCGTCATGGTGGAGAAGCTCTACGAGGCGTCGTGCGCAGGGGTTGACATCGACCTGCTCGTGCGTGGCAACTGTTCTCTTGTGCCGGGCATTCCCGGGGTAAGCGACCATATCCGCATCGCGGGCATCATTGACCGCTATCTGGAGCATTCGCGCATCTTCGTGTTTGCTGCCGGGGGCGAGGAACGGGTGTTTATCGGGTCCGCTGACTGGATGCCGCGCAACCTTGACAACCGTGTGGAGGTGGTCACGCCCGTCTATGACCCGGAGGTGAAGGAAGAGATGAAACGCATCGTCGACTTCGGGTTGCGCGACACGCTCCAGGCGCGCATCGTCGACGGCGAAGGGAAGAACCTGTTCAAGCAGCCTGACGAGGGCGGACAACCCTTCCGCTCGCAGGAAGCCTTGTATGAATATTACCTGAACGAAGAACAAGCAACAGAAGAATGAAGCATACGATAACCTCTGAGACAGTCCCCGCCTGCGGGACCAACTACGCGGCAATCGACATCGGTTCGAATGCCGTGCGACTGCTCATCAAGCATGTGGAGGAGGGGGGAGATGCCCCCGAGATGAGCAAGGAACTTATGGTGCGCGTACCGCTCCGCCTGGGCTTCGACGTGTTTGCCCGCGGAGTCATTTCCGAGCGGAAGGAGAAGGACATGGTGCGCGTGATGAAGGCGTTCCGTCAACTGATGAAAGTCTATGATGTGGAGGAATACCGTGCCTGCGCGACATCCGCCATGCGTGACGCCAGAAACGGCTCGTCCATCATCCGGCGCATAGCCAGGAAGACGGGCATTCGCGTGGAAATCATCGACGGACAGGAGGAAGCACGCATCATCTACAACAACCACCTGACCTACATGGGCGACCGCAAGGGCAACTATATGTATGTAGACGTAGGCGGCGGCAGCACCGAGATCAACCTCCTCTCCGAGGGCCAGCTGGTGTGCAGCCGTTCCTACAACATCGGTACCGTACGCATCCTCAATGAGGCGGTGGCGGAGAGCGAATGGACCCGCCTGAAGACCGACCTCGCCGCCCTGGCACAGTCGTACAGCAATATCAACATTGTCGGCTCGGGCGGAAACATCAACAAGCTCTACCGGCTGGCAGAGAAGAAGGACAAGCGCGTGCAACGCATGTCGGTCGCCACGCTTCAGGCACTCCACGAGGCGCTCCGTGCCCTCCCGGTGGAGGAACGCATGGCGAAGTACGCTCTCAAGCCCGACCGCGCCGATGTCATCGTGCCGGCGGGCAACATCTTCCTGCTCATTGCCGGCATCGTCTCGGCGGCGTACATCTATGTCCCCGTCATCGGACTGTCGGACGGCATCATCGACGAAATCTACGAGAACCACAAGCTGGAGCGTGAGCGTGCGCTGATGCAGGCGCGTCCGTAGAGCTCCCGCTCCCTTTCTCCATTGAGCTGACGGGCGGACCGGTGGAAGCATCTTCCTTCTCCGGCCCGCCCGTCAGTCTGTCATTTCACTTCGAAGCGTCCCTGCAGACGGATGTCGTCACTGCCTCCACCCACGCGGACGGTGAAGAAGCCCGGTTCGACCGTCCACTGCCCCGAGTGGTCGAGCAGCACCATGTTCCGCTGACGGATGGTGAACTTCACTTCCTTGGTCTGTCCGGGATTGACGTTCGTGCGTTTGCACGCCTCCAGCTTGGGACATTGCAGCGGGACGGAACTCTCCTCATCCTCCAGGTAGACCTGCACGACCTCGGCTCCGGGACGTGTACCGGTATTGGTCACGTTGAAGCGGACGGTCACACTGCCGTCCGGACCGATGGAGGCAGGCTCGATGCGCAGTCCGGTGTAGCGGAAGTCGGCATAGCTCAGTCCGTGTCCGAAGGCGAAGTCGGGGAAGGCGACCGTCAGCTTGCCACCCGGGTTGTAAGCTCCCGTGAGTACGTCGGCGATGGCCTGCATGCCTTCGCGTCCCGGATGCCAGGCTTCGAGGATGGCACTGGCGTCGAGCGCCTTGCCCAAGGCAATCGGACGGCTGTTGAGCAGCACCACGACGACAGGTTTCCCCGTCAGCAGCAGACTGCCCATGCGCCCGCTGTCGATGTCGTCGTCCTCAAAGACAATAATCAGGTCTGCCGTCCGCGTGTCCGTACTGACGGCACAGGGCAGTCCCTGTTGCAGGACGGGCATCATGTCCGCCACCAGTCCGTCGTCGCCCGTGACCCCCACACACTTCACCCATGCCGTGTCGAGCGGCAGGATGCTTCCTGCATTTTTCAGCAGCGTGAGCGATTCATGCGCCACCTGCAAGGCGGTCTTGCGGAATTCGTCGGAGCAGGGTCCCAGGTCTTTGCCGTCCGTGTCCGAAGCCGCTATCTGTGCCGGTGTGGCGATGCCGGCGGCATGTGCTTCGTCGAGCACCCGTTGCCAGGGGCGCACGTAGGATGCTTTCTTCTCTTTCTCTTCGATGCGGATGAACGCCTTCAGTTGTCCGTCGGTCTGTAGCCCCTTGGTCATCTCCACGCCTGTTTCGGCAGTGAGATAGGGACTTTCGCCGTAGGTGTTGAGCAGGGGTGTGTCCGACGAGGGTCCCACGAGGGTCAGGTCGGGCAGTGCCACTTCGCGGACCCCTTCGGCAGCCAGTTGCTTGCCGACGACCAGTCCCGCCTTCTTGGTCAGGCTCCGGTTCCAGGTATGTGCCACGTTGAGGGCGGAAGGGAAGGGTGAACGGAAGGGTGCAGACTCCTGTGCCTGCACGGGGGCGAGTCCTGCCAGCAACGACAGGAAGCCGAGGGTGATCAGTTTGTGTTTCATAGACTAAAAAGGAAAAGTGGAGACGGCGTCACGCCGCCTCCGGTTAAACGGTGCTGCAAAGTACGTAAATAAATTGACAATTGCCAACGGGCAACCGGCAATTACCCGGCGATGTGGCAGTGTTCCTGCCCCGGTCAATTCCCTGTCGGCGTCCATCCGTCCAGCACGTAGGCGGGTGTGCGGTAGTTCTTGATGAGCTCGGCATCCTTCACGGCATCCAGCTGACGCGAGTAGCGGTGGCGGCGTGAGGTATCCACCGGACGTCCGGTCTCCAGGTCGCGTGTGTTGTACTCCAGCATGCGTGCCGTCGGTTCACCGATGGACGACCAGCCCTCCGGACGGATGTTCTTCACCCGGCAGTCGATGAGTACTACCTCGGCATCCGGGTAGGCAGTGCCGTGGTTGGACTTGGTGCGGCCATAGTCCGCCAGACGTCCGTTGTTCGTCGAGAACGTGCACTCCACGAAGATGTCGCCGTGATGTCCCTTGGTGTTGCGCACCCAGGTGAAGGGCCCGCCGTCGTTGCGGAAGTTGCTGCGGTAGGCGAAGAGGCTGCCCCGTCCGAGGATGGTGTCGCCTCCGCCGTCCAGTTCACATTCTTCCATATAGATGGTCCCGTTCGCCTGCAAGGCGTCGCCCGAGCCGATGATGTGCACGCGACGCAAGGCGATGCGCTCACCGTTGATGAGCAGTCCTTCCGCCTGTCCGCGCAGGTCAGTGGCGATGGTGATGTCCTCCACCTCGATGTCGCGGCAGTTGTCCAGTGCGAAGGCTGCACGCCGTGAGGGGAAGGTGCCCGGCCATTCGTTGGTCTTCACGGTGAGCGGGTGAGGATTGAACACCTCGTTGTTGGCATAATGCACGCGGGTGCAGTCCATGCCCGACCCTTTGATTTTGACGTGCGACTTGTTGCGCACGTATACCAGTTCCTCGTAGTCACCCGGACGCACGAGGATGACTGTCGTCCGTTCGGCAAAGTCGGGCAGGTAGTCGAGTGCGCCCTGCACGGTGTTGAAGTCTCCCCGTCCCGTGGCATCGACCACAAGCGTATCGGTCCGTGCCGGCGCTTCCGCCTTGGTGGTGAAGGTCCATCCGTCGATGCCCTGGAAGCTGCCGTCGGCGAGTGTCAGCACGCCCGGGTCAATCTCCACGCGGTAGGTCTGTCCGTACTCCAGCATGTTGTTGTGCAGGTAGATGGTTGCCACCGAGTCGCGTACGATGATGGGGTAGAAGTGGAATGCGTCGGTAAATCCGCCGATGATGTTCAGCTGATAGTCGGGCGGCGTCGGTTCGGCTGTCCCCGACGGAGTGCCGGGACGTGTGTCGCGGTTGGTGGGCATGGTGGTGCGCGTGTAGTCGTAGGGCACCTTCGTGTAGTCACACTCCGGTCCGTAGGTGCGCGGTTCCGTCGGTCCGGCAGGGATGCTCAGGTCCAGGCTGTCGACCGGTTCTCCCGTACGGGCGTTGAAGACACGTATCATTCCCGAGTCGCCCACTGCGGGAGTGTCGTGGAAGGTCAGTACCAGGTGCGTGTCGGGGTTGACTCCGGTCGCACCGTCGGCGGGGAACAGCATCCCGCCGGTCTCTTTGTCCGTGCTGCAGGAACCCAGGATCAAGGCTCCCGCCAGCGTCAGCATGCAAGGTGTTTTCATAGCTATTATGTTTGTTGTTTTTCGCCACGTGCTGCAGACGGGGCGAGCATACGATAGAAAATTTCCAGATAAAAGGCGGACGTAACGCTCCTACAAAGGAAACGTTTTTGCGGCAGATTGTGGCACGCGTGCGGAAGAATTTCGCTTCCGTCGGCGACTTTTTTGGGTCGTTCTGCCCGGAAGTGTACCTTTGTACCCAAAAAAGCAGACAGACTATGTGTACACCGACCGACAATCAACTCATCATGCTGGGGACAGGCTATGCCACAGCCACCCGTTGTTATAACACCTGTTTTGTGTTGCGGACAGCCGAAGGGCTTTTGCTGGTGGACGGGGGAGGAGGCAACGGTATCCTTTCGCAGCTGGAAAAAGCCGGACTCGCCTTGTCCGACATTCACGACATGTTCATCACCCATGCCCATACGGACCACATCCTGGGTGCCGTCTGGATGGTCCGCATGGTGGCACAGCGCATGAAGAGCGGCACGTATGCCGGTACGTTCACCCTCTACAGTCACGCCCGTGCACTCGGAGTGCTGGAACAGATTTGCCGGCTGACACTCCCTGCCAAGCTCCAGGCATTCATCGGGTCTGCCATCCTTTTCCATGAACTGGAGGACCGGGACCGTTTCCGTGCAGCAGGCATCGACCTGCAGTGTTTTGACATCCGGTCAGCCAAGGAGAAACAGTTCGGTTTCTGTGCCTGGCTTCCCGGCAGCATCCGTCTGGCCTGTCTGGGTGACGAGCCGTTCAATGCTGCCAACCGTCCCTATGTGGAGGGAGCCGACTGGCTGCTGTGCGAAGCCTTCTGCCTCTACCGCGACCGTGAAATCTTCAAGCCCTACGAGAAGCATCACAGTACGGCACTTGAAGCCGGTGAGCTTGCCGCCTCCCTGCACGTCCGCAATTTGTTGCTCTATCATACCGAGGACCGCCACCTCTCTACCCGCCGTGAGGACTACACCGGAGAGGCCGCACGCAACTTCCACGGACGCATCGTCGTCCCTGATGACCTGGAGGTGATTGCGGTGGAATGACACGGTTGCCTCTGCATGCAGGATGGTGTCGCCACAGTTGCCGGGTTGCATACAGAAGATGTTAAAATCTGTCTTTTGTGCAATTTTCCCTGGAGGGACGAGTATAATGGTACAAAACACCACAAAGGAATGAATCAATCTATATACTGAATATGACAAAGCTACTGTATGTACACGGATTATCCTCTTCCGGTTTGTCTGCGACGGCGAAGAACCTGCGTCTGCTACTTCCGGAATGTGACGTCATTGCTCCAGATTTGCCTGTCAATCCGGATGAGGCTTACGGCCTGTTGAAAGACCTATGTGCGAAAGAATGCCCTGAGCTTATTATCGGGACCTCTATGGGCGGTATGTTCGCCCAGCAGTTGAGAGGGTATCGGAAGATATTGGTCAATCCGGCATTCCATGTTTCCGAGTTTATGCGCAGGCAAATCGGGACACATGAGTTCCTGAATCCTCGTCAGGACGGAGAGACACACTACGAAATTACCCCGGAACTTTGTGATGCCTATCGACGGTTGGAGGAGCATCAGTTTGCCGCAATCTCGGACTCCGATAGAGAGAATACCTATGCACTGTTTGGCAGAAACGATACATTGGTCTGCGGTTATGAAGAATACAGCGTGCATTACAAGCACGCTGAATGGTTTGAGGGAGAGCATCGGCTGGATTATAAAGTGATTGAAACGGTAGTCGTTCCACTCGTCAGAAGGTTATTGCGGAAGGAGTCTGTAGAAGAAGCGTTGATGGCATCGCCCTTGTTTCAACTATCGCTGTCATCAAAAGAACTGTTCCACAGCAATTTCCTGTATTGGTTGGGAAAACAGTATCCTCGTCTGTTTGTTGCAATCTGCAAAGCCTGGGGGTGTAGCACTGATTGGGAGGATATCGGATGGCATATCCGGAGGGAGTACAAGCACTTTGACCTTTGTGTTGAAACGGGTGGACAGGTGGTGCTTGTCCTGGAGAACAAAGTCAAAAGCTTACCGGTGAAAAAGCAGTTGGACGAATACCGTGCAAAGGCCGGGGATGCCTGCCGGGACTTCATCCTGTTGTCTTTGGCGACCGTCTTTCCGGACAGAAAAGCTGTCGAAGTCGAAGGAACTTGGCGGATAAAGAGTTATCAGGAGCTGCATGATGTCCTGTTCCAACTGAAGGAGCAGTCTGTCTGCCGGCCTTATGACCGGGCATTGGTTGAGGACTATGGTTCGTTTGTCAAGAACCTGCATGACTTGTCCCGCTGTTGGATTCCGAGTGGAGAAAGCCGTTTCTTATTGTCGGCGGAAGCCAGGGAGACAGGCGAAAGATTGCGGATAAGGGACTTGCAGGATAAATTCCGGTACTCGTACCTCTGCCAGTCCTTGAACGAACATCTGCGAAAATCGGAATCATGGAAAGAGGTCTTGCCGGGTATGGACATTGACAGCATAGCAAAGGACGGACGCTGCCTGGATGCCGTCTTTACCAATTGGGGATTTACGCACGGTTTAGGTCTTCTGGAGGCTAAAATAAAAATCAACGACCGGTATGTCTTGCTTGTACAACTGCAAGGCAACAGATATTGCCGAGGAATAGAATGGATCGGTGAAAGTGCAAAAAAGAGGCATGAAGTCCTTTGGGAGGAGACTCGTCAGGAAGCATGTATTCAAGCACTTCACTATTTCAATTTTGAAGAAGGAATACCTGATACCTTTCCGGAGATATGTGTGAAGGCTTGCATCCGGGCAAGAAAAAGACGTGATAGCGGGAAGGAACGTATGTACAATAAATATCAAAATGCATTCCTTTACCAGGCGAAAAAGATAAGGGAAGAAGTGTCTGTAGCCGAGGTACTGGATGCTATCAAGACTGAATTGGAAGGCATCGTTGAGGCTTGCAAGAGCGTGGTCCTTCAGTCAAGTTAGGGTAAAGCATTCAGACTTGCTCAATCCTATTTTTTTTCTCCATTTCAGTATCGGGCGTTAGAGGTTGGTCGATAAATCTCTGACGCCCGAATTATTTTTATGAGAGTGTGCTGTATTCCAGCATACGGTAAATTCATACTTGTAATAACAGAATGACTATGAAGCAAATGATTGAACTTACTACAGACAGACTGATTCTCCGTACACCAGCGGAGAATGACGTACAGGACCTCTTTCGTCTGATGAACGATCCGGAGATTGCTGCCAATACAGGATTCCGTCCCATGGTTACCCCTAGCGAGGCGGAGGGTAAGATACGCCGAGGGATATCAGACCAGCAAATGTTTGTCATCGCGGAAAAGGAACACCCCACATGCATTGTCGGAGTCTTTGAAGTTACACCGCACAAGGAAAACACGGTGTCAGGGGAAAAATGTAATTACGAGATTTGTTATTTCCTTCATGGTGATTCACGTCAGAAGGGTTATATGACAGAAATTGTGGATGTCATGAAACGCTATCTGTTTATCGAACGGATGGCAGACTCTCTGACTATCGCTGTCCTCCCCCGTAATGATGCTTCACGAAGGGTTGCGTTGAAAAACGGATTCACTTATGCAGGTTTGGAAAAGGAGTGTGGTCTCACGTATCAAGACGAACTGGTGGATTTGGAATATTACACACTGACTCGGGAAGAATATCTGAATCCGGATCAGAAAATTGACAAGGAAAACATCCGCAAGGTGGAAAGGCAGAAATGGATCAATGAAGGAGGTATCCTGTATCCTATTCCCGGTTACGCGACTTTACTCCCTTGTCCCGGTAGAGGGGTGTTCCGTATCTATGAAGACATGCGTTTGAAAAGACTTGGTCTGGAGAAGATCGATGAAGCATTTACTTTCAACTTCAAAATCTATGATTTGGACTGCGAAGACATTATAGCCAGGGTCATCAGGACATGGACTTCGGAACTATATACCAGGAGTGGCAAGAATCTTGGTGTGATATTCAATGGACTGAAAGGGACGGGAAAAACGATTGCCGCCAAGTTGCTTTGCAACCGCCTGGGATTGCCGGTCATTGTGATTTCAAAACCGATGGAAGGAATGTTGGAATTCATACAGTCGCTGTGTTTTGAAAGCATAATCCTCATTGATGAAGCAGAAAAGACCTTTGATGAGGAACAGGAGGTCCTGTTGAAGATGATAGATGGCGTGTATAACAGTACACGTAAACTCTATATACTGACTACTAATAAACTGAGTGTTGACGAAAATCTGTTGGGACGTCCCGGACGCATTCGTTACATCAAGGAGTTTGCCAATCTGTCTGCAAATGCCATTAACGGTATCATTGATGACAATTTGGAAGATACATCCTTGAAAGCTGGTGTATTGCAGTTGGTAGACAGTCTGGAAATCTCGACCATTGACATACTGAAGTCTATCATTGAAGAGTGTAACATCGCAGGTGAGGTCCCGTCCGACTCCATGTTGAATATACCCAGAGCCAAATATAGAATACAGATTGTTACGTTTGAAAGCCTTGACGTCAGCAAGTTTCAGGAACTGAAAGACTTCATAAAAAACAGTCTGTCCCCCAATGAAACAGTTATAGGCTGGTTGCAAAAGACTGACGGTCTCAATGAGGAAAATCGAAGAAAGCATATAGCTTTGATAGAGGAGCAATTCAATTGTAGCATAGATATCCGATGGCAAGCCTCCATGACCCCATTTCTTTATATGGGGCAACAACTTCGGTATGGAACTGTCAGTCGGGAACCGGACAGACTTGGTTTCTTTACCTTGGATACTACTTGGGATGAAACGGAATTGTGTTGCTTGGTGAATAATGGAGAGAGGCCGTCTTTGTATAAAGGACTTCTTTTTTAATCCAAACAGGTCATTGGAATTATGATTAACAGGTAGGTTAGATATTTTGTAATGAATTGAATTAACAGATAAATGAAGATGGATAAGAACTTACGTATTGAACAAATCTTGTGTTTGCAGTTGTCAGGTTACTCAGCCGTTGAGATTTTTGGAATGTCTCAGGCTTCCTTTCATCGGATATATTCTACACACGAGAATATTAAAGCGTCCTTTACAACAGCCCGATGTATACTGGAAAGACAAGAAAGGCTCGGCATATTGACTTTACCTTTTTATCATCCGGATTTTCCGGAAAATCTGAGAATGATAGAAGCTGATTGTCCTCCGCTTATTCATTTATTTGGGAATAAGAATTTATTGACAAGGGAGGCGGTCGCCATTATTGGTGCCAGACAGGCTGACAAAAGAGGTTGCGGAGCTGCCTATAAGTGGGGTATGACGTATGCCAGACAAGGTAAAACGGTCGTCAGCGGATTGGCACTTGGATGTGACGCTGCGGCTCATCGAGGTTGTTTGGATGCTGGCGGCAATACAGTTGCTATTGTTGCTACCGGATTGGATTTGACATATCCTAAGGAGAACAAATCGCTTCAGGAGCTTATTCTTCAAAATGACGGACTTCTTGTTTCTGAGCAAATCATAGGAGTAAAGGCTAATTCGTCACGTCTGGTTGCTCGCAATCGTTTACAGGCAGCATTGTCTCGGGAGATTGTCGTTGCACAATTTCCCATACAAAGTGGAACGATGCATACAGTACGATTTGCACAAAAATATGGGAAGCAAATTTATGCAGTCCGGTTTGGACAGTATGATATGCAGAAAAGTTCAGGCAATGAGCAGCTGATAAACGATGGCGTTGCAATACCGTTATGAGATTATGCCTGGAGGTGATTGCGGTGGAATAGGGAAAATTCCCTTTTGTCATTTTGTCAAAGTGTCAAACGAATCGCTCCACAGTGCCCTTGCTTGCACCAAAATACGGGACGGTGAGTAAAACGGGGCTTCTCGGGCGATTCGTAAAATACACTTTGTTGCTGTTTGAATGGATGTGGTTTCGGATTGCGCTATTGTCTGTCTGATGACTGACGGAATGAATGTGTACTGGTGAAGATGGTGCGTCTTGTGATAGTTGTAAAATGGTTGCCCTTCCGCTTCTTTTAGAGAGCAGATGTCAGTATTTATTCCTTGAGTATCTCTTTTCTTTACATCGAATGATGAAACAATATTGTTTCACCCGTCAAACAATATTGTTTGACGAGCCAAACACAAGTGTTTGACATGCGAAACAATATTGTTTTGCGCACGAAAAACAGCTGTTTTGTGTTTATAAATGCAAAATATGCGGGTGAAATAGACGATTTGTGTTAATCGGGTTTAGCATTTACTCGCTGGAAGGATCCATTTCTCAAAAGTACGCGTTAGCTGAAAATACTGTTTTGAGAAATTGTGTCAGCAGATTGGGGATTTTTATAGCAATGTGTCGAGGTGTGAAATGCCGAATGATAGATGCTCATCCTCATGCCGGGCGTAAAGAATTTGCTGCCAGTATAAATATTGCATTGCTATGACTTATTGGAATTTTAATGTATTGGATAATATTATAAATATCATAGAATTATATTCAGCAAAATCTTTACCTTTGCATCAAATATATCTATATGGAGTTAAAAGATTTAATAATAGAGTTTGAAAATACATGTTCTACGGCTCGTGTGGAAGATGATATAAAAAGAGGTTGTAATATATTTTTGATAAAATAGCTAAACTTTATAGCATTAATATTAAAGTAAACAATGAGAAAACCTCAATATATGGAGGTCGTGCCGATAGTATTTATAACAACATTATTTTTGAATTAAAGAAGTTAAATCTTTTTGCGAAAAACAAGGAAGGGTTAAATGAGGCAGTTTATGGAAGAAATGATAGGGACCATGGACTGTTTCATTATCTTATAAATTTTTCTCTAGAGGAATCTAATGGAAATTTTTCACAGTTTAAAAGTGTTTTATTTAAAAAGGTTGGTGTAGGCTTTGATGGGAAAAATTTTGTTTTTTGTCGTTTTAGAGAAGGTTCTACACCGATAAATATTTTTGAAGATAAAAAAACCAAGAACAGACCTAAAGGCTTTCCTACTCAGATAAATGCTGAATTTGAGGTTAGCCAGCCTTTTGATTTTGCTAATGGAATTAAAAGAATACTTCTTTATATTCGTTCCACAGATAGAAAGGTATTGAGTTCGCAGCAACTGTACGCATCTTTCAACTACAAATCAAAGATAACGCAACAAATAATTCCTAATTTATATAAACTACTAATTCAATCTTTAGAGAAAAATATAAGAGTTAAAACATTATACAATGAATGGGATAGAATTTTTGGTATAATTTATGAGAAGCAAGAAAGTGATTTCGTAAAACATGTTTCAGCCATAAGAAATATGTATAACGTAGAAGATAGTCATGGCGAAATTGATGTTAAAAAAGCATTATTTGTAATCCAGACATATTATAGTATCATTATAAAATTATTAATTCAGAATCTATTTACAAGTCTTAAACTTCCAACAAATAAGACTGATGTCATAAAGGATTGCTCTGACTTGTTTGCTTTATTTCATGGAAGAAATAATGATTTTTGTAATTATATAGACAATTTTTTTGAAATACATTTCTTTGAATGGTTTACACTAACAGAAGATTTTGATATAAACCAGATTAATACTATTATAACAGAATTAGATGATTTTGAGACAACGGCTAGTGTAATTAAACCTGAAATAGTAGAAGATGTTCTAAAACAGACCTATGAAAGCTTAATGCCAAAAGCATTAAGGCATTTGATGGGAGAATATTACACAGTTGGATGGCTAGTTGATTTTACAATAGAAAAAAGTGGTTATAAGGGTGGAATAAGTGAATCTGTTCTAGACCCGACATGTGGCTCTTGTATCTTTCTTACTCATCTGATAAAGAAGTATATAGATAAATATTCGAAAGATTTATCATATAATGAACTTGTCAGTAGGATTGTTGATAATTTTGTCGGATTTGACATTAATCCTATTGCAGTAATTCAAAGCAAAGGAAATTATATTTTATCGTTGGGGGATATTACGCAACTAGAAACGCCAATTTCAATCCCTGTTTATATGTGTGATAGTATTCTGGTACCAACTGTTCATGCGAAGCAAAAAGAAAATGATAACATAATAAGCATAGAAACATCTATTGGTAAGTTTATACTACCTATTCTTGATAATAGAATTGAAAGTGATAAATTCCTTAAAACCTTATCAACTTGTATATTGAATGATTATTCTACTTTTGAGGAATTTGAATCAAGGCTTAAAAATGAAGAAGGAATAGTTTTCAGCAATGATAATAGGCAGATAGCTAGAAACTTGTTTTGCCAATTACAAGTTCTTCATAATTGTTCTAAGGATGGATTCTGGCCTATTATACTAAAAAACTCTTTTGCACCATTATTCAGTAAAAGACATTTTGATTATATAATGGGGAATCCACCATGGATTGCATGGAAGGCTATGTCTGAAAGCTATAGAAAATTGACTTTAGATATATGGTTGTCATATGGAATTTTTGAGAAAAATGCATATGACAAGATAACAAGCCATGATGATTTTGCAATGGCTGTTGTCTATGTGTGCATTGACCACTATTTAAAAAATAATGGAATTGCAAGTTTTGTCTTACCGCAGACTTTTGTAAAAAGTTTAAAGGGTGGAGAGGGCTTTAGAAAATTCTGTATAACTAGAGATGGATATAATGAACCGTTCTGTATTGAATCTGTTTACGATATGCTTCAAGTAAACCCATTTAAAGGTATAGCTACCAATAAAACATCTGTATACAATTTTAGGAAATCTATTGCTATGACTTATCCAATGGATTCCTACTATGAATGTGAATTACTGAATCCAATACAGAATACAGATGGTTATGAGTTTGTTAAAAAGAACCTTTATTTAAAGAAGTTGTCAGCTAAACCTATTAATGAAGATATTAGAAGTCCATGGCTGACTATGGATTCTGATATAATGCATAATCTCAATTCATATTTAGGACCTTCTAACTATCGTGGTAGGAAAGGAATAGAGCCGTGCGGTGCTAAAGGTATTTATCTTATAAACGTTCTTGGAAAGCGTGGTGATAAGGTATATATTGAAAATATAGTTGAAAGGTCAAGATTGCAAGCCGTAAAAGAAAAAGGAGTTCATAGAGGCTTAGTAGACAAAGAGTTCATTTATCCTATGGTTGGTGGTAGGAATATTGATAAATGGGGATTAAATTCTTCGTTGTTTATGATTGTTCCACATGAGAATAAAGGAAATGGTATTTATAGAGGTTATGACGAGTCTAAACTGAAATCTGAATACGCTAGTACGTATGATTGGTTATATTATTTCCATGACATATTATTGAGTACTAGAATTAAAAGTGGAAAACTCTTTGATGAAAATGAATTTCCATGGTATCGCTTAGATAATGTAGGAGAGTACACTTTCAAACCTTATAAGGTTTTATGGAAAGAACAATCTATTGCAATGCATTGTTGCGTTGTCTCATCTTTGAACAATGAATATATAGGAAATAAAACCGTTGTTACAGATTCAAAGGTGCTTTTTGTAGCTTTTGATAATGAAGATGAAGCGTTTTATTTGTGTGGAATTTTAAATTCATCAGAAGTTGAGGAAATTATAAAAGGTTA